>NZ_CP172404.1:1257500-1598333 GCF_048213115.1 Niveibacterium terrae | reverse complement strand
CACGCCCAAATCGAAGCTGTCCATGTCCGCGTCGGGCAAAACGAAACCTGGCGCCGGAGAACCGGGGGGTAGAGGCCCGACCGGCGGTTGCAGTTCTGATTCTACCGGAACTGCGAGCTTGCTAACGGCGGACTCCATCGTGGACCTCCTGTGCGACCCCGCACTATCCTCTAGCATTAGTAGCTCAGAGGCTTGGCCGGGACAAGACGAAAGGGGGAAAGGCAATGAACTCGTTGCAGGCGATGTGCCTTGCCGCACCACACGAAGCGCTGATCGCAATCGAAGCGCCGCTGCCGGCCCCGGGCCCCGGCGAGCTGCTTCTGCGCGTCGAGGCATGCGGAGTCTGCCGTACCGATCTTCATCTCGTCGACGGCGAATTGTCTGGCGCGCGCTATCCGATCATCCCGGGCCACGAGATCGTTGCCCGAGTCGAATCCTGCAGCCCAAACTCGGGCTTCACGGTCGGCCAGAGAGTCGGAGTGCCCTGGCTGGGCTGGACCTGCGGGAAATGCCGCTTCTGCCTCAGCGGCCGCGAAAACCTCTGCAACGAGGCGCGATTTACCGGTTGCCAGATCGACGGAGGCTATGCGAGCCACTGCATCGCCGATGCGCGTTACTGCTTTGCGCTGCCCGACGAAGCCGATCCGGTGAGCCTTGCCCCGCTGCTGTGCGCCGGCCTGATTGGCTACCGGGCCTTGCGCTTTGCCGGAGAGGCGCGCCGGATCGGCCTGTTCGGCTTTGGCGCCGCCGCGCACATCGTTGCGCAAGTGGCGCGCGACGAAGGCCGCGAAGTCTATGCCTTCACCCGCGCCGACGACCACGCGAGCCAGGCCTTCGCGCTGAGCCTGGGCGCCACCTGGGCGGGCAGCTCAAGCGGACCATCCCCCGCGGAGCTCGATGCCGCACTGATCTTCGCGCCTGTCGGCGCTCTCGTCCCGGCGGCGCTGCGCGCGGTCGGCAAGGGCGGATGCGTCGTCTGCGCGGGAATCCACATGAGCGAGATCCCCTCTTTCCCCTACGCGTGGTTGTGGGGCGAACGGCAGATCCGCTCGGTCGCCAACCTGACCCGCGCAGACGGCGACGGCTTTTTCGCCGACATCGCCCGCCATCCTCCGCAAACCCATACGACCGCATTCCCGCTGAGCCATGCCAACGATGCGCTGCAACAGCTGCGTGCGGGCCGTCTCCAGGGAGCTGCGGTTCTGGTCCCTTAGCGCACGTCGCGCTTGCGGCAAACGGCGAGCTGTACAAAAATATAGCCATGAGCACATCCCTGACCGGCCGCCAGGCCGAAATCCTCGCGCTGATCCGCGACACGCTGGAACACGATGGCCGACCGCCCACCCGCGCCGAAATCTGCCAGGCCTTCGGCTTTCGTTCGCCGAACGCGGCCGAAGCGCACCTGCGTGCGCTCGAAAAAAAGGGCGTGATCGAAATAGAGGAAGGCCGCGCCCGCGGCATTCGCCTGCTCGAAGACTCCGGTCTTCCGGTGATCGGCCGCGTCGCAGCCGGCAGCCCCATCCTCGCCAGCGAACACATCGAGGCGAGGTTCAAGCTCGACCCAGGGATGTTCGCCGAACGCGCCGACTACCTGCTCCGCGTGCGCGGTCTGTCGATGCGCGACGTCGGCATCCTCGACGGTGATCTGATCGCCGTCCACCGCACCGAGAGCGCGCGCGACGGCCAGATCGTCGTCGCCCGGATCGGCGACGATGTCACGGTCAAGCGCCTCTTCTTGCGCGAAGGCCGGGTCAGGCTGCTCGCCGAAAACCCTGACTACGCGCCGATCGACGTTTCCCCCGACGAGTTCGCACTCGAAGGCGTCGTCGTCGGTCTGATCCGTTCGACGAGCGGTCACTGATCCACTCATCGCACGATCATTAGCCCTGATCACCACAGGGCTGGGAGATGGCGCGCGCGTCCGATATAATCCCCAATCCCCTAAACGGAGTGTTCATAATGGGTTTTCTTGCAGGTAAGCGAATCCTGATCTGCGGGTTGTTGAGCAATCGGTCGATCGCTTACGGAATTGCGAAGGCCATGCACCGCGAAGGCGCGAGCCTGGCTTTCACCTACCAGAACGATCGTTTCAAGGATCGTCTCGAAAAGTTCGCGGCCGAGTTCGACAGCGATCTCGTGTTCCCGCTCGATGTCGGTGAAGATGCCCAGATCGATGCGCTCTTCACTTCGCTGGCCGAACATTGGGACGGCCTGGACGGTCTGGTTCATTCGATCGGCTTCGCCCCCAGAGAAGCTCTGGATGGTGATTTCCTCGACGGCATCTCGCGCGAAGCTTTCCGCACTGCACTCGAGATCAGCGCCTACAGCTTCCCGGCTCTGGCCAAGGCAGCCCGGCCGATGATGAAGGGCCGCAACGGCTCCTTGCTGACTCTGTCCTATCTGGGCGCGGTCCGGACGATGCCCAACTACAACGTGATGGGCCTCGCCAAGGCCAGCCTCGAAGCGTCGGTTCGCTATCTGGCGTGCACGCTCGGCCCGGAAGGCACCCGCGTCAATGCGGTCTCCGCGGGTCCGATCAAGACGCTGGCCGCCTCAGGCATCGGTAGCTTCGGAAAGCTGCTCTCCTTCAACGAGAAGAACGCTCCGCTGCGCCGCAACGTGACGATCGAGGAAGTGGGCAATGCCGCTGCTTTCCTGTGCTCGGACCTCGCTTCGGGCGTGACCGGCGAGATCATGTACGTCGACGGGGGCTTCAACACGACCGCGCTGGCCGTGGCTGACGCCGACTCCGACGCCTGACACTCAGCCCACGCAGCTGTTGAGAGGGCCGCATTTGCGGCCCTTTTTCTTTGTCTGGTGATGCGGCGATCAGCACGCGCAGAAACAGAAAGGGCCGCTAGCGCGGCCCTTTCTTGTTTCAACACTCGTTCCAGATCATTCCTTGGCTTCGAGCGCGGCCTTGTCGATCTTGACCGTATAGCGCTCGCGCAGAGCGGCAAAGTAGGCCGCGCGATCGAGTTCGCTGATCAGACGCCCGTATTGCATCGCGAAAGCCCTGCGGCGCGGATCGTCGGCCGTCGGAGCCTTGCCCGGCTCGATCGAGCGAATCCTGACGATACCGTAACCGGCGCCGGGGATCTCGGTGCCGACATAGGCGGGGAGCTTTCCGGAAGCGCGGAAAACCGGCTTGGCCAGAACGGGCGGCAACGAAGACTTGCCGCGCGAGACCTTCTCGGCCTTGCTCCACTCGAGCGCGGGCGTCTCGCCCTTCTTCAGCGCCGCCAACTGCCTGGTCCCTTCCGCGCTCGCCAGCTTTGCAGCCTCCTTGAGCGTCAGCTGTTGTTCGATCTGGGTCCGCACTTCGGCAAACGGCTTCAGCGATGCGGGCTTGCTTTCGATGACGCGAACCGAGATCAGGCGGCCATCCCCCAGGTCCATCGCCTCGGTGTTGCGATGGCTCTTGATCGCTTCCGGAGCAAAGGTCGCCTTGAGCACCTTCGGGTTATCGAAGGGAGGCGGCAAACCCTTGACCTGTGCAAACAGCGGAGTCTGCTGGATCTGCAGCTTGTACTTGTCGGCGGCAGGCTTCAGGCTGTCCGGCTGCTCATAGACCGTATTCGTGAAGCTATCCGCAGCTTCAGCGAAACGCTTCGCGGCCGCTTCCTTCTTCAGGTCGGCGAGGATGCCTTCCTTGACCTGCTCGAAAGGCTTGACGGTGGCGCTGCGCACGTCGTCAAGCTTGACCAGGTGGTAACCGTAGTCGCTCTCGACGATGTCGCTGACCGCTCCGGCCTTCAACGCGAAGGCGGCGTCCTCAACCGCCTTGAAGTCCTTGGAGCCGCCGCGGCTCATATAACCCAGATCGCCGCCCTTGGCGCCGGAATCCGTGTCCTGCGAGTTGGCCTTGGCCAGCTCGGCAAAACGTTCGGGTTTCGCGCGCAGCTGGGCGAGCAAGGCTTCGGCCTTGGCCCTGGCCTGCTTGCGCTTGTCGGCCGGAGCGCTCTTGGGCGCTTCGATCAGGATATGGCGAACGTGGCGTTGTTCGGCACCGGCAAAGCGTTGCGGATTATCCTGGTAGAACTTGCGCACCTGGTCATCGCTGACCGTGACCTCATTGGCCAGAGCCGCCTGGCTCAGCACAAGGTACTCGACCTTGACCTGAAGGGGCATCTGCCAGCGGGACTGGTTGGCGTCGTATTCCTTGCGCGCCGCGTCGGCGGCGAGCTTGACCTGGGGCATGAAGCGTGCAAGCGGAATCTGCACCACTTCGACTTCGCGCACTTCATCCTGCAGCGCAAGCCAGCGGTCGATCGAAGCCATCGAAACGACTTCGCTGGCCGACACACCCGCAAGAAGCTGTTGCTCAGCCAGCTGCTGAGCCAGCAGGGACTTGAAGCGACTCGGAGTCATGCCGCGTTCGGCGAGCGCCAGCTCGAACTTCTTCTCCGAGAACTGGCCATTCTCCAGGAAAGCCGGATTGTTGCCGATGATCTGACCCAGCGCTTCCGGGCCCGCCCTCATGTGCGAGGCATCGAGCTGAAGATCGACCAGGCGCTGGCTGATCATGTCTTCAATGACCGACTGGCGGAATTCGGGAGTCTGCAGCGTGGAGGGGTCGAAAGACGGCCCCATCTGCTCACGCATGCGGCCCTGGGCGTCGCGCATTGCCTGCTGGAATTCCTGCTGGGTGATCTTGCTGCGTCCAATCTTGGCCACCCCGGCATCGCGTGCGGAGCTCTGGATATAGGAATCCACCCCCCACAGCGCAAAGGGAATGGTGATGATGGCCAGAAAGACCTGAACTATGCGTTTATTGTTGCGGACGGCGTCGAACATGCGAGATGAGAGGATTCGTCAAGAAGCTACATACAAAAAAGGCGAACCTCTGTTCGCCCCGTCGGCTGGCGGCTGGAGCCGGTCGGAAATACCCGGCGCGGCAGCTGCCGCTCTGCACCACATCGGCTCCAAGCCTACCACTGACGCCAAGCCTTGCCAACCGCCAAGGGCAAGGCCCAAGGGGCAAGCCGCGCCGAGTTTGATAGGATGGAGGATCTGGCACAGCCACTCCTGTCCCGCCAACCGTATCCGCGAATGCTAACATTGTGCGTTTTTGTCTGAGCATCCCAGATGCCCGAATCCCTGATCTTCACTGACCGCCCCCGCCATTTGCCCGGTCGCCACCCGCTGCGCTGGCTGCCCGTCGTCGCGCTCGTCGCAGCGATGCTGCTGCTGATTCTGAGCGGAAGCGGGCGTGAGCTCTTCGTCGCGCTGAACGGCGCCGTCAAAGAACAACCCGAACTCTTCTGGTCCTGCGTGACGCTGATGGGAAGCGGAGCCGGCACCTATGCGCTGCTCGCCCCGACCCTGGTCCGCTTTCCGCGCCTGATGGCCGCAGCGCTCTTCACCGGGATTTTCGGCGCCGCCTACACCCATCTGCTCAAGCCGCTGGTCCATGCGGCCCGCCCGGCCGCGGTGCTCGCGCCCAACCAGATTCATGTGATCGGCGAAGTGCTGACCAGCAACAGCTTCCCTTCCGGCCATTCGGTGACCGCCTTCGCCTTCGCCTCGACGCTGATCTTCTTCTCGCGCCGCCCGTGGCAAGTCGCACTGATCGCACTGCCCGCCGCCTGTCTGATCGCTTTCTCGCGGATCGCGGTCGGCGCACACTGGCCGATCGACGTGCTCGCCGGTGCTCTGGGTGGCTGGATCTCGGGCATGGCCGGTGAGGCGCTGTCGCGGCACTGGCACAACTGGGAAGCGCGCGGCTGGCGAATCTTCTTCGGCATCGCGATGACCGGCCTGGGCATCGGCCTCTATCTCTCAGATCAGGGCTACCCGCTCGCGCTCCCTCTGCAGAACGCTCTGGCCGCTCTGGCCTTCCTCGGCGGTCTTGTCGCCATCGCACTGAGCGGCCGGCGCCGACGGGATCTGCTGTGATCAAGCGCGCCCTCGCCCTGTTGATCTCGATCGCTCTGATCGCCTGGCTCGCCCACAGTGGAGACTGGCACGGAGTCTGGCTCCACCTCGCCCGCCTGCCCGCAAGCACACTGCTGCTCGTAGTCGCAGGCCTGACCGCGAGCTATCTGTTGCGCGCCGCGCGCGTCCATGACGAGTTTCGCGACGTCGCCGGGTCGCGCTTCTGGGCGATCGCCCGGATAACGACCGCCCACAATGCCGCGATCAACGTGCTGCCCTTTCGCAGCGGCGAGGCGGCTCTGCCGATTCTGCTGCAGCGTGAGTTCGGCGTGCCGATGACCCGCGCGCTGGTCTCGCTGCTCTGGCTCAGGCTCCAGGACGCTTTCGTCGTGCTGCTGCTCGCGGCCTGGGTCTGGCCGGCCCTGCCGCTTGCGCTGCGTATCGTCTGGTCGCTGGCCGTACTCTTCGCGACCTGGGCGATCCCGGCCTGGGCGAGGAATCACGATTCGGCTTCGGTCGCCGCGGGCGGGCTCGCCGGCAAGATTGCGAAGCTGCGCGTCGCGCTGGCCCACTCCAGCCGCGGTGCATTGCGCTCCTGGGGTTGGACTCTGGGCAACTGGAGCATCAAACTCGCGGCCCAGTCGCTGCTCCTGGCGAGCATGCTCGCGAGCCCGCTGAGCCTCGCCTCGGCCGGGGTGCTGGGCGCGGAACTCGCCTCCATCCTGCCGGTTCAGGGCGTCGCCGGTTTCGGCACTTATGAAGCCGGAGTCGCCGCAGCCCTCGCCCCTCATCAAATTCCCGTCGCCGCGAGCCTTCAGGCTGCGCTGGCGCTGCATCTGGTCATCATCGCCGTCGCGGTCATCGCCGGCGCGGCAGCCTTCGTGCTGCTGCCCGCGGGAAGCACGTCAAAAAATGGAAAGAACTCATGAACGATAACGCCACTCGCCCGCAGATTGCGGCCCCCGCTCACCGTCTTTCGGTCGTGGTTCCGATGTACAACGAGTCCGAGAACGTCGAACCGCTGGTTCGCCGCGTCGACGAAGTGCTGGGCAACTACGCTCATCCGTGGGAACTGATCCTCGTCGATGACGGCAGCTCGGATGCGACACCGAACGAACTCGCCCGCGTCGCGGCTCTCTACGGCCCCCATGTGCGCGTCGTTTCGCTGATGCGCAACTTCAAGCAGACTGCGGCGATGCAGGCCGGAGTCGATGCCGCGCGCGGCGACGTGATCGTGACGATGGACGGCGACCTGCAGAACGACCCAATCGACATTCCGCGCATGGTCGCCCGCCTGCTCAATGAAGACCTCGATCTGGTCTCGGGCTGGCGCAAGAACCGCAAGGACGGCATGTTCCTGCGCAAGATCCCGTCGCGCATCGCCAACCGGCTGATCGCCCGGATCACCGGAGTCCGCCTCAACGACTACGGCTGCAGCCTGAAGGCTTTCCGCGCCAGCGTGATCAAGAACATTCGCCTCTATGGCGAGATGCACCGCTTCATCCCGGCCTGGCTCGCGACGGTGACGACCCCCCGCCGTATCGCCGAGGAAGTGGTGACTCACCACGCGCGCCAGTTCGGCGAGAGCAAATACGGCATCTCGCGAACTTTCCGCGTAGTGCTCGATCTGATCTCGGTCTTCTTCTTCATGCGCTACCGCGCCCGCCCCGGTCACTTCTTCGGCGGCATAGGCCTCTTTCTCGGCATGATCGGCGCGGCGATCCTCACCTGGCTGGCCGGTCTGAAGATCTTCACTGGAGCCTCGATCGGCGGACGTCCCCTGCTGCTGCTGGGCTTTTTCTGCGTGATCGGCGCGATCCAGTTCATTTCGACCGGCGTGCTCTCCGAAACCCTGGCCCGCATCTACTTCGAATCGGGTGCAGCCGCGCAGTACCGGGTCCGCGACCCGGACGATCTGGACTCGAACGAAGCCTGGCACACCCCCGCATGAACTCACTCGGCCCACGCGCGAGCGCTCGCGACACCCTGCTGCTTTTCCTGATCCCGCTGATTCTGCTGACGCTGAACCTGGCGGGCGCGCCACTCTTCGATGTCGACGAAGGCGCTTTCTCGGAAGCGACCCGCGAGATGTTCGTGCGTCACGACTTCATCTCAACCTGGCTCAACGGCGAACCACGCTTCGACAAACCCATCCTGATCTACTGGCTTCAGGCGATCCCGGTCGCGCTCGCCGGCGTCGGAGAATGGAGTTTTCGTCTGCCTTCGGCTCTGGCCGCCGCGCTGTGGGCGAGCGCTCTGGGCCTTTTCGCATGGCGCCGCAGCGGCCGCGAAGCGGGCTGGCTGGCCACTCTGGTCGCCGCGAGCTCGCTCGGGGTCTTCGTGATCGGCCGCGCCGCGACCGCTGACGCTCTGCTGAACCTGTGGCTCACGCTGGCGATGCTGGACGGCTGGCGTCACCTCGAATCGCGCGACAAGGCACCGCTGCGCCGGATGTATCTGTGGATAGGTCTGGGCGTGCTGACCAAGGGTCCGATCGCGCTGGCGATCCCGGCCATCGTGACCCTGCTCTACTGCCTGAGCCGCCGCGACCTGGGTGCCTGGCTGCGTGCGTCTTTCGACCCGATCGGCTGGCTGATCCTGGTTGCGATCGCAGCCCCCTGGTATGCAGCGATCTACGCGGTCCACGGCCAGGCCTTCATCGACGGCTTCATCATGAAGCACAACGTTGGCCGCTTCACCGGACCGATGGAAGGCCACGGCGGCAGCCTCTTCTACTACCTGCTGATCGTCCCTGTCCTGCTTCTGCCCTGGACCGGGCTGCTCGTGCGTGGCCTCCGCGAGGCGAGGCGCGACAGCTCAGACGCGCTGCGCCGTTTCCTGTGGATCTGGTGCGGCTTCGTGCTGATCTTCTTCTCGTTCTCGGGAACCAAGCTCCCGCATTACGCGCTCTATGGCTGCAGCCCGCTTTTCCTGCTGATCGCCCACCACCGCGAACGGCTCAAGAGCGGCTTTCTGAGCCTTCTTCCCGCCCTGCTGCTGCTCGCGCTGCTCGCGGCCCTGCCCGTCCTTCTCGAGCGGCTGATCGCCGCGGGAGCGGTCAAGGACAGCTATTACCAGGCCCAGCTCGCGCGCGGGGTCCAGGCGGCCGGAGCGAGCTACCTGATCGCCTGTCTCGTCGCGCTGGCCCTGGTCGCCGCTCTGCTCTTCGCACGCGCGGTGCCGGCCTGGAAGCGTCTCGCGGTCTCGGCGATCGTGACCTCGCTTCTGCTCTCGACCGTCGTCACGCCTTTCGTCGGCGATCTGCTCCAGGGTCCGGTCAAGCGCGCCGCGCTCGCGTCGCGCCGCTATCCGGAAACAGCGGTGCAGTGGAACTTCTTCCAGCCCAGCTTCGCGGTCTATCGTGAGCGCCAGGCACCGGCCCGCGAGCCGCGCCCGGGCGAGCTCGCGCTGACCCGTTTCGACCGTCTGCCCAAGGATGTCCGCGTTCAGACGCTGTACTCGGAAGGCGGAGTCCGCCTCGTCAAGGTGCTGCCGTGAAGCCTTCCGCAAACGCTCAAGTCTCCGAAGCGAGCGGCCTGCCCTGGCTGCTCGTCACGATCACGCTGCTGACGCTGTGGCGGATCTGGGTCATCACTCATTCCGGAATCACCCTCTACGCCGATGAAGCGTATTACTGGGGCTGGTCGAAAGACCTGGCCTGGGGCTATTTCTCCAAGCCCCCGCTGGTCGCGGCGCTGATCGCCGCGACGACCGCGCTGTGGGGCGACGGGCTGGTCGCGGTCAAGGCCGGAAGCCTGATCTTCTATCCGGCCACGGCGCTGCTGCTCTACGGCCTGGGGCGGCGCCTCTACAGCGAGCGCTGCGGAACGCTCGCCGCGATCGCTTTCCTGACCCTGCCCATTACTTCGGCGTTGGGCCTGTTCATCTCGACTGATGCACTGCTGCTGTTCTTCTGGACCGCGGCGCTGTGGCTTCTCCATGAAGCGATCGCGCGCGACCGGCTCGCCCACTGGCTGGGTCTGGGCCTCGTCTGCGGCCTGGGCCTGATGTCCAAATACACGATGGGCGCCTTCCTGCTCACCGCGCTGCCGCTGCTCGTCGCGACGCCTGAAGCGCGCCGTCTGCTGCGCCGCCCCGGCCCCTGGATGGCCGCGCTGATCGCGCTGCTGGTGCTCGCGCCCAACCTGTGGTGGAACTGGCAGAACGACTTCCCGACCCTGCGCCACACCGCGGACATCACCCGGGTCGATGGCGGTCGCGAGCACAGCTCGAACCTGCTCGAATTCCTCGGCGCCCAGGTCGGCTCGATCGGGCCTCTGCTCGCGATCGGCTTCATCGGCGCGCTGGTCCCGCTCAGAGCCGCGCTCAGCCGACCCGCCGACCGCCTGTTGATCGCCGGCAGTCTGCCGCTTCTGCTGCTGGTCTGCGCCCAGGCGCTGTTCGGCCACGCCAACGCGAACTGGGCCGGGCCGATTTTCTGCTCGGGTACCCTGCTCGCCGTCGCCTGGCTGCTCGAAGGCCGAGCCTGGCGGGCTCGCCTGCTCGTCGCGGCGCTCGTCTTCAACTTCGCGATCACCGGCCTCGTCTACCACTGGCCCAGCGTGCTGCACCTCGTCGGGCGCCCGCTGACCGCCAAGCTCGACCCGCTCAAACGTATGAAGGACTGGGACAGGCTCGTCGAGACGCTGTCGCCCTTCATCGAAGCGCACCCGGACCTGCTCGTCGTCGCCGACGACCGCACAATGCTCGCCCATGTCGCCTATACGCTGAGGGCGAAATCGCCGCGGATCGCGAGCTGGAACCCTTCGCACACGGTGATCGACCAGTACCAGCTGACCCGCTCGCTGCCGAACACGCCGGGCATTGACGTGCTCTATATCGCCGAGAGCACCCCGACCGGGGCGATCGCCCGCTTCGCTCGAAGCCAGCAGCTCGGCTACGGTTCGGTTCAGTCTCATCCGGACTTCTCGCGTCACGCGGGAGTCTGGCTGCTCTCCGACTTCAAGGGCTACTGATGCCGGCGAAGTCGGAGATCACCTGGCTCGCGGGCCTCTTCGCGTTCGCCGCGCTCGCCTTCTCGGTCTTTCCGCAGATCGACCTCGCTGCCGCGCGCGCCTTTTTCGTTCCGGGCTCAGGTTTTCCGCTCGGCGAGACCGCCTTCGCCCAGGGCATCTACTGGCTCGTCTGGGGCGGCGCCCGGCTCGCGATTGCCGCCTTCCTTCTGCTCTGGCTCGCGAGCCTTGCCGCGAAGAGCGGATGGCTCAGGGCCCGGCGGCGCTGGTTCGGTTTCATGCTGCTCGCGATCGTGATCGGCCCGGGCATGATCGTCGATGTGGGCCTGAAGAATCACTGGGGCCGCGCCCGACCTGAGCAGATCCGCGATTTCGGTGGCGCTCAGACCTTCACGGTCGCACTCCGTCCGGCCAGCGAGTGCGCGCGCAACTGTTCCTTCGTCAGCGGCCATGTCTCGGGGGTCGCCGCGCTGATGAGCTTCGGCTGGCTCGCTGCGCCAGCGCGCCGCCGCCGTTGGCTCGCCGCAAGCATCGCAGCATCGCTGCTGGTCGGCGTCGTGAGGATCGCCCAGGGCGGACATTTCCTCAGCGACGTCGTCTTCGCCTGGTACGCGGTCTGGATCGGCAACGCGCTCGCAGCCTGGCTTCTCGCGCGCACCGGCCAGCTCGCCCGCGGCGAAGAGATCCCCGAAATACTCCGTTAAGCCTGGGCCTCGCCGGACTCGGACTCTTCGGGCGCGATCTCGATTGAAGCGAGCACCTTGTCGATGCGCTTGCCGTCCAGATCGACGATCTCGAAGCGCCAGCCTTCCCAGACGCAGTGGTCCCCGGTCTGGGGCAAGCGCCCCAGCAGCAGCATCAGCATGCCAGCCAGCGTGTTGTAGCGCCCCTTCTCTTCCTCGGGCACGCTCCTGAGCGCGAGGCAATCCTTCATCTCGGGCACCGGGATGATGCCATCGAGCAGCCAGGAGCCATCCTCACGCTGCACGGCCCACGAATCCTCGGCACTGCGCGGCCGGAATTCCCCAGTGATCGCTTCCATCAAGTCCTGAAGAGTCACGATGCCGATCACTTCGCCGTATTCGTCGATGACGAAAGCGAGCTGAACTCCTCCGGTCTTGAAGTGTTCGAGCAGTTCCATGCCGGTCAGCGACTCGGGCACGAAGACCGGAGGCTGGAGGTTCGCGCTCAGATCGGTCGCCTCTCCGCGCAGGCTCTGGCCGAGCAGCTGCTTCGAATGCGCGATCCCGATCACATGCTCGAAACCCCCGTCGAGCACAGGAAAGCGGGTGTGCTCGCTTTCGGCTACCCGCTTCAGGTTCTCGTCCAGCCCGTCCTGGATGTCCAGATAGACGATGTCGCCGCGCGGCACCATCAGCGATGCGATCGCGCGATCATCGAGGCGGAATACGTTGCGCAGCATCTGGTGTTCCTGATCCTCGATCACCCCGGCGTCCGAGCCTTCGGCGATCAGCGCGTGGATCTCCTCTTCGGTGACCGCCGGCGTATCCCTCTGGTCGACTCCGAGCAGCCTGAGCATCAGGTCGGTTGAAGCGGACAGGAGGCGCACGAAGGGCTTAGAGGCCATGGAGAGGCCTAGCATGGGTCTTGCCACGGCTCGGGCAAGCGCCTCGGCGCGGATCTGACCGATGCGCTTGGGCACCAGTTCGCCGAGCACGATCGTGAAGTAGGTGATCCCGACAACAACGGTCGCGGTCGCAATGATGTGCGAGGCCTGCTCGGAGAGGCCCACTGAAATGAGCCAGGCAGCCAAAGGAACGGCCAGCGCCGCCTCGCCGATGATGCCGTTGAGCAGGCCGATCAGGGTCAGACCGATCTGTATCGTCGACAGAAAGCGGTTCGGATCCTCGCCGAGGCGGATCGCCGCTTCGGCCGAGCCATCGCCCTGCTCCACCATCGCCTGCAGCCTCGCCTTGCGGGCCGTCATCAATGCGATCTCGGCGGCCGCGAAGAGACCGTTGATGAAGATCAGGGCGATCAGAAAACCTATGTTCATGCTGGTGCGCGGCCTACCGCGCCGGGTTCAGGATCCCTCAAGGATACATTGCACCGGGCGAGGATGGGCGCTCAGTTCTTGTCCGCCGCCCGCGGATACGGCAGTTCTTCGAGCTGAACCGACTCGATCTTCGCAAAATGGGTCGTGATCTTGCGGCTCGACGTGTGCACTTCCTGAACGTCCTCGTTGGCCTGGCGGATGTGGGTCGCGAGTTTGAGCATGCGCTCGTCGAAGCGCGAAAAATCCTTGGCGAGCTTGCCCAGCGCGTCCTTGATCACATGGATCTGGCGGCGCGTCTCGACGTCCTTCAACACTGCCCGCGCGGTGTTCAGAACCGCCATCAGCGTCGTCGGCGAGACGATCCAGACGTGCCGCTGCATTGCGTACTGGACCACCTCAGGATGGTAGGCGTGGATCTCGGCGAACACCGCTTCGGCCGGCACGAACATCACCGCTCCGTCCGAAGTCTCACCGGCCACGATGTACTTGGATGCGATCGCATCGACATGGCGCTTCACGTCAGCGCGGAAAGCGCTCTGCGCGGCGCGTCGCTCAGCCTCCCCCGCGTCGAACATCCGGTGGTAGTTCTCGAGCGGAAACTTCGCATCGACGGCGACCCGCCCCGTCGGCTCGGGCAGCGTCAACACGCAGTCGGCGCGCACCCCGCTCGCCAGCGGCACCTGGAAAGCGAAGGAGTCCGGAGGCAGGGCGTTGCGCACCAGCGCTTCGAGCTGGACTTCGCCGAAAGCGCCGCGCGAACGTTTGTCCCCGAGCAGCTCCTGGAGGCTCACGACATTGGTCGTCAGCCCGTCTATCTTCTTCTGCGCCTCGTCGATTGTCGCGAGGCGCGCCATCACGCTGGCAAAAGTCTCGTTGGTCTTGCGAAAGCCTTCGTCGAGCCGCTCGTGGACGATGCCCGAGATCGCGTCGAGCCGCTCGCCGGTCGTCCGGGTCAGCGCCTCCACGCTTTCCGCCTGCTGCTTCGCCGCCGCCGCGAGACCTTCCTGGACCAGCTCGCGCTCGGCCCGCGACTGCTCGGCCAGAGTCTTCAGCACCAGCTCGGTCAGCTGGGTGCGGAGGAGCTCCTGGCGCGCCGCGATACCGCTGGCGAGCTCGGCCAGGCGACTCGCCCCTTCCTCGCGCTGGGCGGCCGAGACGGTCTCGAAGCTGCGATGCAGCGCCGACAGCGCTTCGCCGTTCGCGCGCAGCAGCTCGGAGATCTGGGCCCGCAGTCGCTCGGCGATCTCGGCCTGATGGGACGCGAGGCGCTCGGCGCGGCGTTCCGCACTTTGTGCGAGCTCGACCCCGAGCGCGCGCAGCTGCGCCGCCTGCGCCGCCTCACCGCGCAGCGCGAGAGCTTCCTGAGCCGTGAGCATCTCATTCCGGATTCGCGCGGTGCGCTCCAGCACCAGAAGAAGCACAAGAAGCGACGCGACCGCCAGCGCAACCAGGACCCAGTCCAGCATGCCATTCCCCCAAAACCTTCGATTATAGAGGTCCGCCCAGAAGGGAGAACTAGATCCTTATGGGCACGGAAAACGATCTGCTATAAAGCAGCAGAAGCCCCCGGCGAGGAGGAGAAGCGTGCCCAGGAACGACAAGCGATCGCTGCTCGACATGATTGACCACCAGAAGAATGGCATCGTCAGCAAGACGCTGATCGACAGGGAAGCGGGAAGCGTCACCTTGACCGCGTTCGACCGGGGCCAGGGATTCGGCGAGCGCACCGTCCCTTTCGATGCGCTGGTCGTGGTTCTCGAAGGAGAGGTCGATATCAGCATTCGCGGCAGTTCGGAGCACCTGAGCCAGGAGGATTCACGCCTCATTCCCGCCGGAGAGCCTCACTCGCTGAAGGCCGCTTCGGCCGCCAAAGCGCTGCTGATCGCCGTCAAGTCCTGAACCCGCATTTGCGCGTCTCACTTCCCCGCGCGCCGGTATTCGCCGGGCGTGCAGGCAAGCTCCCGCTTGAACAGCCGGCGAAAAGTGCTGACGTCGGAATAGCCCACCTCAGCGACGATCTGCTCGAGCCCCAGCGAAGTGGTCTCGAGCAGGCGGCGAGCCGCATGCAGGCGCAATTGCTGCAGGTAGTGCAGAGGCGTATCGCCGAGCGCAACGCGAAAGCGCCGGATCAGGGTGCGCTCGCTGGCGCCGACCGCGCGAGCCAGCTCGTCGAGGCGGAAAGGCTCGGCGAGCCTCTGTTGCAGCCACTGCTGGCTGCGCGCGATGAGCGCATCGCCGTGGCCGAAGTACTGCTGAAAGTTCGCATAAGGCGCCTGGGATTCGCGCCGGATATCGACCAGCATCAGCCGCGCGCACATCATCGCCAGATCGGCACCGGCGAAACGCTCGACCAGTCTCAGCCCCAGATTGTGATGGGAAGTGGCCGCGCCGCTGGTCAGAAGATTTCCCGCCTCGACGAGCACCGCATGGGCGCGCAGCTTCACAGCGGGATAGCGGCGGCGGAACCAGTCCGAGAGCCACCAGCTGACCGTCGCCTCCTCCCCGTTCAGCACGCCGCTCTGGGCCAGCCAGGCAACTCCGGTGCAGTTACCGGCGAGAAGCCGGCCTTCCCGCTGCCAGGCAAGGATCCGCGCGCACAGCCCGGATCCGGACGAGAGGCGACGCTCATATTCCGCCAGGTCCCGGTAGCCGACCCCCGGCAGATAGATCACATCGGCGTCGGCAGCACGCGAAAAGTCCCCCTCCACCGCGAACTTCAATCCGCTCGAAGAGATCACCGCATCGCCCGTCGCGCTGAGCAGTTGCCAGCAGAAGAGCGGCGGCTTGTCCCGCCCCCAGCACCCGTTCGTTATGTGCAACAGATCGACCAGAGCCGTGACGCTGCTCGCGAAGAACTGGTCCGGCAACAGCAATGCGATCTTCTTCATGATCTGGCGACATCAGCATCAAAGATGTCGATATTGCCACTTCGAACCCCGGCCGCGAAGACCTAAGCTCTTCTCCCGACAAGGACGGCCGTCCGGCCGCCCATCCCAAGGAGAAGAAATGAACAAGGCACACCCTCAACGCACAGGCTCCCGGTTCACCGCCGTCGATCTTGGCCCACAGTCCGCTCTCGTAGCCTGCCGATTCGAAGCTCCGTCCGGCCAGTCGGCCCCCGGCAAGGTCTTTCTGCGCGAAGCGCTGAACGCGACCGGAGCCGAGATCTCGTGGAATTGCCTTCCCCCGGGCGCGGCAATGCCTTTCCTGCACGCCCACCGCGAACACGAGGAGATCTACCTCTTCACCGGCGGCGAAGGCGAGTTTCAGGTCGATGGTGAAATCTTCCCGGTCAGCGAAGGCTCGGCCGTGCGCGTCGCGCCCGAAGGCGCGCGCGCCTGGCGCAACACCGGCAGTGAAGCGCTGAGCTTTCTCGTGCTGCAGGTCAGGCCGGGCAGCATCAGCGGCGGCCCCGTCGAGGACGGTTATCCTCTCTCAACGGAGCTGAGCTGGACGAGAGGCGCCTGAAATCACCCGGCCGATCGCCGAGCGGTAAGCCACGCGAACCAGGCTTCCATCCCCTCCCCGGTCGTCGCCGAGACCGGGAAGATCAGGATTTCGGGATTGATACGCCGCGCGTAGTCGCAGCAGCGCGCAACATCAAAATCGAGATGCGGCAACAGATCCACCTTGTTGAGCAGCATCACGTCGGAGGCGGCGAACATGTCCGGGTATTTGAGCGGCTTGTCCTCGCCTTCGGTGACCGACAGCACGACGATCTTGTGCGCCTCACCGAGGTCGAAGCCGGCCGGGCAGATAAGGTTGCCGACGTTCTCGATCAGCAGCAAGCCCGGCCCGTGCAGGTCGAGCTCATCGAGCGCCTGCGCGATCTGCTGCGCGTCGAGGTGGCAGCCCTTGCCGGTGTTGATCTGGATGGCCGGCGCTCCGGTCGTGGCGATCCGGTCGGCGTCGAAGCGGGTCTGCTGGTCGCCTTCGATGACCGCAACCGGTTCTTCGATGCCGAGGCGCTTGATCGTTTCGACAAGCAGGCTGGTCTTGCCCGAACCGGGACTGGACACGAAGTTCAACGCCAGAATCCGGGCAGCGGCGAGGCGATCACGGTTGCGCTGCGCGATTGCCGCATTGCGGCCCAGCACATCCTCCTCGACGCTGACGCTGCGCACGCGGCGCGGCGGACGGTAGGGGTTTTCACAACCACAGCTCTCGCACATGATCACTCCCCGCGACAGAGGCCTTCGATGCTCTTGAGCTTGAGCTCAGTGCCCGCAATCACCTTGAGCCCGTAAGCGCCGCAGCGCAGACACGGAGCGAAGCGCTCGGCGATCGGCTGTTCCTCGCCGCAGGCGGGGCAGCGGGCGAAGGCTGCGATCCCTTCAATCGCGACATCAGCGCCGTCCGCGACCCCGCCGCGCAACGCGCCTTCGAGCGCGAAGAGCAAGGCGTCGCGATCGACGATCGCGAGCGAACCGAGCGCCAGCGTCAGCCCCGACACGCTCGCGAGATCCGCTTCCGCAGCCTTGTCCTCGACGATCTGCGCGATCTCGACGGCCAGCGAGAATTCATGCACGACAGCTCTCCCCGTCCTGTTCTTTTTCCTGCTCCTCGGCCAGCGCCGCGCCGCACCAGCTCTTCAGGAAATCCCAGGCCTCTTCCATCTGCTCGGCAGTGGCCGGATGCACGGGCTCACCGAGTTCGAAACTCCTCGCCGGAATCGACAGCAGCTCCAACGGCGGCGGATCGACCCAGCGCAGCCGGCGGTAGATTTCGAGCAGACCGGAGGGCGAGAGCGCATGAGTCGAAAAGCGCACATCGGCGACGGGGCTCACGCGCTCGCACGAGAAGCCCTGACTGCCGCCTGTGCGCGCATCGATCAGCAGGACTCTGCGCCGATCGACCAGATCGAAGACGTGTTCGATGTTGAGCTGAAAATCGCTCAGAACCTCGATCCGCTCTTCGTTGAACCCGGCGAGCCAGGCTTCGAGCCGCGCCGCGAGCAAAGGCCCGACCGCATCGTCACCGCGGCTCAGGTTGCCATAGGCGAGAACCAGGATAGGCGCTTTCTGGCTCATCCCGCCTCCACGGTCCCGTCGCCATGGCGAGCCAGGCGGCTGAGCAGGGCGCCGTCGGGCGCGAGCGTTTCGACGATGAGCGGCATGCTACCGATCGCGTGCGTCGCGCAGGACAGACAGGGGTCGTAGGCCCGGACCGCGACTTCGATCCGGTTCAGCAGGCCTTCGCTGACTTCGCGGCCGTCGAAGTAGCGGGCGGCGACCGCGCGCACCGATTCGTTCATCGCCTGGTTGTTCTGGGTCGTCGAGACGATCAGGTTGGCCATCGTGACGAGATCGTCCGCGCCGATCCGGTAGTGGTGGAAAAGCGTGCCGCGCGGCGCCTCGATGACGCCTATGCCTTCGCGCAGCCCCTCTCCTCCGGCCAGCAGGTCCGTGCCCAGCAGCTCGGGATCGGCGAGCAGTCGTTCAATGGCCTCGGCGCAGTGGAGCAGCTCCACCATCCTCGCCCAGTGATAGGCGAGCGTCGCCTGCACCGGTCGCCCGCCACCGGAGGCGATAAACTCCCGGCGCGCCGCTTCGGCCAGAGGCGTCGCGATGAAGTCGCAGTTGTTGATCCGGGCCAGAGGCCCGACCCGGTACCAGCCCTCCCGCGCGCCCAGCGACGCGAGGAAGGGAAACTTCATATAGCTCCAGCTCTTGACCTCTTCGCGGATCAGTTCAGCGTAACGGTGGGCGTCGAAGTGATCGAGCAGCACTACGCCTTCCCTGTCCTTGACGCGAAGGCCTCCGTCGTAGAGCTCCAGCGCTCCGTCAGGAGCGACGAGCGATACAAAGAGCGAGGGCGCAGCCGCGAAATCGGGATGCTCGCGCTCGCCGGCCTCGAAGAGCGCGCGCGCGATAGCGACGCCCTTGCCCGCCGAGGCAATCACCTGACCGATGTCGCATTGCAGCGCATCGCGTTCGGCCCCGCTCAAGGCCTTGTTGAAGCCGCCCGGCAGCGAACCCGTGCCATGCACCCGCTTGCCGGTCAGCGTGCGTATCACTTCCTGGCCGTACTGGCGCAGCTTGACCCCCATCAGCGCGATGTCGGGGTGGTCGGCGATCACGCCGGCGATGTTGCGGTGCGCGACGGCATCGTCGAAACCGAAGAGCAGGTCGGCGGAGGCGAGGTAGAAGAAGTGCAACGCGTGCGACTGCAGCACCTGAGCGAAATGCAGCAGCCGGCGCAGCTTGCCCGCGGTCGGCGTCACCGAAGCGGCGCCGAGCACGAAGAAATCGCAGGCCTTTGAAGCCGCGAGCAGATGGCTGACCGGGCAGATTCCGCACAGCCTCTGCACCAGCACCGGCACTTCCCAGAAGGGTCTGCCCTGGATGAACTTCTCGAAACCACGGAATTCGACGATGGCGAGCCGCGCCTGGCGCACCCGCCCCGCGTCGTCGAGCAGCAGGGTCACCTTGCCGTGCCCCTCGACGCGGCTGAGCGGATCGATGACGACCCGCCTGAGCCCTTGCTGATGCGAATTTTCCAGATCTTCGGACATGGCGCTTCAATCGAAACGGCGAAGCTCGCGGGGCAGAACCGGCTCCCGCCCTTCGAGCAACGCGGTGATCAGCTCACGGAAAGCGGCGGCCGGAGGCGGGCAGCCGGGCAGCACATAATCGACTCTGACGACTTCATGGATGGGCCTGAGCTTGTCGAGCAGCAGGGGCAGCTCGGGATCGGAGGGGATGCCGGGCTTCACGACGCCGAGTCCATCGACATAGGCTTCGCGCAGACACTCGGAGACCGTGAAACGGTTGCGCAAGGACGGCACGCCGCCGGTGATCGCGCAGGCGCCGACCGCGACCAGACAGGCGCAGCGAGCCCGGAACTCGCGCAGCACTTCGACGTTGTCAGCATTGGCGATCCCGCCTTCGACAAGTCCGACATCGACGTGCTCCGAGCAGTGCTTGAGGTCGGTCAGCGGGCCGCGGTCGAACTCGATCCGCTCGGCGAGGGCGAGCAACAGCTCGTCGATGTCGAGCAGCGACATGTGGCAGCCGAAGCAACCCGCCAGAGAGCAGGTCGCCATCTTGATCCGCGAGGCGGTGCGCTCAGTCATCGCTCTTGCCTCCCTGCCCAGCGTCGGCGATGTCCTGGTCATCGAAACGCCGCTCGCCGATCGGGGTCATGAATGCCTTGCGGCGCGGCAGGATCGCACCGCAAGGGCAGATGCTGGCGGCGCGATCGCTGGCCGCGAAGTCCGTGTCGCCCAGGCGCCCGCTCGCGCTGTTCACGCGAAGATGGGCGCTGAGTCCCCGGCCGGCGATGCCGAAGAGGCTCTTGTGATCGAGATCGCGGCTCGCTCGCACGCACAGCTCGCAGAGGATGCAGCGATCGTGATCGATCAGCACATCGGGATGGGAGGCGTCGAGTTCGCGGCGCGGATAGAGCTGCGGATAGTGCACATCCTCCATGCCCAGGTGATAGGCGAGCGCCTGGAGCTGGCAGTTGCCGCTCTTCTCGCAGAACGGGCAGTAGTGGTTGCCCTCGGCGAACAGCATCTGGATGACGCGGCGGCGCAGCGCGGTGATCTCGCCGGTCTCGCTCTCGACGATCATCCCTTCGCTGACCGGCTCGTAACAGGCCGACGTGATCCGGCCATTGGCCTTGACCGAGCAGAGCTTGCAGGAGCCGTGAGGCGGCAGATCCGGGTGATAGCACAGATGGGGAATGTAGAGCCCCGCCGCCTCGGCCGCCTGGATCACGGTCTGGCCGGGCGCAAACGCCAGCCATTGCCCGTCGAAACAGAAGCGCTTTTCGTCAGCCATGCCAAGCCTCCCGCAAGGCCCGGGTCTCGGCCAGCGCACCATCGAGATCGAAACCGGGATCGCTCCCCTGCCCGGAGAGCTTCGTGTCGAAGTCGGCCCGGAAGCGCTGCAGCGCGTCGAGCAATGACAGCGGAGCGCTCTGCCCCAGACCGCAGTGGCTCGCGCTGCGCGTGACGAGCGAAGTCGCGACGATCTCGGCGAGGTCTGCTTCGCTCGCCTGCCCCGCGGCGACCCGGTCGACGAGGCGCCTGAGCATCGTCGTGCCGACCCGGCACGGCGTGCAGAATCCGCAGGACTCGTGCTCGAAAAAGTGGATGAAGTTCTGCACGACCGCAACGATGTCCCGACTCGTATCGAAGACCATCAAGGACCCCGTCGTCGCCAGATCCTCGAACGCGATCCGCCGCCGGAAATCGGCCGGTCCGACCAGATGGCCGGAAGGCCCGCCGACCTGGACCGCCTTGACCGCATAGGCGCCGCAGCCGGCAAGCACCTCGCCGAGCGTGACCCCGAACGGATATTCGTGGATGCCGCGCCGCGCGACATCGCCCGACACCGACAGCACGACGCTGCCCGGGGATTTCTCGGTGCCCTGGGCCGCGAACCAGGCTCCACCGCGCAACGCGATCTGGGCGGCCTGGATGAAAGTCTGGACGTTGTTGACGACGGTCGGCTTCTGCACATAGCCGCGCTTGACCGGGAAGGGAGGCCTGACCCGCGCCTGCCCCCTCTTGCCTTCGAGCGATTCGATCAACGCGGACTCCTCGCCGCAGATATAGGCGCCGGCCCCCATGTGGATCGCGATGTCGAAACCCTCGCCCGTCCCCAGCGCGTCTGCGCCCAGCAGACCCGCATCGCGGCGGCGCACCAGAACGGCTTCGAGCAGCGGCCTCAGGTATTCGTATTCGGCGCGCAGATAGAGCAGCCCCCGGTGGGCGCCGACCGCGAGACCGGCGATCGTCATGCCTTCGAACAGTGCATCGGGCAGCCGGGTCAGCAGAACCCTGTCCTTGAACGTTCCCGGTTCGCCCTCGTCGGCATTGCAGACGATGTAGCGCGCATCGCCTTCGGATTCGCGGCAGAAGCGCCACTTCTGCGCGGTCCGAAAACCTGCTCCGCCGCGGCCGCGCAGCCCCGAGACTTCGAGCTCGGCGAGCACCGCCTCCGGCCCCAGCGCGCGCGCCGCCGCCAGCGCCTCGCCTTCGGCAAAGCTCGTCGTGAAGATCGCACCGGGCCGGCGGATGTTGTCGTGCACCGAAAACCATTCGCGCGGCCAGGCTTCGAGCGCGATACCGGCCTCGACGAGTTCGGCCAGCTCGTCGATGCGCGCGGGATCCAGCCGCGTCAGCGCGAGCCCGTTGACCAGGGCAGCCGGCCCCTGGTCGCACATCCCGGTACAGGACGTGAAGGCGACCGTGACCTGCCCATCCGCACGCGGCTCGCCGGGCTCGACCCCCAGGCGCGCACAGAGCTGGGCCGCCAGCGCCCGGCTGCCCAGCATCCTGTCGGTGATGTTGTCGCTGAAATAGAGGTCGTAGCGCCCGCGCGGCGAGCGGTGCAGAAAGCTGTAGAACTCGACGACGCCCAGCACCTGGCTCAGCGGCAGCTTCAGATGGCTCGCGAAGAAGCGGATCGCCTCGTGCGGGACGCACGAATACGAGGCCTGAACGGCCCTGAGCATCTGCAGCAAAAGCAGGGGCTCGTCCCGGTAGCGTGCCGAGATCCGGGTCAGAACCCGTTCCAGACCTGCCTCGCTGGACATCGAAGCCCTCCGATCGCGGGAAGCGCAGTCCCGAAAACGAGGCCGCTCAAGGCATTCTAGACAGCCAGAGCGCGCCCGCCCGCGCACTTGCCCTCCCCTTGCCCGCGCTCAAGTTTTCAGCTTCGCGCGCTCGCTCGCCGGGTAATGGCTGAAATGCCCTTCCCGCCCGGCCTGGGCGCGTGCGCGCGCGATCAGCTTTGCGCTTTTGCCGGCGAGCGAAGGGCGCGCGATCTGGCGCGTCAGCGCGCCGGCGCAGACCGGACAGCCCGGCGCGGAGGATTGGCTCACGAGAAGCTCGAAGATCCGGTCGCAAACCGGACAGTGGAAGTCGTAGAGTGGCATCTGTCTGTCGATTCCGCGGAAAAGCCATGTTCCAGCAAGAACGGTTCCCGTTTTTCACCGAGCAGCCCGGATGAACGGGCGTGACACGATCCGCCAGCGTCTGCGCCTGGAAGTGACCGGAACGGTTCAAGGGGTCGGCTTTCGCCCCTTCGTCGCGCGCACCGCAATGGGGTTCAATCTCACTGGCTGGGTCGCCAATCGTGCCGCCGATGTGCTGATCGAGATCGAAGGTCGGCCCGACGCGCTCGCACGCTTTCGCGAGGCGCTGGATCAGAACCCTCCGGCGGCGGCCCGCATAGCCCGCATCCTCGCCTGCCCCGTCCCGCCGCGCGGCGGCTCAGGCTTCGCGATCGCGCCCAGCCTCGCCGACGACAAAGCCGCTCCGGTTCTGCTGCCCGATCGCGCGCCCTGCCCCGCCTGCCTCGCCGAGCTGGACAACCCCGCGAGCCGGCGCTATCGCTACCCCTTCATCAGCTGCGCCGAATGCGGACCGCGCGCCTCGATCACAAGTGCTCTGCCCTTCGACCGCGAGCGCACGAGCCTCGCCGATTTCCCGCTCTGCGCCGACTGCGCGCGCGAATATGCAAACAGCGCCGATCGCCGCTTTGACGCGCAGACGATTTCCTGTCCCACCTGCGGGCCGCAGCTCGCGCTGCTCGGCGCAGACGGCAGCGCGTTCGCGCGGGGCGAGGCGGCGCTCACCGGCGCGCTCGCCCATCTCGCGTGCGGCGAAATCCTCGCGCTGAAGGGGGTCGGCGGCTTTCAGCTCCTCGTCGACGCCCGCGGCGAGGCCGCGATCGCGAAGCTCAGAGCGCGCAAGGCGAGGCCTGCGAAACCCTTAGCGGTGATGGTCGGCGATCTGGCGGCGCTGCACGCCCTCTGCACGCCCGACGCCGACGAGATCGCGCTGCTCGAAAGCCCCGCCGCCCCGATCGTGCTGATCGCGTCCCGCCCCGGCGCGCTGCCCGACGCGATCGCCCCGGGCTGCTCCCGCCTCGGGGTCATGCTGCCGGCGAGCGGCCTGCACGCGCTGATCGCCGCCGACTTCGGCGCCCCGCTCGTCGTCACGAGCGGCAACCGCGCCGGCGAGCCGATCGCCCTCGACGAAGAGGCGGCTCTCGCCGAGCTCGCCGGTATCGCCGATCTCTTCCTCGTCCACAACCGCCGCATCGAAAACCGGCTCGACGACTCGGTGACCCAGATCGCCGCCGCCCAGCCCCAGATCCTGCGCCGCGCCCGCGGCTATGTGCCGCAAGGCCTCGCCCTAGCGACGGAGTCCGGCGATCTCGCGCTGGGCGCCCAGCAAAAGAGCTGCATCGCGCTGGGCCTGGGGCGGCTCGCGCTGTCCGGCCCGCACATCGGCGAGCTCGAACACGCCGGGGTTCGCTCCGCTTTCGCCGCAGCGCCCGAAAACCTCTGCCGCCTCTATCGCTGTCCGCCCCGCCGTATCCTGATCGATGCCCACCCCGACTACGCGAGCAGCGTCTTCGGCTTCGCCCTCGCGCAAAGGGAAAAGCTTCCCCTGGCCGCGATCTGGCACCACGTCGCCCACGTCCACGCGGTGATCGCCGAGCACGATCTGGCTTTGCCCGTTCTGGGCCTCGCCTGGGACGGGATGGGTCTGGGCGAGAACCAGAGCCTCAGAGGAAGCGAAGCCTTCCGCGTCACGAAAGAGGAATGCCGGCGCTGCGCGAGCCTCGCGCCCTTTCCCCTTCCCGGAGGGGAGGCCGCACAGAGGGAGCCGCGCCGCGCTGCTCTGGGCCTGCTGTTCGCGGCCGGTGCCAGCGCGGCCTTCCGGAACCCGCCTGTGGACCGGCTCTTCGCAGAAGCCGAGCTGACGGTGCTGACAACGATGCTGGAGAGAGGGATCAACAGCCCGGGCTGCCACAGCATGGGCCGGCTCTTCGACGCGGTCTCGGCTCTGCTGGGCCTGTCCGTTATCAGCCGCTATGAAGGCGATGCGGCGATGGCGCTGCAGTCCGCAGCCGAAGCGGCCGAGCGCGAAGGCCTGATCGGCCCCCCTCTCGCCTTCGAAGTCGAGGGCGGGGCGATCGTCTGGAAGCCCTTGCTCGAAGCGCTGCTCGCGGCGCAAAGGCAGGGCTTCCCGGTCAAGGCTCTGGCCCTGGCCTTCCACGAAGCGCTGGCCAGACTCTCGGTCGCGATCGCCGAACGCGAGGCTCTGTCCGATGTCGCGCTCTCCGGCGGCTGTTTCCAGAACCGGCTGCTGCTTCGCCTGTGCGTCGCGGCGCTGCGTGAGGCCGGATTCCGCCCGCACTGGGGACAGACCGTGCCCTGCAACGACGGCGGCATCGCGATCGGACAGCTCGGCGCGGCGCGTTTCGCTCACTTCGCGTGGTGTCGCGACTTTTCTGACGGAGAGCACTGATGTGCCTGGCCATTCCCGGTGAGATCATCGTTATCGACGCAAGCGATCCGACCAATCCGCAAGGCCTGATCGACTTCGGCGGAGTCAGGCGCAGCGTCTGCCTCGCCTACCTTCCGGAAGCCAGGCCCGGCGACTATGTGCTGATCCACGCCGGCTTCGCGCTCAGCGTGCTCGACGAGGCCGAGGCGCGCGCGACGCTGGCGGCCTTTCGCGACATGGACGCGCAGTCATGAAGTTCGTCGATGAGTTCCGGGCGGCCGATCCGGTGCTGCGCTGTGCGGAGCGGATCGCACGCGCGACGAGCCGCCCTTGGTCGATCATGGAGATCTGCGGCGGCCAGACCCATGCGATCATCAGGAACGGCCTCGACGCGCTGCTCCCCGCCGGCCTTCGCCTGCTGCACGGCCCGGGCTGTCCGGTCTGCGTGACGCCGGTTGCGGCGATAGACCGGGCAATCGGGATCGCCTCTCGCCCGGGCGTAATCTTCTGCTCCTTTGGCGACATGCTGCGCGTGCCCGGAAGCCGGGAATCGCTGCTCGAAGCGCGCTCGCGCGGCGCCGAGCTGCACGTCGTCTACTCCCCGCTCGACGCGCTGGCGCTCGCCGAGGCCAGGCCCGATCGCGAAGTCGTGTTCTTCGCGATCGGCTTCGAGACCACCGCGCCGACCAGCGCGATGGCGGCCTGGCAGGCGAAGCGGCGCGGCGTCAAAAACTTCTCGCTGCTCGTCTCCCAGTTCAGGGTTCCGCCCGCGATCACCGCGCTGCTCGCTGCGCCCGACTCCCGGATAGACGGTTTTCTCGCCGCCGGCCACGTCTGCGCGGTGATGGGATGCGCCGAATACCATGTCCTCGCCGCGCGCGAGCGCATCCCGATCGTCGTCGCCGGCTTTGAAGCGCTGGATCTGATGCAGGCCATCCTCGCCTGCGTCGAGGCGCTCGAAGCCGGTCGCTACGGCGTCGAGAACGCCTACCGCCGCGTCGTCCGCGACGAGGGCAATCCGGCCGCACAGAAGATGCTCAAGGAAGTGTTCCAGATCGCCACGCGCGAATGGCGGGGGCTGGGCGCGATCGCCGACAGCGCTCTGGCGCTATCAGCTGACTATGCGGACCTCGACGCCGAGCGGCGCTTCCCGGCTACGGCACAGCCGGCGCCCGATGAGCACGGCTGCATCGCCGCAGAGCTGCTGCGCGGCGTCAAATCCCCGCTCGACTGCCCGCACTTCGGCCGCCTCTGCACGCCCGAACATCCGCTCGGCGCCACGATGGTCTCGTCCGAAGGCGTCTGCGCCGCCTTTCAGCGCTATCGCTAAATCCGCCGCGAGAAGCCCCTGAATAAAGTCAGCCCCTCTACTACCGTTAATTCTGATTGCGTCGTCAGATCAGATCCGTTCATCGGACACCGACTCGGGCAAGGCAAGGCCTATGCCACAAAACAAGCAGATAGAAATGGAGAGCGCGATGAGATGGTTCGGAAAAACGAAGGCTTCGACCACAACCGGGGTGATACCCCTGAGGGGAAGCTCGGCGCAAATCCAGGCGCGGACCCGCAACGCTTCGGAAACTGCGCAGCACACCCGGATGGTGGCCGATTCGCTCAAACAGCTGACCGACGCCTGACGCTCCGATGGACTTCAGCTGCCCGATTCCCGTCACCGGAACCGACCGCGTGCTGCTCGCGCACGGCAGCGGCGGTCGGCTGATGCACCAGCTCCTGTCGCGCACCGTGCTGCCGGCGCTGGGCGGCGCCGGGCTGGGTCAGACCGACTCGGCGGTGCTGAGCTGCGGGGCGCAGCGCCTCGCTTTCACGACCGACAGCTTCGTCGTCACCCCTCCTTTCTTCCCGGGCGGGAACATCGGCAGCCTGGCCGTCTGCGGCACCGTCAACGACCTCGCGATGGTCGGCGCAAAACCGCTCTATCTGTCGCTCGCGCTGCTGCTCGAAGAAGGCTTTGCGATCGCCGAACTCGAAGAAATCCTCGCGTCGTTACGCGGCGAAGCCGACGCCGCCGGCGTCACCATCGTCACCGGCGACACCAAGGTCGTCGAGCGCGGCAAGGGCGACGGGATCTTCATCAACACGTCGGGAATCGGCGTCATTGAGCACACGCAGACACTGGCCCCCGCCTCGGTCAGAGCCGGCGACGCGGTGATCGTCAGCGGCGATCCGGGCCGCCACGGCATCGCGGTGCTCGCGCAGCGCACAGGCCTCGCCTTCGAAACCTCGATCGAGAGCGATGTCGCCTGCCTGCACCGCGCCGTCCTGAGCCTGCTGGAAGCGGGGCTGGAGCTGCACTGCCTGCGCGACCTGACCCGGGGCGGACTCGCCAGCGCGCTGGTCGAGATCGCCTCAGATGCGGGGCAGGGCATCGCGCTGCAGGAAACGGCCATTCCGATCTCGCCCCCGGTGCGCGCGGCGAGCGAACTACTGGGGCTGGACCCTCTGCAGATCGCCTGTGAGGGCCGCTTCGTGCTCTTCCTGCCCACCGATCAGGCCGATTCGGCCCTGGCCTGCCTGCGCGCCCAGCCGCACTGCCGCGACGCAGCGCGGATCGGCACGGTCCTGGCAGCGCCGGGCGTCACGGTCGAGACCGCTTTGGGCACCCGCCGGGTGCTCGACATGCTCAGCGGAAGTCAGCTGCCGAGGATTTGCTGAGCGCGGCCCCATCCTCGGACTGGGCAAGCAGGTAATCGGCGATCGCAGCGCGCTGAAGCTCGAATAAAGCGATCTGCTCTTCGAGCTCCTGCTGCTTGCGGCGCAGCACCGAGAGAAGATTTGGACAGGGTTTGGCGGCATCCGCGCGCAATGAAGCCACGCAGGGCAGGATGGCCGCGATCACGGCAAGCGTCAGGCCGGCGCGGCTCAAGGCCTGGACGCGGCGGGCGAGTTCGACGTCCGCCTGCGCATATTCCCGGTAGCGAGCGTCGCTGCGCCGGGGATGGATCAACCCCTGATCCTCGTAGTAGCGCAGCATCCGGATAGTGACTCCACTCTCCCGCGCCGCCTGGCCGATCTTCATCAGGACTCCCGCTTGACTCTGACAGTACTGTCAGAGTTTACGCTTCTCCCTCCCCGACAACCCCCAAGGAGAAGACATGTTCAAACTGATCACCTGCGTGCGCCGCCTCCCCTCTCTGAGCGCGGAAGAATTCGACATGCACTGGCGCGAGCGACACGCGCCGCTGATCCAGGCGCAAAGCCATGCCCTGAAGATCCGCCGCTACATCCAGAATGCTCCGCTGGCCGATCCAGCGCTTCAGGAAGCGATACGCGCCGGCCGCGACGCCGAGCCCGCCGATTTCGATGGCTGCGCCGAGCTGTGGTGGGACAGCCGCGAAGACTTCCTCGCCGCGCGGACAACCCCCGAAGGCGTCCGCGCGCTCGCCCTTGTGCTCGAGGACGAACACCGCTTCGTAGACCTCGAGCGCTCGAAGCTCTGGTTTGTAGCCGAACGCGCCGTCCTGTAGCGGTCGCGACGCTCTGATCGGTCGGCCCTAAGTCGGGAGCGCATACATCCTGACTAGGGCTTGTTCTGCTGAGCTCCGTAGCGCGCGAGAATCCGCTCCAGTGTGCCGTCGCGCTCCATCGTCGTGATCGCCTTGTCAAAGGAGGGAGCCAGAGCGGCATTCTTTGGCGCAAAGACCAGATAGCTCAGAGCGGTCTCGACGGGCGGACCGCTGATCTCGATGAGTTTGTCCGCGCCGATGCGCCGAGCGAATTCGAGCCCGACGAGGCGCGAGCAGATCACCGCATCGACCCGACCTCCCGCCAGCATCCTGAAAATCAGCTCGTAGGAACTCGCCGACTCTGTTCTCGAGAACGCCCCTCGCGCCGCCGCCTCATCGAAGCGCTGGCCATAAGAAGTCGAGGTCACGACGCCTATCGTCGCGGCGGAGAGATCGGCCAAATCGCCCGCAAAGCGGGTTCGGGAGCCCTTGCGGACGAAGAACACATAGTCCTGACGGATCAGCGGCTTGTTCGGATAATTGAGCCGCTTCATGCGCTCAGGAGTCTTCTTGATCGTGAACAGCCCGTCGATCGCATCGGCCTCGAGAAGCTTCACACTCCGGTTCCACGGATAGAACTCGATCAGAACGCCTCGCCTCATCCGCGCGAAGGCTTCGCGAACGAGGTCGGCGGAGAGCCCCTGGGCGCCCGCCTCGGTCTGGACGATGTAAGGCGGGTACTCAAAGGAAGCAAGGCGCACAGGCGTCTGCGCCGACACGCCGGCAGACAGGCCCAGCAAAGCGCCGCAGAGCACTCCCGGCAGACACCCCGCAGTCATCGACGGTCTCCTTCGCGCCCGGATAGCGCACTAGCGTCCGCGGATCAGGTCCTCGTGGAGCTCGAGAATACGGTTCAGGCTGCCATCTCTTTCCATCGCCTCCATCGCCTTGTCGAAGGCGGGAGCCAGAGCAGCATCGGCCTTCTTCGCGGTGAAAGCCAGATAACTCAGCGTGGTTTCGACCGGCGGACCGCTGATTTCGACGCGCCCGGTCGCACCGATGCGCCGGATGAACTCGAGACCGACGAGGCGGGAGCAGATCACCGCATCGACCCGTTCTCCGACCAGCATCCTGAAGATTTGTTCGTAGGAGGCAGCCGCTTCGATCTTCGCGAAAGCGCCCCTCGCCGCCGCCTCATCGAAGCGTTGACCATAGGAAGTCGACATCACGACGCCTATCGTCGCGGCGGAGAGATCCGCGAAACTGCCCGTGAAGCTGACCCGTGAGCCTTTGCGGATGAAGAAAACATAATCCTGACGAATCATCGGTTTGTGCGGAAAGACGAACTTTGCGATGCGCTCAGGCGTCTTCTTGATCGTGAAGAAACCGGAGACTTCCCCGGCTTCGAGCAGCTTCAGACCACGATTGAGCGGATAGAACTCGATCGATACGCGTCGCCCCATCCGCGCGAAGGCTTCACGGACGAGATCCGCACTCAAACCCTGAGCGCTTGCGCCGGCCTGGAAGGCATAAGGGGGGTACTCAAAAGTCGCGAGACGCACCGGCGCTTGATCCGCCGCGGCGGCCTGACCCAGCACAGCGAAGAAAACCGCGGCCCCCAGCCCTCTTGCGAACATCACACTCCCTTCCGGCGCAAGACGGCGGACACAAGTCCGCGCCCCGCTCAGAGCTTAACGGTGGTGGTCCTCGCGCCCCGGGCCGCGATCATCGCGATCGCGTCGGTCGTGCCGATCATCCCTTGGCCTGTCCCGATGATCATCCCGACGGTCGTCCCGGGGCCCATCCCGGTGGTCGCGCCCGGGGCCGTCCCGGCGATCATCGTGGCGATTGCCGTGAAACTCCGGATGGCGGTCCCGGTAGTGGGGCGCGTACTGACGCTCATACCAGTCGTTGCGGACGAAATAGACGCGCTCGCCGCAGGCGTTGTACTGACGACAGTGCTTGCGCCAGTTCTTGTAGTGGCCCGGAGGCACGTTCAGGTAGATCGGCGCGCGATCATGGTAGGCCGGCTCGACCACAACCGGCCGGGGCGCGACGAGGACAGGCACGGGATAGTCGTTGCCGATGTCTATCCGGCCGTAAAAGCCAGGCTGGCCAATGCTGATCGAAACACCCACATCGGCGGCGAAGGCCGGCGAAACGAGCAGGGAGGCAGCGAGGATCAAAGCTTTCATTCAATTCTCCAGACAAGGAAGATCCGTGCCCCCACTGCTGACTTCTGGCGCGGGCGACACCGTCGAAGCTTACCCCAAAGTCATACCCGGTCAGGCTGCGCTTTGCCAAGCCCGGCCCGGGCGCGTATCGTCAAACGCCTGTAGCCCTGAACACCGCGAGCTTTCCGATGCACTGCGCAAAACGTCTCGATACAAAAAAGCCCGCTTGTCACTCTCCTCTGGTGCGTCTTCTGCACTGGGCCATCGCGGCGATGATCCTCGCCGCGCTCGTGATGAGCACTTTCGTGATGACCCGCATTCCCGCTTCTTCGCCCGACAAAGTCTCTGCTTTGATCCGCCACATCAGCGTCGGTTCCCTGATCTTCGTCGCCTCGATGCTGCGCCTCGCTACGCGCGGCCGTACCGTCGCCCCCCCTGCCCTGTCCTCGGGAATGCGTTGGGCCGACGCGCTCGCCATCATCGTGCACCGCTTGCTCGAAGCGCTGACCTTCTTGATGATAGGAAGCGGAATAGCGATGGTCATCCAGGAGAATCTGATCGCGGTTTTCCTCTCGGTGCATGGCGTGCTACCGGTGGGCCTCGAAGCACTGCCGCTGAGGGCCTTTCATATCGGCACGGCGAGCCTGCTCGCGGCCACGCTCGCTCTGCACGTTTGCGGCGCGCTCTACCACCAGTTCATCCTCCGCGACGGGCTGATCACGCGGATGAGTTTCGGAGCCTCCGCCCCCGGAGCGCCTGAAGACGGCGAGCCCGCAGCGCTCTGAGCAAAACGCCCGCGCCGCAGCCTGTTTGTGGTAGGCTTCGCACCCCGGGCTTCCCCGTGAAGCCCTGTGCCGCCGTAGTTCAATGGATAGAACGGCCGCCTCCTAAGCGGCAAATGTGAGTTCGATTCTCGCCGGAGGCACCACGAATACAAAAAAGCCCGAAGAGAGATCTTCGGGCTTTTTGCTGTCCGAACCAATCATCCGCCGCGAGTGGTTTTGACGCCTTGCGCACTGCGCCGGTGCTGCGCTCGAACAATCCTCCAGACTTCTTGCCTGATCCTCCAGCAAGCCGGTCGATCGCGGGACAAAACCGCTGCACTCCGACTACTGTGTAGGAACAGATCAGGAGAGCCGCATGCCATCCCCGCCCCAGCAGGAATTCTCAACCCCGACACGGCAAAGCGCCCTTCAGGCGGAGCTGGCCCGCATCATCGCTCAGCGCACATCCGGGGACGAAGACCGCGAAACGCCGATTCCGAACCTCTCGTTCTACCGGCGGGAACGGATCACCCAACCCTGCGCCTGCCTCGTCGAGCCCTGTCTGGTTTTCGTGGCCCAGGGCGCCAAGCAGATGCTGGTGGGCACCGATGTCTACCCCTACGATCCCGACCACTTCCTGATCAACGCTATCGATCTTCCGGCCAGCTCGCAGGTGCTCGCAGCCAGCCCGGAGAAACCCTGCCTGGGGCTGACGCTGAAGCTGGACCTGCGCATCATGGCGGAGCTGATCGCCCAGGGCGGCCTGACACCTCCGGTGGATCAAAGCGCGGATCGGGGCCTGACCCTCGGCACGGTCACGCCACAACTGCTCGAAGCTTTCAAACACCTTCTGGATCTGCTCGACGAACCCGATGCGATCCCGGTGCTCGCGCCACTGATCCAGCGCGAGATCCACTTCCGCCTGCTCAAGAGCGATCAGGCGGCCCGCCTGTGGCAGATCGTCTCCTCGGGCAGTCAGAGCCAGCGGATCGCGAAAGCCGTCGACTGGCTCAAAGCGAATTACGCGATGCCGCTGCGAATCGAGGAGCTCGCTTCGCGCATCCAGATGAGCCCGTCGAGCCTGCACTTTCACTTCCGCCAGCTGACCGCGATGAGTCCGTTGCAATACCAGAAATGGCTGCGCCTGAACGAGGCTCGGCGCCTGATGCTGAACGAGCATAGGGACGCGGCAAGTGCAGCCTTCCTGGTCGGCTACGAGAGCGCCTCACAGTTCAGCCGGGAGTACAGCCGCCTGTTCGGTTGCCCCCCGAAGCGCGACATCGCGACCCTGCTGCAAAGGCAACCGACTCCCGCCCCGCGCCGCGAAGGCGTCAGCGCATGAAAGGCCGGGCAGCAGCAAGCCATCGCGCCGGACGCGCGCTTCTGCTCGGGCTAAGCCTCGCCTGGGCATGCAGTCTGCCCGCCGCTCCGGCGGCGGACAAAACGGCTGGCGCGCTTGCGGCGCAGCCCTCTTCTTCCCCCCGGATTCCGCCACGCACGATGAAGATTCGCCTGAAAATCAACGGCAAGCTGCTGTTTGCGACGCTCTACGACAATCCCAGTGCGCGGGACTTCGCCGCACAACTTCCGCTGACACTAACGCTCGACGATTACGCCGCCACCGAAAAAATCGCCTACCTGCCGCGCAGGCTCATCGTCACGGGCGCCCCGGCCGGTTTCACCCCGTCGGCCGGAGACATCACCTACTACGCGCCCTGGGGCAATCTGGCGATCTTCCACAAGGATTTCAGCCATTCGAGCGGCCTGATCAGTCTGGGACGGCTCGATTCCGGAGTAGCCACGCTGAAGACGCCGGGCAAGTTGAAGCTGACGCTGGAACTCGTCGACGAGTGAAGCCAGCGCCCCCCCGGCAGGCCCGGATCTGCGCTCCATCTTCAACTTCGACTCACATAATCATCTACCGAACACGCTGTTCCGCTCACCAATCCCTTTGTCCAGAATGCGTCCATCGCAATCGCACGGGGCCTACCCGCCCCCGGACAAAGGAAAGCACAGTGAAAACCCTGGTCATCGTCTCCCACCCCACTCCCGACCAATCCCGGACCATCAAGGCACTGGAGCAACTGGCCGCCCGTCTCCCCAACGTCTCGGTGCGCAACATCGAGTCACTGTACGGCTCGGATCTGAACGGCTTCGACGTCGCCGCGGAGCATCAGGCGGTGGAGGCGGCGGATCGCGTCGTCTTCCTGTTCCCGATCCACTGGTTCAACCTGACGCCTATGCTCAAGGCCTATCTGAACCAGGTCTGGTCTTACGGCTGGGCCTTCGGCCCGAATGGCGAGGCCCTCAAGGGCAAGGAGATGCTGGTCGTCGTCTCGGCCGGCGCGACCGAATTCACCTATTCCGCCGAAGGCCTGATTCACAGCACGATAGACGAAGTGCTGACGCCGATGAAGGCGAGCGCCCTCTACGTCGGCATGGACTACCTGGAACCTCTGGCCTTCTACAGCGCGATGGGCGTCAGCGAAGCGACGCTCGATCAATTCCGCCTCGCCTTCGCCGGACGGCTGACGCAGCCGACCGAATCAAGCGCACAGCTCTGATCCCACACATCAAAAGCGAGACCCTGACGATGAAACTGCTCTGCCTCGACCGTCCCCTGCCCGGCGCCAGCCTCGAAGCCTTCCAGCCCTACCTGCTCGATGAAGTCCGCTTCGCCTGGAATCTGTACAAAAGCGACTTCATCCGCGAGTGCAACTTCCGAATGGACCGCCCCGGCGTCGCGATCATCGCCGAATGCGATTCGGTCGAAAAAGCGCGGGAAATTCTGGGCGAGATTCCGCTTGCGAAAGCCGGCCTGATCGACTGGGACATCATCCCTCTTGGCCCGTTCGTGAACTGGGAAATGCTCTTCGCGCCAGGCAAGGACTGACGACGGGCAGACGCTCGCGGGTGTTCCCTCAGCCCTCGCGAGTGCTCACGTAAGCGCAAGCCTCCACCTCCCCGATGCAGACCAGAGATCCCCGATGCGAAAAGTTCGTTTGATGCTGTTGAGCCTCGCGGCGCTTGCCGCCCTTGCCTTCTTGAGCGCCTGCGCCTTCCTGCAGCAGTCGAAATTCGGCGCCGCCCCCGAAGGCGAACGACTGAGACAAATCGAACGTTCGCCTCACTATGCCGAGGGCGAGTTCCACAACCTGATCCCGACGCCCATCCTCGCTGAGGACAGCAGCACGCTGGCCATCGTCGCCCATGACGCGCTGAAACCGGTCAGAAATCTCCGACCTGTGCAGCCGATTCCAGTCATCAAAACCGACCTGAAGGCCCTGGATCCGCACAGAGATGTCGTGATCTGGCTCGGCCACTCCTCGTTCTATGTCCAGCTCGCCGGAAGGCGGATCCTGATCGATCCCGTGCTCAGCGCATTCGCATCTCCCGTCCCCTTCACGGTCGCGGCCTTTGACGGCACCAATCTCTACAACGCCGACGATATGCCGGAGATCGACCTGCTGCTGATCACGCACGACCACTGGGACCACCTCGACTACGCGACGCTCACGGCACTGCAAGACAAGGTCAAGCTGGCGGTGGTCGCGCTGGGCGTCGGGGCGCACCTTGAACACTGGGCCTGGCCACGGGAGAAGATCCGCGAACTCGACTGGTATGACGAACTGGCTATGGGGGACGGGTTCAGCGTCCATCTCGTTCCGGCCCGCCACTACTCCGGACGCGCGCTGACGCGCAACAAGACCCTGTGGGGCGGTTTCGTTCTGGAATCCGCGACGCAGCGCCTGCTGTTCAGTGGTGACACGGGTTATGGCCCGCATTTCAAGGACATCGCCCAGCGCTTTGGGCGTTTCGATCTGGTCGCGCTCGACATGGGGCAATACGACCCGCGCTGGCCAGACATCCACATGACGCCAGAGCAAGCCGCGCAGGCCGCGGAGGACTTGAAAACCCGGGCCATGCTGCCTGCGCACATCGGTCGCTTCAGCATCGCCCGGCATGCCTGGAACGAGCCCTTTGAACGCATCAGCGCAGCGGGCCAGGGCAAGGGCTACCACCTGCTGACGCCGCGGATCGGGGAAGCCTTGCAGCTCGATGGCGAGGAGCAGGCTTTCTCGCCCTGGTGGCGGCTGGCAGCACGGACCACGGACTGAGAGTTTCCAGCTCGCCGGAAGATCAGGCAAGAAGTCCGCAGTAACGGACTATCCCGCTGCAGAGCTTCCCAGCGAAGATTAATACGGCCATTCACCCACCGCTCTCTTCGAGAAAAGCGGCATTCAAACGATCCTTTGATGAGGACAGATCCAATGAAAAAACTCCTGATGGTTTTGGGGCTTCTGCTCGGTTCTTTCGCGGCCAACGCAGCGGACATGTCCAACGGAGCGGACAACTTTTACAACAGCGACAAGCTCACCGTGCAAAAGGTCAGTTTCAAAAACCAGTATCAGATGAAGATCGTCGGGAACCTGTACCTTCCCAAGGGCGTCGATCCCAAGCTCAGAAATCCGGCGATCGTCGTCGGCCATCCGATGGGCGCGGTCAAGGAGCAGAGTTCCAATCTGTATGCGCAGAAGCTCGCGGAGCAAGGCTTCGTCACGCTGGCCATCGATCAGTCCTTCTGGGGCGAGAGCGAAGGAGCACCCCGCAACGTCGTCGCACCCGACCTCTATGCGGAAGCGTTCAGCGCAGCCGTCGACTATCTGGGAACCCGGCCTTTCGTCGACAGGGTACGTATCGGTGCCCTCGGAATCTGCGGCAGCGGCAGCTTCGTGATCAGCGCAGCCAAGATCGATCCGCGCATCAAGGCGATCGCCACCGTCAGCATGTACGACATGGGAGCGGCCAACCGCAATGCGCTGAATCACTCGCAGACCCTTGAGCAGCGCAAGCAGATCATCGCTGAGGCGGCTGCGCAACGCTATGTCGAGTTCGCGGGCGGAGAAACAAAGTACACCAGCGGGACCGTGCATGAACTGACCGAGAACACTCACCCGATCCAGCGCGAGTTCTACGACTTCTACCGCACGCCGCGCGGCGAGTTCACGCCTAAGGGATCGTCCCGCAGGGTGACGACTCATCCGACGCTGACCAGCAACGTCAAATTCATGAACTTTTATCCGTTCAACGACATCGAGACGATCTCGCCGCGCCCGATGCTCTTCATCTCCGGCGAGAACGCCCACTCCCGCGAATTCAGCGAGGAAGCCTACAAGCTGGCGGGCGAGCCCAAGGAGCTGTTCATCGTTCCCGGTGCGGGCCACGTCGATCTGTACGACCGCGTCGCCCTGATCCCGTTCGCCAAGCTGAGCGCGTTCTTCGGCAAGGGGCTCAAGTAATTGATGCTTTCCATCAAGAGACAGCAAAACCCCGCGTCGCATCGGGAAGACTCGAGGCGCCAGCAGCGATGACGCACACCACCACTCCGGCCTTGCCGGAAGAACAGTCCGCCTGGGGCGCAGTCCTGGCCCTGTCGCTCGGCGCGTTCGTGCTGGTTGCCTCCGAATTCCTGCCAGTCAGCCTGCTGACACCGATCGCGGCCGACCTCAGGATCAGCGAAGGTCAGGCCGGTCAGGCCATCGCGATCTCCGGCGCCTTCGCACTGCTGACCAGCCTCTTCGCCTCGGCTCTGGCCGGGCGGCTCGACCGCAAGACCCTGCTGCTGGCCTCGACGCTGTTGATGATCGCCTCGGGGACGGTCGTTGCCTTCGCGCCGAATTACTGGATCTTCATGCTTGGCCGGGCGCTGATCGGTGTCGCGATCGGCGGCTTCTGGTCGATGTCGGCCGCCACCGCGATGCGCCTCGTGCCGGCCCGGCATGTGCCAAGGGCGCTGGCCGTCGTGAACGGCGGCAACGCGCTGGCCTCGGTGCTCGCCGCTCCGCTGGGAAGCTACCTGGGCTCGCTGATCGGCTGGCGTGGCGCCTTCTTCTGCGTCGTTCCGGTCGCAGCGATCGCCTTCGGCTGGCAACTGATCAGCCTGCCCCCGATGAAGGCCAAGCCCGGACAGGGTTCAACGAGAGTCTTTTCGCTGCTCGGTCACCCCGTGTTGGCGCTGGGAATGGCCGCGGTAAGCCTCTTCTTCATGGGGCAGTTCGCGCTCTTCACCTATCTGCGGCCCTTCCTCGAAACGGTAACGCATGTCGGCACCTCGACGCTTTCGCTGCTGCTGCTCGTGATCGGCGTGGCCGGCTTCATCGGCACGAGCCTGATCGGCGCCTTTCTGAAGAAAAGCCTCTATCGAACCTTGATTGCCATCCCGGTCCTGATGGCGGTGATCGCCGGGGCGCTTCTCACGTTCGGGCACCAGGTCGCCGTAACCGCCGTGCTGCTGGGCCTCTGGGGGCTCGTCGCGACGGCGGCACCGGTCGGCTGGTGGACCTGGCTCGCACGAACGCTGCCCCGGGATGCCGAGGCCGGCGGCGGGCTGATGGTCGCGGTCATCCAGCTTGCGATCATGTTCGGCGCGACCCTGGGCGGTTATCTGTTCGACCTGCGCGGCTACCAAGCAACTTTCGGCGCCAGCGCAGCCCTGCTCGTGCTCGCCGCCCTGCTCGCCGCTCTGGCGGCACGGACGAAAGCGAAGGCCGCTCTTTGCCCTATCCCCCTTGCTCTATAAACCACTGATCCGGTAGCGCGCGCAGCGGTCGCGCCTCCGATACCGACTCCCGTTCTCTATCGTTTATCTCAGGAAAGAGGAAACACCATGAACAATTTCAGCTATCGCAACCCGACCCAGATTCACTTCGGCCAGGGGCAGATCGCCCGGATCCGCGACGAGATCCCGGCCAACGCCCGCGTCCTGATCACCTTTGGCGGCGGCAGCATCAAGAAGAACGGCGTGCTGGACCAGGTCCACGCTGCGCTGGAGGGCATCGAGCATTTCGAATTCGGCGGCATCGAGCCCAACCCGCACTTCGAAACGCTGATCAAGGCGGTCGAGCTGGTCAAGGAGAAGAAGATCGACTATCTGCTCGCGGTCGGTGGCGGTTCGATCATCGACGGCACGAAGTTCATCGCGGCCGCCGCGCGCTACCCGAACGATCCGTGGGAAATCATCCAGACCTATGGCGCGAAGATCACCGATGCGCTGCCGATCGGCTGCGTGCTGACGCTGGCCGCCACCGGCTCCGAGATGAACAACGGCGCCGTCGTCACGCGGGCCGAGACCCAGGACAAGCTGTTCTTCTTCTCCAACCACGTCTTCCCGAAGTTCTCGGTGCTCGACCCGACGGCCACCTTCTCGCTGCCGGCCCGCCAGGTCGGCAACGGCGTCGTCGACAGCTTCGTCCACGTCGTCGAACAGTATGTGACCTATCCGGTCAATGCGAAGGTTCAGGACCGCTTCGCCGAAGGCCTGCTGCTGAACCTGCTCGAAGACGGCCCGAAGGCTCTGGAGAACCCGAGCGACTATGATGTGCGCGCGAACCTGATGTGGACCGCGACGATGGCGCTGAACGGCCTGATCGCGACCGGCGTTCCGGCTGACTGGGCAACCCATCTGATCGGCCAGGAAATCACCGGCCTCTACGGTCTGGATCACGGTCAGACTCTGGCGATCGTGCTGCCGGCAGTCTGGACCTTCAAAAAGGAGGAAAAGCGCGCCAAGCTGCTGCAGTATGCCGAGCGCGTCTGGGGTTTGCAGGACGGCGACGAGGATGGTCGGATCGATGCCGCGATCGAGAAGACGCGCGCGTTCTTCGAAGCGATGGGCGTCAAGACCCGCCTGAGCGACTATGGTCTCGGCGCGGACGTGATCCCTGCCGTCACCGCGAAGCTCGAGCAGCACGGCCACGTCAAGCTCGGCGAACACGCCGACATCACGCCGGCCGATGTGAAGTCCATCCTCGAGCTGGCGCTGTAACAGGCTCCAGCAGATAGCTTCGCCGGGTCAAAAAAAGGGAGGATCCGTTTTTGACCCGGCAAGCCCAGCCCCGATTCATCGCCCCACCCAGCTGAATTGATCGATCAGGAGAGATCCATGGATTTGTCACAGCGCGTACGCGCCATTCTCTCTTTTGTCCAGGCTGCAGATTCAGGCAGCTTTGCGGCGGCCGCACGCGTTCTGGGAATCAGTTCGGCTGCGGTCAGCAAGAACGTGGCCAGTCTGGAGCTGGCGCTGGGCGTGCGCCTGATGAACCGGACCACACGAACGCTCAATCTGACCGATGAAGGGGCCGCCTTCCTCAAGCAGGCGCGAATCGCGCTCGACGCGCTCGACACTGCCGTCGATGCGGTCGCAGCCCAGCGGGTCGAGACGAGCGGCCATGTCCGGATCTCGACGAGCGCAGCCTTCGGACGCGACCAGCTGATGCCGGCCCTGCCGGGACTTCTGACTCGCTACCCTGCCCTGTCCGTCGAAGTCGACTTCGACGACCGGGTCATCGATCTCGTCCATGATGGATACGATCTGGCCATCCGCGGAGGCCACATCGCCGACTCCGCGCTGATCGCGCGGCCGATCTGCCGGTTGAACATGGTTCTCGTCGCATCGCCCGAATATCTGGAGCGCAAAGGGACTCCTCACACGCCCCAGCAACTCGACCAGCACACGCTGATCACCCGCCGCTTTCTCGGCGGAAAGGTCTCTCCCTGGTGCTTTCGGGCGGCGGATGGCAGCATCACGACGCAGGATCCCGATCATGCGATGCTGACCCTGTCGGCGCCAGAGGCCCTGGTGCAAGCCGCCTGCTTCGGCATGGGCATCGCCCAGGTCGGCGTTCACCACGCGTGGAAACATTTGAGCTCCGGCGCGTTGAAGGTATTGCTGCTGGGCCAGCACGACCCCGGTAGCTACGAGATGGTCCTGCAGTATCCGCACCGCGCCCTGATCGCGCCACGGGTTCGGGCAACGATCGATTATCTGCTCGCGGCCTTCGCGAACGACGAGGCGCTGCACGTCCCGCTGGAGGCCCTGGCCGCCCATGCGGGCTGAGCTCGGCATTCGATGCACCCGCCGCCTTAATCCCCCCTTAAGTCAGCTTCATCAGCGCTTAAGTCCCGCGCGCTCACACTGCAGCCATGCACTCGAGCACGAGTGATCCAACAAGGAGCCCCACCATGAAGAAGCTGATCGCCACCCTCTCCGCGCTGACCTTTGCCGCCGGCGTCTTCGCCGCCGAGGCGCCCGCCCCCACCGGCTCGGCTCCGGCCGCCAAGCCCGCCGCGACCGCGAAGGCTTCGGTCAAGAAGCACCAGGTCAAGAAGGTGAAGAAGGCCGCGCCGAAGGCGGAAGCCTCCGCCGCGAAGTGAGCCGCGCCGCTCAATGAAAACGAAACCCCGGGAAACCGGGGTTTTGTCGTTTACACCCGAATGGGAAGGCCACAACCGGGGGTTTGAGCGGACCGACAACTCCTGGGGGCAATGTTCCCCCTTGCGGAGAACGTCCCGGGACTGCCCGGCACCACTTTCAGGAACGGCAATCCGAAAATTCGGCGCGTCCACAAAATTTGCCCTTAGCGAATCCCAAAAAGCGCATTAAAACGACAGTTTCGATCACTGCCTGACGGACAAATGCCTGTCCTGGACAGAGAGACTGGAGTTGGCCATGAACACCCAAGTCAGCCCAAAGCAGCGTATCGCGGTCGTCGGCGCGGGAATATCCGGTCTGGCCGCCGCCTGCTTGCTGTCCCGAGACTACGCCGTAACGGTGTTCGAAGCGGGCGCCTATCTGGGGGGGCATACCAACACGGTCGACGTGACGCTGGAGGGCAAGACCTTTCCGGTGGACACGGGCTTTCTGGTCTTCAACGAAAAGACCTACCCCAATCTGATCGCGCTGTTCGACCACCTCGGCGTGAACAGCGTCGAGACCGAGATGAGCTTCGCGGTCAGCCTGGAAAACCCGCATCTGGAATGGGCGGGGAGCAACCTGTCGACCGTCTTCGGTCAAAGGCGGAACCTGATTAGCCCCCCCTTCTGGCGCATGCTCTCGGACATCCTGCGTTTCAATCGGGAAAGCGTCGCGTGGCTGGCGGCGCATCCGGACAGTGAGAGCAGCCTGCACCGTTTCCTGATCGAGGGCAGATATTCGGAGTCCTTCACCCGCTGGTATCTGCTTCCGATGGCGGCGGCGATCTGGTCATGCCCGACCGGCCAGATGCTCGAAATGCCGCTCACCGCCTTCGTTCGCTTTTGCCAGAACCACGGTCTGCTGCAGGTGTTCAACCGCCCGAAGTGGCGCACGGTGAGCGGCGGCGGGCGTGAATACGTCAAGAAGATCGCCTCCCAACTGGACGATGTGCGCATAGCCTGTCCGGTCCATGCGGTCACGCGTGAGGCCGCGGGGCTGCGCGTGACGCATGCGGGCGGCAGCGAGCATTTCGACCAGCTCGTCATGGCCTGCCACAGCGACCAGGCGCTCTCGATCCTCGGCATGACGGCGAGTTCCGGCCAGCGCGAGGTACTCTCCGCCATCCGCTACCAACCGAACCGGACCGTACTGCATTGCGATCCGGCTCTGCTGCCCCGCGATCGCAAGCTGTGGTCGGCCTGGAACTACTTTGCCGGTCACGGAGAGCCGGGCGACCAGCCAGTCGGAGTTTCCTACCTGATCAACAAACTCCAGCCCTTGCCCTTCGAAACGCCGGTCGTGGTGACGCTGAACCCGGCGCGCGAACCGGACCCCGCCAGGCTCATCGCCGAATTCGACTACGCCCACCCGATCTTCGACGCTGCCGCTATCGCCGCCCAGCAGCGACTGGGCGAAGTGCAAGGAGAAGGCGGCATCTGGCTTGCCGGCGCCTGGGGCAGCTACGGATTTCACGAGGACGGACTGAACTCCGCGCTGCGCGTCGCGAAAGGTCTTGGCGTCGAGCCTCCGTGGCGGAGCGACGGGGCCGAACTTCGGCGCGAAACCAGCCCGAAGCCGCGATGAACACCCACCCACAGCTCTGCATGGGCCAGGTGATGCACAAGCGTCTGCGCCCCGTGGTCAATGCCTTCATCTATCCGGTGTTCTATGTGCTGCTGCCTCTGCGCAGCTTGGCGGCGACCGAGTGCGGCATCTTCTCGGTCGACAAACGCAACCTGCTCAGTTTTCAGAGCAAGGACCATGGAGCGCGTGACGGCAGCCCACTGCTGCCCTGGATCGAGGGCCTGCTGGCCGAACAAGGCCTCGCCTGCGACGGCGAGATCGTGCTGCAAACCTTCCCGCGCGTGCTGGGGGGCCTCTTCAACCCGGTCAGCTTCTGGTACTGCCATGACCGCGCCGGCCATCTGATCGCGATCCTCGCTGAGGTCAACAACACCTTCGGGGGGACGCACAGCTATCTGCTCCATCGCGGTGGCGAAGCGCTGGCCGATGGCGAGGAGCTGAGCACCGAGAAGCGCTTCCACGTTTCGCCTTTCAACAGGGTCGAGGGCGGCTACCGTTTCCGCTTCCATCTCGAAGGCGCTGTCCGGTCGGCGCACATCGACTACGACGACATTGACGGCGAACTGCTGCTCACGTCGATCTCCGGTAAACCTCACCCGTGGTCGGCGAGCGCTTTGCTCCGCGCGTTCCTGACCATGCCCTTCCTATCGCTGGGCGTCATCGCGCGCATCCACTGGCAGGCGCTCAAACTCTGGCTCAAGGGGGTGCCCTTCCTTGGCACATGCCCTGCTCATCAACCGCTGCAGAAATCGCCAAAATGACCCGGACCCTCAAGCACGCACTGATCCTGCGCGGCACCGAAGCGCTGGCGCGCAATACCCGTACCGTCTTCGCCCTGCTGGAAAAGCTGAGCGGCGGATCTCTCGAAGTGCGCCTGCCCGACGGCTCCCGCACCCGCTTCGGCGAAGGAGAAGGCGAAGTCAGGCTGCAGGTGCACGATGAAGCGATGTTCGGCCGCGTGCTGGCCCGAGGAGATATCGGGCTGGCCGAAGCCTATCTCGACGGCCAGTGGGATTCGCCCGACATCGCCGGCCTGCTCGCGCTGCTGACACGCAATCGCGAGGTGCTGACCCAAGCTGTCTATGGCTCATGGATGCAACTGCTGATGGCCCGCATCCGCCACAGCCTCAACCGCAACAGCCGCACCGGCAGCAGGCGCAACATCATGGCCCATTACGATCTGGGCAACGACTTCTACCGGCTGTGGCTGGATCCGGGCATGAGCTACTCATCGGCCCTGTACCGGCCGGAAGACGACGGTTCTCTGCACACGGCCCAAGACGCCAAGTACCGTCGCATCCTCGACCGCCTGCAAGCGAACGCGGGCGATAGCGTTCTGGAAATCGGCTGCGGCTGGGGCGGTTTTGCTGAAATGGCGGTGCGGGACGGCCTGCGCGTCACCGGCCTGACCCTCTCGCCCGCCCAGCTGGAGTGGGCGCGGCAGCGCGTCCCCCTGGCCGATCTTCGCCTGCAGGATTATCGGGATACGCGGGAGAAATTCGATCACCTCGTCTCGATCGAGATGTTTGAAGCCGTCGGCGAGAAATGGTGGCCGAGCTACTTCGCCACGGTCGCCCGGGCGCTCAAGCCTGGCGGTCGGGCGATGATCCAGAGCATCACGCTGCGCGACGACCTGTTCGCGGCCTACCGACGCGGCACCGACTTCATCCAGCAGTACATCTTCCCGGGCGGCATGCTGCCGTCGCGCAGCACCTTCCGGAAGGGGGCGGAAAAATCGGGCCTGAAGGTGACGGACGAATTCGCCTTTGGCCTCGACTACGCCCGCACAGTCAGGCAGTGGCGGACCTCTTTCGATACCCACTGGGCGCAGGTTGCGACGCTGGGTTTCGACGAGAGCTTCCGGCGCCTGTGGCGCTTCTACCTCAGCTACTGCGAAGCGGGCTTCCTCGCCGGGAACATCGATGTCGTGCAGTTTGAACTCGCGCACCGCTGAACCACTCGCCATCGGGCTCGCGCCGCGGGAGAACACCGCGGCGCGGTGGGCCGCATTGGCCTGGCCTCGGGAGCTTTGACGTGCCCAAAGGCATGGTGCCAGCCTATGGAGCGCTCGGCCTGCCGCTCGCCTTCGCCGCGCTGCCCCTCTACGTCCACGTCCCGCGCTATTACGCGGAGACGACCCACCTGGGGCTGGCCTTGCTCGGCGCCATCTTGCTCGGCGCGCGCCTCTTTGACGCTTTTGTCGACCCGTGGCTGGGCTGGCTGGCCGACCGCCTGCCCCACCGGCGCATGCTGGCCATGGCCCTGCTCCCCTTCGCCATCGGTTTCGTCGCGCTGCTCAATCCGCCGTCCAGTTTTGTCTCCCTTTGGCTGCTCGCCTCGCTGACGCTGACCTATCTGGGCTTCTCAGCGGCCTCGGTGGCCTACCAGGCCTGGGGGGTGTCCCTGGGGGGCGACTCGGCGGAGCGAACTGCGCTGACGGCAGCACGGGAGGGCTTCGGTCTGGTCGGTGTGCTGCTGGCCGCGACCTTGCCCAGCGTGCTCGCCAGCTCTCTGAGCCAGGGCACCCAACGCCTGTCCTGGGTGCTGCCGCCCTTGTTGCTGATCGCCGCCGTGCCTGCCTTCGCGAAGCTTGGCCCGGGCAGCTCATTGCCGCATTCAAACGAGCCGCTGGGCCAGAGCCTGAGCCGGGCCTTGCGCGATACCGCCTTCCGTCGCCTGCTCGGCGTCTTCATCGCCAATGGCATCGCCGCCGCGCTGCCCGCAACGCTCTTCCTGTTCTTCGTCGCGGATGTGCTCGGCGCCGCATCGGCCAGCGGCCCCCTGCTGGCCGTGTACTTCGTCGCCGGCGCCGCATCGATGCCTCTGTGGGTCAGGCTGGCCGCGCGCTTTGGGCGGGTGCGGGCCTGGGGACTGGCGATGGTGCTGGCGATGTTTGCGTTCGCCGGGGCCGGTCTGGCCGGGAGCGGTGACATTGCAGGGTTTGCGCTGATCTGCCTCGCGTCGGGTCTGGCGCTCGGCGCCGATCTGGCCCTGCCGGCCGCCATCGCTGCCGATCTGGGCGAGCGCCAGGGACAAGCGGGAATCTGTTTCGGGGTGTGGAATTTCGTCGCCAAACTCAATCTTGCACTGGCCGCCGGTCTGGCCCTGCCGCTGCTGGATCGGCTCGGCTATCGACCAGGGAGCGCGCACAACCTGAGCGCGCTCACTTTTGCCTACGCGCTGCTCCCACTGGGCTTCAAGTTCGTGGCCGCCACGCTGTTGTGGCGCTGGCGCGATTCACTGGAGATTCACAGATGAAAAGACTGACTGCCGCGCTGCTCTGCCTCGGGCTGAGCGCCTGCACCTCGACCGGAGTCGAACAATACAAGGCGGAGCAGCCGGTGCTCGACATCAGGCACTACCTGAACGGCACGCTGGACGCCTGGGGCATCTTCCAGGGGCGCTCCGGCGAGGTGAAGAAGCGTTTTCATGCGGTCATCGACGCCCGATGGACCGGAAATACCGGCGTGCTCGACGAGCACTTCGAATGGTCCGACGGCACGAGCACGCGCCGCGTCTGGACGCTCAAGCGCCAGCCCGATGGCTCGTATCGCGGCACCGCCGACGACGTGGTCGGCGAAGCGGTGGGCGAGCTGGCCGGCAACGCGCTGCGCTGGCGCTATGTGCTGAAACTGCCGGTCGATGGCAAGACCTATCACGTCGACTTCGACGACTGGATGTTCCTGATGGACGACAGAGTGATGATCAACCGCTCCACGATGTCGAAGTGGGGTTTGAATCTCGGCGAAGTGACGCTGAGCTTCGTCAAACGCTGAGCGTTCCGCGAAGGGCAAGCCATGAACCCGAAAATCACGGATTGGAGCGACCGACGGGTCTGGCTGGTCGGAGCCTCGACCGGCATCGGCGCGGCGACCGCCGATGAGCTCGCCCGCCGGGGCGCCAGGCTGGCGCTGTCGGCACGCTCGGTCGAAAAATTGCAAGCGCTCGGCATAGCCGGTGCGAAGCTCATGCCCTGCGATGCGACCGATGTGGCGAGCCTGATCTCTGTTCGTCAGGCCCTTCTGGAGGCCTGGGGCGGCATCGACCTGGTGGTCTATCTGGCCGGCGATTATGTGCCGATGACGGCTCAGGATTTCGATCTGGAGCGCGCTGAGCAAGTCGTCGCTGTCAATTTCAACGGCGCGATGCGTTTGGCCGCGGCCGTACTACCCGAGCTCAAGGAGGGAGGCGGCATCGCTTTCGTGGCCAGCGTGGCCGGTTATCGGGGGCTCCCCAAAGCGCTCTGCTACGGACCGGGCAAGGCGGCGTTGATCCACTTTGCCGAGTGCCTCCACCTTGACCTGGAAACACAGGGGATCGGGGTATGGGTGATCAATCCCGGCTTTGTGCAGACCCGACTGACGCGTCAAAACGATTTCACGATGCCGGCGCTGCTGACGCCCCGACAGGCGGCCATCGCCACGCTGGACGGCTTCAAGAAAGGCAGTTTCGAAATCCATTTCCCGAAACGCTTCACCTGCATTCTGAAGTTTCTGGCGCTGCTGCCCTATTGCTGGTATTTCCCGCTGATCCGCCGCCTCACCGGAGTCAGAAATGGAACTTGACCGCCTGATCGCCTTCTACCACGAGCTGACACCGGAGAAGGTCGAGCGCTTTCCCAATTTCTATGCCGCCGACGCCTATTTCAAGGATCCCTTCAACGAAGTGCGCGGCGTCGAGGCCATTCAACAGATCTTTGCGCACATGTTCCGGCAAGTGGCCGAGCCACGCTTTGTCGTCACCGAACGCGTGGCCGACACCGCTGGGGTGATGCTGGCCTGGGAGTTCCATTACCGCATGCGTCGGGGAGGACGCGGCGCGACTCAGGTCATCCGCGGTGTATCGCATCTAAAATTCGGCGCCGATGGCAAAGTGAGCTACCACCGCGACTACTGGGATGCGGCCGAGGAACTCTATATGAAGCTTCCGGCCATCGGCTGCCTGATGCGCGGTTTGCAAAAAATGCTGGCGGCCCGAAAGCCCTGACCAGCACGGCGGGTTCCTGTGGTGGGGCCGAGCTTAATCCCCGCTTAATCCCGCTTCATCAGGCCTTAAGTCCCGCGCGCTCACACTGCAGCCATGCACTCGAGCACGAGTGATCCAACAAGGAGCCCCACCATGAAGAAGCTGATCGCCACCCTCTCCGCGCTGACCTTTGCCGCCGGCGTCTTCGCCGCCGAGGCCCCCGCCCCCACCGGTTCGGCTCCGGCCGCCAAGCCCGCCGCGACCGCGAAGGCCCCGGTCAAGAAGGCCAAGGTCCACAAGGCGAAGAAGGCCGGCAAGGCCGCACCGAAGACGGAAGCCTCCGCCGCGAAGTGAGCCGCACCGCTCATTGAACACAAAACCCCGGGAAACCGGGGTTTTGACGTTTACGGCAGCACCTCAATGCAGGCGGAACCAATAGTGCATTCCGGAATCAGCGCTTCTTTGACGTGCGGCGTGAAATACCGATTCCTGCCAGCCCCAAACCCAGCAAAGCAATGCTGGCAGGTTCGGGAACGGATGTTGCTCCTACGTCAAACGCGATCTCATTCAAATTCACGTAAGGTCCCAGGTGCGCAGAGTCGAACACCACGCGAACATAGCGCCCGCTGGCATCATTCAGATCAAACACCTGGATGGGAACTCCGACGGAGTAGTCCAAAGCCTCGTTGTCATTATTCCCGTACAGCGCATTGAAACTGCCCAGCGATGTACTGGTGGCAAAGCTCGGATCGCTGGATATGAGCAGGTGGAAGGCATCAACCCCCTGAAAATCCTGGTCATTCCACAAAGCCAGTTTTGTTACAGTCAGACTTTGACCAAGATCGATATCCACATGCGCCCCCACAGTCGCATAGTAACCTCCGGGGAACTCAGGGGTTGTAGAAGATCCAAGAGCAGTAACTCCCAGCGCGGAATAGGTATCAAAATTGGTGACACCACTGGTGTAGCCAGTCGACAAACCAGACTGATCAACCAGCTTATCTGCAGTCAGGCCACAGCAACTTGATTCAGTAGCGTCTATAACAGTGCCACCGGTAATTACCCCGGCCACTGCAGGATGCGACATGGCCGAGCAGAGAACCAGTCCAGCAAAGAGGATCTGTGGAATACGCGTGTTCATCGAATACCCCTCCGAATGTAGAAGAAACACTCCCACATCAAGCAAAGCAAATTTTACTCCAAACCGCATGGCATTGTTTTTTTTGAACAATTTTATGCCATATTATTCAGGTGTAAGATTTTTCGACAGTGCGTCCCTCATCCGCGCTGATCAGGAATGGATCTGCCTGGCAGCCGTCCAGCTGCATAAGTTGCACGCCGGCATAGCCAAAATCAGCCTATTGCCCCCTCAAGGACCATCGGAGGCTCTCCGCGCTTAAGTCCCGCTTAAGTCCGCTTCATCAGGCCTTAAGGCACGCGCGCTCACACTGCAGCCATGCACTCGAGCACGAGTGATCCAACAAGGAGCCCCACCATGAAGAAGCTGATCGCCACCCTCTCCGCTCTGACCTTTGCCGCCGGCGTCTTCGCCGCCGAGGCCCCTGCCCCCACCGGTTCGGCTCCGGCCGCCAAGCCCGCCGCGACCGCGAAGGCCCCGGTCAAGAAGGCCAAGGTCCACAAGGCGAAGAAGGCCACCAAGGTCGCACCGAAGACGGAAGCCTCCGCCGCGAAGTGAGCCGCAGGGCTCAAAAAGCAGAACCCCGGGCGACCGGGGTTTTGGCGTTTACGGGGCGGACCAGCCTCCAGACCCGCTTGTCTGGGACGGCCCTTGCCGCCCTTGGGCAGGCCCCGATCGGTCAGATCCGCACTCAGCTTTGATCCGGCGTGACCATGCGCAGGGGGCGGGTCCCGATCTTCGCCCCCGTGACTTCATCGACGGCGATTGCCTTGATTTCTGTCCCTGTTTCAGCGTCGAAGAAACGGATCAGATCGCCGCCGCCCCGGTACTGACGGCCCCAGGCGCCAATCATGAAGAGCACCGGCAAAAAATCGCGCCCGGCAGCGGTCAGCAGATACTCCTCGCGCGGTGGATGGTCCGAGTAGCGCCGCTTCTCCAGCAGTCCCTCCTCAGTCAAGGCCGCCAACCGACGGGTCAGGATCGTCGGCGCGATGCCCAGGCTTTTCCGGAATTGGTCGAAGCGCGTGAGGCCGGCATGGGCATCCCGGAGGATCAGGATGCTCCATGCGTCACCGGCGACAGCCAGGCTGCGCGCGATCGGGCACGGCTCATTACATTCATTTACATTGTCCATACTGTTTTGATAGTGACTTATCCGCGCCTTGGCGTTACCGTTCGTTTCGATTCGATAGTAACACCTTGAACCCCACCCGCACGGAGATTTCATCAGTGAGCAATGTGAAATGGAAAGATGCCCCGACCCGCACAGTCGATGTAGGCGGAGTGCCTTTCGCCTACCGGGAACTCGGTCCCAAATCTGGCGTGCCGGTGATCCTTCTGCACCACCTGATGGCCGTGCTCGATGACTGGGATCCGCGCGTGATCGACGGCATCGCCGCGCATCGTCGGGTCATCGCTTTCGACAATCGCGGGGTCGGCGCCTCGGGAGGGTCGGTGCCCGACACGATCGAGGAGATGGGGCGGGACGCCCTCGCCTTCATTCGGGCAATGGGACTCGGCAAGGTCGACCTTCTCGGCTTCTCGATGGGCGGCGGCGTCGCCCAGATGATCGCGTTGCAGGACCCCGGCCGGGTGCGTCGGATGATCCTTGCCGGAACGGGGCCACGGGGTGGTGGTGGAATCGACGAGATCAACAGGATCGCCGCGCTCGCTTACATCAAGGCGGCGCTCACATTGAGTGATCCGAGGAATTTCCTGTTCTTCCCCCGCACCCCGGAGGGAAAGCGCGCCGCGAAAGACTATTTCTCACGACTGAAGGAGCGCAGCAGGAACCGTGACAAGCGCGTCTCGCTGCAGGCCAGGCGCGCCCAACTGAAGGCCATCAGAACCGCGGGCTTGAGTGCCCCGGACGACTTATCGGTCATCACTCAGCCCGTCTTCATTGCGAACGGCGACCATGACCTGATGGTCGACAGCAAGCTCTCGGCCGACATGGCCCGCCGTCTGCCGAATGCCCAGCTCACGATCTATCCGGACTCCGGGCACGGCGGCATCTTTCAGCACTACCAGGCCTTTGTGCCTGCGGTTCTGGACTTTCTTGCCCACTGATCTGGCCCAAAAAGAGAGACAAACGATGCAAGCGCTCACCTTCAAACGCTATGGCAAATCGCCCGGGATCGGTTTCGCCCAGCTTCCCCGCCCCACGCCCAAGCCCGACGAACTGCTGGTTCAGGTCCATGCGGTGGGTCTGAACCCTATCGACAACATGATTCCGACCGGGATGTTCAAGCCCGTGCTGCATTTCCAGCTTCCGGCCACGCTGGGCAGCGATCTGGCCGGGGTGGTGACCGAGGTCGGCAGCCGCGTGACTCGCTTCAAACCTGGCGATGCTGTCTTCGCCAGCCTCTTCGATCTGGGCAGCGGGTCGCTTGCCGAGTTCGCGGTGGTACCTGAGAGCGCTGCCGCGCTGAAGCCCACCAATCTGGACTTCGTGCAGGCAGCCTCGATCCCTATGGTCGGGCTCACCTCGTGGCAAGCGTTGAAGGAGCGGCTCAATCTTCGGGCCGGCCAGAAAGTATTCATCCCTGCGGGGTCTGGCGGTATCGGCACGTTTGCAATCCAGCTCGCAAAACAGCTCGGCGCGAAGGTGGGGACGACCACCAGCACCGGCAATGTCGAGCTGGTAGCCAGCCTTGGCGCCAACGAGGTGGTCGATTACAGGAAACAGGAATTCGAAAAAGTACTGCGTGGCTACGACGCGGTGCTCGGCACGGTCAGAGGCGACGCGATTGAAAAATCCATAGCCATCCTCAAACCGGGGAGCCGGATCGTCTCTCTCGTAGGGCCGCTGGACGCCGCATTTGCTCGCGCCCGCCGCCTGAACTTCGTCCTGAAGTTCGTGTTCGGACTGATGAGCCGCAAGATCATCCGCCTCGCCAAGAAGCGAGGCATCACCTACTCCTTTCACTTCGTGCGCCCCGAGGGGGCGCTGCTCGCCGAGATCGGCAAGCTCATCGAGGCGGAGCGCATCCGGCCAGTGATCGACAAGGTCTTCCCATTCGATCAGGCCAAGGAAGCGCTTGCCTACCTTGATCAGGGACGGTCCAGGGGCAAGGTCGTGGTCAGGATGTGATGGCCCCGTGTTTTACACCCCACCCGAACAACTCATGCAAAGGAAAACAACGATGACCACGCTTCCGACTGTCTTCATCACTGGCGCCTCCAGCGGCATCGGCGCCACCTACGCCGAGCGCTTCGCCCGCCGCGGCCACAATCTCGTCCTGGTCGCGCGCGACAAACCGCGTCTGGATACCCTGGCGGCGCGCCTGCGCGAGGAAAACGAGGTGGCCGTTGAAGTGCTGCAGGCCGACCTGACCAGGCCCACCGACCTGTCCGCGCTTGAAACCCTACTGCGCGAAGACGCTCGCATCGGCGTCTTGATCAACAACGCGGGCATCGCTCAATCGGGGGGCATTCTGGAGCAATCCGCTGAGGCCATAGAAGGCCTGATCGCGCTCAACATTACAGCGCCGACGCGGCTCGCTGCCGCGATCGCTCCTCGCTTCGCGCAATCCGGTACGGGCGCGATCGTCAACATCGGCTCGGTGGTGGGGTTTGCGCCCGAGTTCGGTATGTCGATCTACGGTGCCAGCAAGGCCTTCGTTCTGTTTCTGTCGCAGGGCCTGAACCTGGAACTCTCGCCCAAAGGCGTCTATGTACAAGCGGTGCTGCCGGCGGCGACCCGCACCGAGATCTGGCAACGCGCCGGCGTCGACATCGACACCCTCCCCGAGGTGATGGACGTGGGTGAGCTGGTCGATGCGGCTCTGATCGGTTTCGACCGCCGCGAGCTCGTCACGATACCGCCGCTTCATGTTGCCGAGCGCTGGGATGGTCTGGAGGGGGCGCGCCAGGGCTTGCTGTCGGACATTCGACAAGCCCATGCGGCTGAACGCTATCGGCCAAAAGCCTGAGCATTTCATTCAATCCGACTCGTCGCAAATTCAAACTCCGGGAGTTTTCATGAGCAAGCTGCTATTCACCTCCACCCAACTGGGCGGTCTGTCGCTGAAGAACCGCATCGTCATGGCGCCGCTGACGCGTAGCCGCGCGATCGGAAACCTGCCCAATGCGCTGATGGAACAGTATTACCGCCAGCGTGCCGAGGCCGGACTGATCATTACCGAAGGCACTTCGCCGTCCCCCGATGGTCTTGGCTATGCGCGCATTCCCGGGCTGTTCAGCGAGGAACAGGTGCAGGCCTGGCACGGAGTGACCGAGGGCGTCCATCAGGCCGGCGGCAGGATTTTTGTGCAACTGATGCATACCGGGCGGGCCAGTCACCCCGCGAACCTGCCGGCCGGAGCGCACGTTCTCGCCCCCTCGGCGATCCCCCTCCCCGACCAGATATGGACCGACGCCAACGGAATGCAGCCGTATCCGGTGCCACGCGAGATGAGCGAAGCGGACATCGCGCAGAGCATCGCCGAATATGCGAACTCGGCCAGACTGGCGATGCAGGCCGGCTTTGACGGTGTCGAGCTGCACGGGGCCAACGGCTATCTGATCGACCAATTCCTCAACACCGCCTCCAACCAGCGCAACGACCGCTGGGGCGGCACGGTCGAGAACCGCATCCGTTTCGCCGTTGAAGTCGCTAGGGCAACAGTCGCGGCGATCGGCGCCGAGCACGTGGGCATGCGTATTTCGCCCTATGGCGCATTCAACGCCATGGCGCCGGATGCCGAAATGGATGCGCTCTATCTGCGTCTGATCGACGAGCTGAATGCGCTCGGCCTGCTCTACATCCACGTCGTGGATCACAGCTCGATGGGGGCGCCCGAAGTCAGCCCTGTATTGAAAGCCAAAATCCGTGCCGCGTTCAAGGGAAAGTACATCCTCTCCGGTGGCTACGATGCCGCGCGCGCCGAAGCCGATCTCGAAGCCCGGCGCGGCGATCTGGTGGCTTTTGGTCGCCCGTTCATCGCGAATCCGGATCTGGTGTCGAAGCTGAAGTCAGGCCAGGAACTGGCGGCACCTGATGCTGCGACCTTCTACACGCCAGGGGAAAAGGGCTACACCGACTATTGATCGAAGCCCAGCCGGGCTGCGTGCAGCTTCGCATCGACCGCACCCTGTTGCATGCGAAGCCCGGCCGGCGATCTCAAAGAGCAAATGGGGTGTTCGACGATGGCCTTGCCCAGTATGCGAGCGGATGCGCGGTTCTGAGTGCTGATTTTTGAATTCAGTCGGCATCCTTGCCTGAGCCGCAGCGCGAACATTTCCGACAACGGAGCGAAACATGAAATACACCGTCTTTGGTAAGACCGGCCTGCGAGTATCGCAAGTCGCATTGGGCACGGGCAACTTCGGCACGGGCTGGGGCTATGGGGCTGACCCCGATGTGGCCGAGGCAGTCTTCAACGCCTATGCCGAAGCCGGTGGCAACTTCATCGACACGGCGGATATCTACCAATTCGGCCAGTCCGAGGAACTGCTCGGCACGCTGCTGCAGGGGCGGCGCGAAGATTTCGTCCTCGCCACCAAGTTCACTAATGGCGCCACGCCCAATCCCAACCGACTGGTTACCGGAAACAGCCGCAAGGCGCTGACCGCTTCAGTGGAGGCCAGCCTCAAGCGGCTAAAAACCGACCGGATCGACCTCTACTGGGCACATCATCCCGATGACGTCACGCCCACCGAGGAGATCGTACGTGGCTTCGAAGACCTTGCCCGCGCGGGCAAGATTCTCTATGCGGGCTTGTCGAATTTCGCGGCTTGGCGCCTGGCACGTGCCGTCACCCTGGCCGAACTGACCCACGCGGTGCCCATCGCGGCGGCGCAATTCGAACACAGCCTGGTCCGCCGTGAGCCAGAGGTCGATCTATTCCCGGCGTCGCGCGCACTGGGTCTTGGTATCACGACTTGGTCGCCGCTGGGTGGAGGCATGCTGACAGGCAAGTATCGGCAAGGCGAAAAGGGTCGCGCGGAAGGTTTCGGTGGGCGGGTCTTCCAAGCTGAGAATTCGGCGCAACGCACGCAGATTCTCGACACCGTGCTGAGCATTGCGGGCGAACTCGGCGTCAGCGCAAGTCAGGTCGCCATTGCTTGGGCCGGAACCCACGGCTCCATTCCGATCATCGGGCCGCGCTCCTTGTCCCAACTCGGCGACAACCTCGGCGCACTGACGGTCGAACTGTCGGCCGAGCAACTCAATCGTCTCGATAGCGTGAGCAGCCTTGTATCCTCTGCGCCGACAAGATCTCCTATCCTCTGGGCCGAAGACCTCACTCGCACCCCTGCCGCCTGAGCATGGCTTTCGTGAAACCGCACCGCGCGGAGCTCTCCGCCTTAATCCCCGCTTAAGTCCGCTTCATCAGGCCTTAAGTCCCGCGCGCTCACACTGCAGCCATGCACTCGAGCACGAGTGATCAAACAAGGAGCCCCACCATGAAGAAGCTGATCGCCACCCTCTCCGCGCTGACCTTTGCCGCCGGCGTCTTCGCCGCCGAGGCCCCCGCCCCCACCGGCTCGGCTCCGGCCGCCAAGCCCGCCGCGACCGCGAAGGCTTCGGTCAAGAAGCATCAGGTCAAGAAGGTGAAGAAGGCCGCGCCGAAGGCGGAAGCCTCCGCCGCGAAGTGAGCCGCGCAGCTCATTGAACGCGAAACCCCGGGAAACCGGGGTTTTGGCGTTTACGGACCAGGCCCGACGCGCGCAGCGGAAAAGCATCAGAATGGGCGCTCTTCCCCGAGCGACATCGACATGAGCGCGTACTTCGACAACAAGGCCCCGGACTGGGACCAGAAGCAGGACCGGAGTGACCGGGCCAGACAGATCGCCGAACTGATCACGGCGAGAGTCCCGCCGTCCGGCAAGGATGCCGGGCTGGACTTCGGCTGCGGAACCGGGCTGCTCGGCTTCGAGCTCGCGGCACACTTCAAACGCTTCGTCTTTGCCGACACCTCGAAGGGCATGCTCGCCGAAGTCGAGCGGAAGGCGGGCGAAGCCGGCCTCGTGAATGTGGGTACGCTGAACCTCGCCGAAGAGCAACTCAGCGGGGCTTTCGATCTGATCGTCAGCCTGATGGCACTGCATCACATCGAGGATCACGGTCGGGCGATCGCCGGGCTCTGCGGACACCTCACCGAAGGGGGGCATATCTGCCTCGCGGATCTGGACAGCGAGGACGGCAGCTTTCATGCAGACGAAATCGTCCCGCACAACGGCTTCGCGCGCAGCGAAATCGCGGATCTGCTCCAGCGCAACGGCGTCTCGGTCACCCATTCGCAGACCGGCTTCGTGATGCGCAAGCAGGTCGACGGCAGGGAGCGCGAATACCCGGTCTTCCTGATCATCGGCTGCCTGAAGGCCCGCGCATAGCGGACGCCGCGCCTCCCCGCGCGGGAAGGCGCGATCCCGGCTCAGGCCGCCTTGAGCGCCATCCCGTCCAGAACCCGCTCCAGCAGTGCCAGGCCTTCGGCGATCTCGGCATCAGAGATGTTCAACGCCGGCATCAGGCGCAGCAGATGGGGACGGGGCGCGTTGAGCAGCAGCCCTGCGTCGCGGGCGCGGCTGACGAGCTCGGCGGCGACCTCACGCTTCAGGTCGAGCGCGAGCAGCAGCCCGCTGCCGCGGACTTCGCCGAAGCCGCGGCTCGCCGAGAGGCGCGACAGGCCGGCTCTCAATGTCTCGCTGCGGGCGCGCACCGCGGCGAGGAAATCCTCGTCCAGCACGGCTCTCATCGCGGCAAGACCGGCCGCGCAGGCGAGCGGATTGCCGCAGAACGTGCCGCCCTGATCGCCGTAGTCGAAACAGCAGACCTCTTTTTTCGCGAGCAGCGCCGAGAGTGGCAGCCCACCGCCCAGGCCCTTGCCCAGCGTCATGATATCGGGTTCCAGGCCGAGAGCCTCGTGCGCGAAGGCCATGCCGGTCCGCCCACAGCCGGTCTGCACCTCGTCGACGATCAGCAGCAGGCCACGTTCGCGGCAGAGCCGCTGCAGCGCGTCGGCGAATGCGCGGCGGGCCGGGATCACGCCGGCTTCGCCCTGGATCGGCTCTATCATCACCGCGACGGTCCGCTCCGAAACCAGCGCCTCGACCGAGGCGATATCGTTGAAGCGCGCTTTCGGGAAGCCTTCCACCTGGGGCGCGAAGAGCCTGTCCCAGCCCGGTTTCCCGCAGGCCGACATCGTGGCCAACGTGCGGCCGTGGAAGGCATCCGCGAACGTGATGATCTCGTAGGCTCCCCCTTTGTGTTTCTGCCCCCATTTCCTGGCCAGCTTGATCGCGCCCTCGTTCGCTTCGGCCCCCGAGTTCGCGAAGAAGACCTGATCGAAAGCGCTCTTCGCGGTGAGCAGCTTCGCGAGTTCCAGCGCGGGCCGGTTGTAAAAGGAGGGGCTCGGGTTGATCAGCGTTGCGGCCTGAGCTGCGATCGCGTCGGCCACGATGGCCGGGCTGTGCCCCAGGCAGTTGACGGCCCAGCCCTGCACCCAGTCGAGATAGCGCTGACCGCGTTCGTCGAACAGCCAGCCCCCCTCCCCTCGCGCGAAGACCAGCTCGGGCCGGGGCGTGATCGCCATCAGAGAATCTGTCGATTCCATTACCATCTTGATTCCTTCATTCCTACAATAAGCCCTGATTTTTATGGACTACGCGGACGTCAACAAGCGATCATTTCTAAGAATCAGGTAAGCTGAACTGACATGAAGACTCCCGGAAAACTCCCCTCCCTGCCCGCGCTGCGCGCCTTCGAGGCGGCGGCACGGCTGGGCAGCGTGACGGCCGCGGCCGACGAACTCTGCGTGACGCACAGCGCGGTCAGCCAGCAGATCAAGCAGCTGGAGGGCGCGCTCGGCGTCAAGCTGTTCGGCCGCTCGGGGCGGGGCGTGAGACTGACCGCCGCGGGACAGGAACTCGCGCTGGGCGCCAACGACGCGCTCGCCGCGCTCGCCGAATCGGTCGCCCGGGTCCGCCGGCGGGCAAACCCGAACCGGCTGACAATCACGACCCTGCCCTCATTCGCGGCGCGCTGGCTCACGCCGAGGATCAGCCGCTTCTTCGAGCAGGAGCCGGGCGCCGAGATCAACATCCTCTCGACCTCGTCGCTGCTCGACTACGCACGCGAAGGTGTCGATGCCGGCATCCGCTTCGGCTCAGGCCAGTACGAGGAGCTCGACGCCGAGCTGCTGATGGGCGACGAGATGCTGGTGGTCGCGAGCCCGGCCTACCTCGCAGCGAATGCGATCGGAACGCCGGCCGACCTCGCGCGCTGCACGCTGCTGCGCACCCAGGGCGAGCTGTGGGCGCAGTGGTTCGCGCACGCAGGCCTGCCCTGGCCGGAACCGGAGACGGGGCTATTCTTCAGCGATTTCGCGCTCGCGCTGAGCTGGGCCGAGAACGGGCACGGCGTCGCGCTGACGCGCCGCTCGCTGGCAGACGAGGCGCTGCGCCAGGGCAGCCTGGTTCAGCTCTTCGCGCTGAGCGTCCCGGATGAGCGCCGTTACTGGTTCGTGACGCCCAAGGGCAGCGCACCGACGCCTCTGCTCGAACGCTTCAAGGCCTGGATGTTCCGCGAGGCGGGAGCAGAAAACACCTGAGTCACAAAACCGGGCTGCATCCTTTTCCGGGTCGCTGCGTCTTCAACGGCATCCCATCCACGAAGAGACCTCTGCCATGTTCGCCCCCCCATCTCCCGCCTCGCAGCGTCAATCCTGCGCCGGGTCATGAAGCCACGTCTGATCGCAACTTTCGCAGGAACCGTCGGCGGCGGAATCCTGCTGGTCGGCTATCTGTTCAACCTTGTCCTCTGAGGAGTCGTCGATGAAAGTCACCGTCTATGGTCCGGGCTGCGCCCGCTGTCAGCAAACCGCACAGACCGTGCAGCAAGTCCTTGAAGAGCGCGGAATCGCCGTCGAGCTCGACAAGGTTTCCGACTACGCGGCGATCGCGGCGGCCGGCGTCATGGCCACGCCCGGCGTCGCGCTGGATGGCCGGCTGGTCTCGACCGGCAAGCTGCCCAGCCGCGCCGAGATCGAGAGCTGGCTGGTCTAGTCCCATTGCCGCCCGGCCTCGCCGGGCAAGGAGAACATCATGTTCGATTCAATTGGTTTCATCGGAGCCGGGCGCGTCACTTCCATCATGCTCGCCGGCTGGCTCAGGGCCGGCGTCGCGCTGCCCCGGGTTCGGGTTGCGGATGTCTCGGTCGAGGCGCTGGACCGGCTCAAGGAGGAGTTTCCCTGGATAGAGCCGGCGACGAGCGAGGAAGCCGCGGCCCAGTCCCTGGTCTTCGTCGCGCTGCATCCTCCCGTGCTCGCCGAGACTCTGGCGCGGATCGCGCCCTGCCTGCGTCCCGACGCGGTGCTGGTCTCGCTGGCGCCCAGGCTTCGCCTGCCCGGACTGCAGCAGCAGCTCGGCGGTTTTGCCCGCCTGGCGCGGATGAATCCGAATGCGACCAGCGTGATCGCGTCCGGCTACAATCCGATCGCGTTTTCCGACGGGCTCGCCGAGGAAGCGCGCAAAGCTCTGCTCGCGCTCGTCCAGCCGCTCGGCCACACGCCGGTCGTGCCCGATGAACAGATCGAAACCTATGCGGTGGTCAGCGCGATGGCGCCGACCTATTTCTGGTTCCAGTTCGATACGCTGCGCCAGCTCGCGCTCGAGTTCGGGCTGAGCGAAGAGATGTCGCGTCAGACCGTCAGGGAAGTTCTGCACGGCGCCGTCGACACGCTGCTGGCGAGCGATCTGCCGGCTGAGCGCGTCATGGATCTGGTTCCAGTGCGCCCGCTCGCTGAAGAGGAAGAAAAGATCCGCGCGCTTCTGTGCGAACGGATCCGCGCGATCCACGCGAAGCTGAACGCCCGGTGACGGCAGCGCTTCAGTGGCGGTGATCCCGATGGTGAGCATCGGGGTAATGCGCATGGCTATGCACAAGGGCTTCGTGCCGGTGAGCATGCGCATGCCGGATTCCCGGTTCGACCGGGAAGTCGTGTGCGTGCTGGTGGTGTTCGTCGTGGCGGTGGCTGTGCGAGTGTTCGATCTCGGCATGAGCGTGCTCGTGCGCGTGGCGCTCGCTCAGGTGGAGCCAGACGCCGAGCGCCATCAGCGCACCGGCACCGACCAGACCAGGCGTCAGCACCTCGCCCGAGAGCAGCGCGAGCGCAGCGCCGACGAACGGCGCGATTGAAAAGTAGGCACCGGTGCGCGCTGTGCCGAGATGGCGCAGCGCGATCACGAAGCAGACCAGACTGATGCCGTAGGCGAGGAAACCCACAGCCATCGCCATCGCCGAGCTTGGCCAAGACGGCAGCGAGGCGCCCTGCCCCCAGGCCAGAGCGAAGTTCACGCTTCCCGCTGCCAAGCCCTTGACCATCGCGATCCAGCTGGCGTCGGTCAGCGACACCTTGCGCGTCAGGTTGTTATCCAAACCCCAGGCGAAGCAGGCGCCGAGCACCGCGAGCGCCGGCCACAGGCCCGCAAGGCGCAGCTCGCCGGGCCAGCTCAGCAGAAGCGAGCCCGCCGCGATCGCCAGCATGCCCAGCGCGATGCGGCGATCGAAGTTCTCTTGGAACACGATCCAGGCCAGCAGCGCCGTGAACACGCCCTCCGCGTTCAGCAGCAGCGCGGCGCCCGATGCGGGCATCGCGTTCAATCCCGTCATCAAGAGCAACGGACCGGCCACGCCGCCGGCGAGCACGGCAGCGGCGAACCAGCCCAGCTCGCGGCGGGGCAAACGCACAGGCTCGGCGCGAGCGAGCCTCCGGAACAGGGCCAGCCCGAGACCGGAACCGAGATAGAACAGCGCAGCGAGCATCCAGGGACCGATGCCCTGTAGCAGCCATTTGGCCAGAGGCGTTCCCGCGCCAAACAGCAGAGCAGCCCCCAGCGCGGCGGCGATACCGGGACTGAAGGAGAATGAACGAGTCTTCATCGCGAGCGGCGCGGCGTGAAGCAGCAGACCCGACCCTGGGCATCGAAGCGGATCTGACAGTTCGTAACCAGATACGCTCTGAGCCGGGCACGGGCGCGCTGGACGCGAGACTTCGCGCCGGGAAGGCTCAGACCTTGCCGCACCGCATAGTCGGCCTGGCTCATCCCGGCCAGATCGCACAGTTCGATCGCCGCACGGTCGGTCTCCGGGAGCTCGATCAGCGCCCTGGGCAGGCAGTCCGCCAGTCCCGCGACGGTATCTCCCGGCTCATCCTCGGGCGCGGGAAGCTCTTCGGGCAGCTCGACGAAGGAAGGCCGCCGGCGCCCCAGATCGACCAGCGCGTTGCGGGCCACATGGAATAGCCAGGCCCGCGGTTGAGCGATCGAGCAGAAGGCCAGCCCCTGCAGATGCGCTTTCAGATAGACCTCCTGCAGCAGGTCTTCGGCCTGCGACCGATCGCCAAGCGAGTGCCGGAGCCAACCGAAGAGCTCGCCCCCGTGCCGCAGCCAGGCCTGCCTCAGACAGCTCGCTTCCATGTCGCCCCCTTCGTACAGTGATGGCCGAATTGAAGCACGGAGCGCAGCAACATTTCAATAGTTGTTGTAATGTTGCTGCGTATAAAGAGACGACGCCACTCGCGGTTCGAATCCCTGTCCTCGGGCGTTCGTCTCGACATGTTCGGGCTGCAGGCCAGACCCTGAGCCACAGCCATCCCGCCGATGCGATCGCCGAGCGAGGCATCGCCCCCATCTGCCCTCAGGAAGGTGCGCTTTGTGTCGCCCGATCAGAAGTTCGACCTGCGCGCCGGTCTTCGTCGCACCGCCCGAGCCGGCCGCGTGATCGCGCTCAGGCCGGCTGCAGGCTGCGCCGCTCCAGCAGCATCACGTCGCGCCAGCGTCCGTCGAGCAGGCCGAGCTTCTCGCGGCAACCGACTTCGCGGAAGCCGTGTGTTCGGTGCAGCGCAAGGCTCGCGGCGTTCTCGGGAAAGATGCCGGCCTGCAGCGTCCATATCCCCAGCTCTTCCGATGCCCGGACCAGATGGCTCATCAGGCGTCGGCCGACGCCCCGACCCGCGTGCTCGGTGTCGACATAGACGCTGACTTCGGTGACGCCGCGATAGACCGGTCGGCTCGACACCGCGCTGAGCGCGATCCAGCCCAGAACCCGGCCCTCCGCTTCGGCGACGAAGCGGCAATCGGCGAGGTGGCCGCTGTCCCAGTCCGCCCACTGCGGCGCTTCGGTCTGGAAGGTCGCATTGCCGGTCGCGATGCCGGAAAGGTAGATGGCCCTGACTTGCGGCCAGTCGCGCGCTTCGAGCGCACGGATCCCGATTTCCATCATGAGTCCTCTCAAAGAGTGCGGCGCAGCACGGCCGCCGAGGCCGGGCAGACGCCCTGGAATTGCGTCGAGCCGCGCAGAGCGGTAGGCACATCGTCGCGCGTGCAGCGCGCGAAACCGCGCGCGCCGAAATAGGCTTCGGCCGACGTGGTCAGCAGATACAGGGATTCGACTCCGTCCCCCCTGGCGCGATCCTGCAGTGCATCGAGAAGCTGTGCGGCGAGGCCTTTGCGTCGCCACGAGGGCGAGACCGCGACCGAGCGCAGCAGCGCCGAGTCCCCCTCGCGCTCCAGCCCGGCCGACGCGACGATCGCGCCTTCGGCTTCTGCGACCAGGAAGGTAGCGAGGTGTTCGCGAGCGCCAATGACGGGCAGGCGACAGGCGAGGAGGAGCGCTTCGATCTGCGGCCAGTCCGCATCACGGGCCGGTCGGATCTGCGCTGGCGCCGGGGTCGAAGCGCAGCCACAGCGCGCGACCGGGGTCGAGGCCGAGTCGGCCAGCGCTTCGAGCAGCCAGCCGAGCGCGTCGTGGACGGTCTCCAGTCGGTCGCCGGACAGCGCGGCGAGCACGCCTTCCGCATGCAGGTTCAGCTTCGCGTTGAGCGCGCGGGCGCGGGCCCGGCCGGATTCGGTCAGACGCAGCGCAACGCTGCGCTTGTCCTGCCCGTCCTGAGCCTTGTCGATCACGCCTTCATCGACCAGCGCGGCGACAGCCCGGCTGATCCAGCCTTTGTCCAGGCCCAGCTGATCGGCCAGCGCTCTCTGCGACAGGATCTCGTGGCGCAGCAGCTCGTTCAGGATGTGGCACTGGACCGTCGAGGCGTCGTCGCAGCAGCTGTTCTGGACCCTCTGGATCCTGACGTACTGGCGCACGAGCTCGCGCAGCCTCTCTCCGGTTGAACAGGGAAGGCTCATGGCCCCTCCTTCAGACAGCGAAGACGACAGCCTGCCGCAAGGCCATTTGGTTGTCAATGACAACTTTATTGATCTGCTGCCGGGGCGACAACGAAACCCGTCGCCGTGACTCAGAGCCCCAGTTGCAGAAAGCCACCCAGGAGGATCGCGTAATAGAGGACGGCGAAGAGCGCATTGCTGAGCGCGAGCGGCCAGTAGATCCGGCTCATGCCGACGCCCAGCCAGCGCAGCGCGACGAGGATCGGTTCCTGGCCGAGTACGGCGCAGCCCAGCGAGAGGCCGCCCCAGACTCCCCACCGGCGGGCGAAGGCCTCGCTCCTCGGTGTGCGCAGCCGCGCGACCCAGCGGTGGATGGGCCCAAGCCGCGTGCTCTGGCCGGCTAGCCAGGCGATGATGAGCCCCTCGATGTAAGCGCTCGTCGCGACGACGGGCAGCAGGATCAACGGGCTGATGTGTGCCTTGATTCCGACGCCGACCGCGACCGACGGCCCCAGCACCAGGTTCGGGGTCGCCGACAGTCCGACGATGGAGGCCCAGGTCCAGAAATCAGTCACGCGACACCTCGAAGCGGGAAAGCTGACGAGCCTACGCGCGAGCCTTCGCCCAGGCAAATCCCCGTACCGCGTCCGTTTAAGCCCCGCTTAAGTCCGCTTCATCAGGCCTTAAGCCTCGGCGCCGCACACTGCAGTCGTGCACTCATCGCGAGTGATCCAACAAGGAGCCCCACCATGAAGAAGCTGATCGCCACCCTCTCCGCTCTGACCTTTGCCGCCGGTGTCTTCGCCGCCGAAGCCCCCGCCCCCACCGGCTCGGCTCCGGCCGCCAAGCCCGCCGCGACCGCGAAGGCTTCGGTCAAGAAGCATCAGGTCAAAAAGGTGAAGAAGGCCGCGCCGAAGACGGAAGCCTCCGCCGCGAAGTGAGCCGCGCCGCCCAATGAAAACAAAACCCCGGGAGACCGGGGTTTTGTCGTTTACGGCGTCGGAGCGGAACCGTCCAAAATGCCGCACAGCTGAAGCACAAAAGCTTCGAAGGGCGGTAGCCGACACCTGAATTCTCTCAAGGACATGAAAAGCAGGCCCTCAACCTGCAGACCTAGAGGCGAAACGCCGGAAGGGTGGGAATATCGTATCGAATACTATTTCGGCCGATATTTTCGAACTTTGACTATTTTCCATCGACCATCCGTGTACACCGACTCCTCGATACGCCCCGTATCATCAGGAGTTATGAGATCGCGAGTCATGCGGACAGGAACGGGTTGATTGCTCACCACCTTGTATATTGTTTCCCAATGATCGCAACAGCCGCTTTTGCTGAAGGTGCTCAGCGTCTTCGTTTTGGCGTCAAAACCAAAGAAACCTAAACCCTCAATCGTGAGATCGCTCATGCGTTGGTTGTGAACGAAGCCATTTGGAGTGCGCAGAAAAACGGCATAGTTTGGCCCGCCATAAGAGCCTTCATTGCCAATCTGCACCGCAAAATCGTCCAGCCCATCAAAGTTGAAGTCTCCAACATTGATCGTACCCTGGTCGTCATACAAACGCGCCGAGTTGACCAGAAGTTCCCCACCTTCCGTACTCAACACAATGTTTGGGATATTGACATCAAGCAGAGTACGACGGCTTTTTGCGTCCTGCACGAGCAAACGTGCTGCGGTGTCATCGGGAGTGTAGCCCAGCTTCGCTATAGTGAATGCAAGCTGCTTCGAAGCTTTGGTTATGTGAATCTCTGCCCGGCGCTCAGCCAGAGGAACACTCAGGCAAAAATTTTTCAATTCATTCCATGGCACATCGGCATTTTCCAATTGCACATGAATATTTCCGATCTCCACATTCTCAGGCGTATAGCGCACCCCCTCTTGCTCTTCGTTCTCATGAGCGGTGCGCTTTGCCTCTTCAAGCAGCGCGACCAGAGGATCGCGCCAGTGCACCTGCGGGTCGGCGCATGCAGACACCGCGCTTACAAAAGCGGCATGCATTTTCAGTGCGGGTTTTCGAACATATTCGCGCAGGCAGATACCTTTCTCCACCACATCCGCTGGGTGACTGCAATCGAGTGGCGATGTAAATTTTGGCAGCACGGTGTGTGACTTCAGAGTAGCTAACCACTGGCATTCTTCGGCATCCGCATTTAGCAGATCGATTTGCCCGCGGTAACTTTCCCGCAAACTTTTGGCATGCGCTTTTTCGGAATCGGCGGGGGATTTCGTCTTGTCGCCGACATAATATCGCGCATAGTTTCGGATATCCGCCATCCATGCCTGCTGCATGTGCAGGCGCATTAGTGCAGGGTCAGCACATGCCGCCTGTGAGGCGCGCCAGGCGGCGGCCAACTCGTCGTCCAGCTTTGAAAGATCGCTATTGGCGCAAACAATTTTTTCCACTGGATGGCGCGCCTGCTGACAGTCAAAGCTAGCGGCATGTACGGTCGCCGCCAGCAGCAGACTTGCAGCAACAGTCGAGGGAAACATGTACTTCATCGAAGCCTCCAGAAGGAAACAATAAATCCGCAAAAATACCAAGGCGAGACAACCGAACTAGATCATCCAATCTGGAGCAGCGAAGCTGAATAGTGAAATTTCGCCCCCAAAAAACAGCCAAAGAGCCCTCATTCGACCTACTTTTCAAAAGTATGCGCTCCCCACGAGCACTTCGTCACCCCCACTCGCCACCCTCTCCGCGCTGACCTTTGCCGCCGGCGTCTTCGCCGCCGAGGCCCCCGCCCCCACCGGCTCGGCTCCGGCCGCCAAGCCCGCCGCGACCGCGAAGGCTTCGGTCAAGAAGCACCAGGTCAAGAAGGTGAAGAAGGCCGCACCGAAGGCGGAAGCCTCCGCCGCGAAGTGAGCCGCGCCGCTCATTGAATGCAGAACCCCGGGAGACCGGGGTTTTGTCGTTCACGGCCCACGGTGAGTCGAGAAGAGGATGCAGGGCGCCGTCAAGCCCCCCGGATGAAACTCGGACCCACTACCTGCGCACAGCGATCCCGGCGCCGATGGAGTACTGACGCCGGGAATCAAGCAGGAGATTTCTGTAACCGATATCCAGATCCAGCTTGTCACTTGGGTGAAAGACAAGGCCGACTGTCGCAAAGACCGGATTCTTGCGCGAAGCTGCATTGCTGTTGCGGTAGGCCCCCAGCTCCGCGACGCCGCTCAGTCTGTTTGCCAGCGCTGCCACAACAGAAAACGAGGAGCTCCAGATATCCTTGCGATCGCCAAGCTTGTTGTCATTGAAGGTATAAGCCAGATTGGCAGACAGACTCACGCTGTCGCCGCCCCACCCCAACACTCCGGTCCCCCCCGGGTTCAGGCGATCGTTGCCCAGCCCCTTTGCAGAGTCTCCGGTCGGAAGGGTGAGGATAGGTTTCAGCGCAAGGCTGAACTTTCCATCCTGATAGTTCCGCCACTTCACAAAAATGGAAGCGTCGCCGACTCCTCGCTGGAATTTGTCCGGATCCTCGCTGATCTGATTGCGCAACCAGGGCGCCGAGAAAGCCACGTCGAGCGCGTCAGTCATGCCATAGGTCACGGTGGCATTGACAGACTGGCTCGTGAGTCGGGAGTCGCGCTCCACGGCGCGATCCACGCTCAGTTCGAACTGCACATTATCCCGCCCCTGAACACCCGAGTCCTCCGTCGCCAGCGGGTGGCCCGCAAAGGCATGGGTGGGCAGCATCAGACACAGCGCGACCGAGAAAATCGCGCCATACCGACTGCGAAGGAAATCATCAAAAACAAACATATCCATTCAATCCAAAATGCCCTCTCTTTGGAGGCTTCCATCCCTCGCCCCGCCATATGACTTGATCCCTCTGATGGCAAAGAAGATTTGCCGCGCAGCCACCGAGCTCTACTGCCAGCCAAACCTGCGGGTGTAGTAGCGTTTCATCTGCTGCGTCAGAACCATATAGGCCAGCAGGATGGTAATCAGGATCGGAAAGTAGATGAGTGGCAAGGCCTGCAACTTGAAGTAATGCGCAAAAGGCCCCATCGGGATGAAAACGCCCAAAGCCATGATGAGCGATGTCGTCATCAGCAGCGCGGCTCCCGGACGGCTTTGAATGAATGGAATTTTCTGGGTCCGGATCATGTGCACGACCAGCGTCTGCGTCATCAGCCCCTCGATGAACCATCCCGATTGGAAGAGGGTCTGCTGTTCGGCTGTGTTCGCGCCGAAGACGAACCACATGACCAGATAGGTTGTGATGTCAAAGACCGAGCTGACCGGCCCGAAGAACAGCATGAAACGCCCGATATCACCCGGATTCCAGCGTTGCGGATCTTTTACCAGTTCCTCATCGACATTGTCGAAGGGAATCGCGATCTGCGAAATATCATAGAGCAGGTTCTGCACCAGAAGGTGCATTGGCAGCATCGGCAAAAAGGGGATGAAAGCGCTCGCGATCAGAACCGAAAAGACGTTTCCGAAGTTCGAGCTGGCTGTCATCTTGATGTATTTGAGCATGTTGGCGAAGGTCTTGCGTCCTTCGATCACCCCCTCCTCCAGCACCATCAGACTCTTTTCGAGCAGGATGATGTCAGCCGCCTCCTTCGCGATATCGACTGCCGTGTCCACCGAGATCCCGATGTCTGCGGTACGCAGCGCCGGAGCATCGTTGATCCCATCCCCCATGAAACCGACCACATGCCCATTGGCCTTGAGCAGCCGAACGACGCGTTCCTTGTGGGCCGGCGTCAGCTTGGCAAAGACGCTCAGGGTATCCACTGCCCGTGACAACTCGGTGTCGCACATCCGCTCGATCTCGGAACCGAGCAGGACGCGATCGGCCTCCAGTCCGACCTCGCGACAGATTTTTGCGGTCACCAGTTCGTTATCGCCAGTGAGCACCTTGACGCTGACCCCATGCGCGGCCAGCGCCTTGAGCGCAGGCGCAGTGGATTCCTTGGGGGGGTCGAGGAAAGCGACATAACCGATCAGCGTCAGCTCCGATTCGTCGGCGACTCCATAAGTTTCATGAGTGGGTGGCAATTCCTTCGACGCGACAGCCACGACGCGCAGGCCGTCGGCATTGAGCCCCGCGGTGACGGCGCGAACGCGTGCCAGAAGCTCGGGGGTCAGCAGCTCATCGACTTCACCGTGGCGGACCCGGCTGCAGGCATCCAGCACTTCTTCGACCGCCCCCTTGCAGATGAGCATGTGATGCGCCTCGTGCTCTGCGACGACAACCGACATGCGGCGGCGGTTGAAATCAAACGGGATCTCGTCGACCTTGCGAAAGTTGAGCGCAGGATTGAGCTCTTGATGGACTTCCGCGTGTTCGAGCACCGCCACATCCAGAAGATTCTTCAAGCCCGTCTGGTAATAGCTATTGAGGTAAGCGGACTCCAGAACATCGTCCGACTCCATCCCCCAGACGTCGGTATGGTGAGCCAGAAAAATCTTGTCCTGAGTCAGCGTGCCGGTCTTGTCGGTGCACAGCACATCCATGGCGCCAAAGTTCTGAATGGCGTCCAGGCGCTTCACGATGACTTTCTGCCGGGACAGAATCACCGCCCCCTTGGCAAGGGTCGAGGTGACGATCATCGGCAGCATTTCCGGCGTCAGACCGACAGCGATCGACATCGCGAACAGGAAGGCCTCGGTCCAGTCGCCCTTGGTGAAGCCGTTGATGAACAGCACCAGCGGCGTCATGACAAACATGAAACGGATCAGCAGCCAGGCCACCTTGTTGACGCCAGCCTGAAACTGCGTGGGCGCCCGATCGGTGCTCGTCACGCGTTGGGCCAAGGCGCCAAAGTAGGTGCGGTTCCCCGTTGCGACAACGACCGCCGTCGCGGAGCCAGAGACCACATTGGTCCCCATGAACAGGATGTTCTCAAGCTCCAGCGGATTTGCGGTGTCGGAGCTCTTCTGCGCGGCAAACTTCTCGACGGGCAGCGACTCGCCGGTCATCGCGGCCTGGCTGACGAACAAATCCTTGGCTGAGAGCACCCGGCTATCGGCGGGAATCATGTCTCCGGCGGAGAGGACGACGATATCGCCCGGAACCAGAAGCTTGATCGCGACTTCGAGCTTGCTCGGTGCCTTGGGGTGGATCTGGACATCGAAATAGCGACGCGCATCCTCCTGTGCATCCTCAGCCAGATCATGGCGGATGACCGTCGCGGTATTGCTGACCATTGCCTTCAGTTTGTCGGCGGCGCGATTGGATTTGCTCTCCTGCCAGAAGCGGATCATCACGGACAGCACGACCATGGACCCGATGACAAGCGTCGCCTTCATATCGTCGGTAACGTAGGAAATCGTCGCAAGAAGAGTGAGCAGCAGATCAAACGGGGTCTTGTAACAATGCCAGAGATGGCGCCACCAGGGCAGCGGTTTTTCCTGGTCGACCTCGTTCGGGCCAAAGCGCTCCCTTGCCTTATCGGCCTGTACCTCGCTCAGACCGTGAAGGCTCGAATTCAGCCTATTCAGCAACTCATCCGGGTCGCAGAGCGCGGCGGCAATCAGCGTCTGGGATAGGGCCGGAGGAACCTCCCTGCTGACGTCGGTTCGGGTCAAACTATCGAGCAGCACCAAACGGCGGAAATGACGACCAATGCCGCGGGTCCGGATGAATCCCGCGAAAAGCTCTTTGAGAATATTGAAGTTCATGACGTGCTGCTGCCTTGCCAAGCGCAGACCTGCCGACAAAAGGCATGGATGCGAAGCGTCACCCCTGCCCGGAGTGAACGGCATCGAACCGCGATGGCGGCCTGCGAATAGATCAAAAGGGAAGCAGATGGATAAACCGGGAACCGGTCATCTCAATTCCACTACCCGCCGTTGCGGCAGGGTAGCGTTCGGGGGAGCCCCTGGAGTTACCTTGCCTGTTTGCGTCCAACGCAAGATCGACTACTGGGACTGTCCACAGAGGGACTCCGAAAATGAAGATGAACAAACTTTAGCACGCGACAAGTGCGGCCGGCCACCCCTCTCCACGGGAATGCGATAAAAAAAGCCCGAAGACTTGTCTTCAGGCTTTTTATTGAGGCAGGCTCCATACCCAATGACTCGACCGACCACAAAACTTATCGAGACAGGGCTCGATTACAAGCGGTGCGGACCGACCATCAGCCTGGATTACAGCCGCCGGGAGATTTCCGCCATCACGCCGACCACATGGTCGATCTGCTCCCTGCTGTGGCCCGCATTCATCATGAAGCGCAGCCGCGCCTGCCCCACAGGCGTCGCGGGGAATTGCACGGAATCGACGTGTATTCCTTCATCGCGCAGCGCCTTCGAATAATTCTGGCACAGCTCGGAATCGCCGATCAGCACCGGAACGATCGCGGTTTCGGTCGAGACGAGCTTGAAGCCCAATGGCTGCATCTGCGCGATGAAATAGCGCTGGTTGTCCCACAGCCTCTGGCGGCGCTGCGGCTCTTCGACCAGCAGATCGAGCGCCGCGATCAGCGCACAGGCCTGATCCGGGGTCGGCGGGCAGGTAAAGCCATAGGCGGAACTGGTCAGCCGGATCACGTCGGCCACATCGCGGTCGACGGCAACAAACCCGCCAATCGCGCCGAAGGCCTTGCTCAGCGTTCCCATCTGGATGATGTTCGGGCTGTAGCAGTTGTAATACTCCGAAGTCCCGCCGCCGTTCTTCCCCAGCACGCCGGTCGCATGAGCGTCGTCGATATAGAGGATCGCGCCGTAGCGTTCAGCCAGAGCGACGAGTTCGGGCAAGGGGGCGATCGTGCCGTCCATGCTGAACACGCCATCGCTGACGATGATAGGCGTCGCGCCCTCCGCCGCCTTCAGCAGCGACTCGAGGTGATTCATGTCGCGGTGCTTGTAGTTGTGGCGGTTGGCGCCGGACATCTGGATGCCTTCGCGGATGCTGATGTGGTTCAGCTCATCCGAAAGGTAGACGTACTTGTAGCGCGTCTTGGCGCGATAACCGTGGATGCGGGCCAGCGTTCCGGCCTTCACCAGCGAGGACAGGACTCCGACATTGGTCAGGTAGCCGGTCCCGAACAGCACGGCATCGGTCTTGTGCTTCAGAGCCGCCAGCCGGGACTCCAGCTCGCGGTAGACTTCCAGATCGCCGCCCAGCAGCCGGGACTCGCAGTTGCCCACGCCATAGCGGTCGAGGCCTTGCTTGGCCGCAGCGACCATCCGGGGGTGATTGGCCAGGGCCAGATAGTTGTTGGTGCTGAACGAAACGTACTTCCGACCGTTGGAGACGAAGCTCGGATCAGGCAGGGTCTCGTTGACGAGCATTTCCTGGTGGATCGAATGACCGCCAATCCACTGTGCGATTTCTTTCAGTTCATTCATTGCTCTTTGCATTCCCGATATCAGTGAGACAGCCACGCGCAGGCAAGCCGGAAGGCACCAACAGAGCCTCTTGTGCTCGGCGCGGTTTTCCGATCAAGGAATCGTCAGAGCACCAGGGCCTCTCTTTTCGGCCGCGCAGGGCGGGGGGATCTTCCTGCCGCCACCGCCCTGCCGCGGCGGCGCAGCGCAGGACTGTGGCAAACTGTGCCCCAGTATCCCCTGAGCTCTCTTTCCGGAACCTTTCTATCCCCGCATGCGCCTGCTCCTGATCGAAGATGACTGCCCGCTCGCGCAAGGCCTGGCTGATACCCTGAGGCTGGGCGGCTATTCGGTGGACTGGATGGATACCGGTTCGGCGGGGGATCGCGCACTGGAGAGCGAGTCTTTCGACGGAGTGATCCTCGATCTGAACCTGCCCGGACGGGATGGCTTCGATGTGCTGCAGCGGATGCGCGCCCGGGGAGACGCGACTCCGGTGCTGATCCTCTCCGCGCGCGACGAGACAGCGGATCGCGTGCGCGGCCTCGATCTGGGCGCCGACGACTACCTCTCCAAACCTTTCGAACCGAGCGAGCTCGAAGCCCGCCTGCGGGCGATGATCCGGCGCAGCCATGGCGCCGCCAGCAACCTGCTCGCGGTCGGAGACTTGCTGCTCGACACCGTGGCCCGCCGCGCAAGCGCATCGGGCCAGGCGCTGGATCTGACTCCGCGGGAATTCGCTCTGCTCGAATTGCTCGTGGCGAGGCGTGGCCAGGTGGTCTCCCGGGCGCAGATCGTCAACAGCCTCTGCGCCTGGGACGAGGACATCTCGTCAAATGCGCTGGACATCCATATTCACCGCCTGCGCCGTAAGCTCGAAGGCTGCGCCCTGGTCCTGCGAACCCTGCGCGGCTTCGGTTATCTGCTGGAAGCCACCGATGGCGCTTAGCCTGCGCCGCGAACTGCTGCGCCGCCTGCTGTGGCCGATGCTGGTGGTGTCCCTGCTGGGCGCGGCGGTGTCCTACCTGCTGGCGCTGCGCTTTGCCGATGAGACCTACGATCAGTGGCTGCTCGATTCGGCGCGGGCCCTGGCGCAGCAAGTCGAAGTGGAGTCGGGTCAAGTGCGCCTGGAACTGCCGGAACCCGCGCTCAACATGATCTCCTGGGACGCCTACGATTCCGTACTGTTCCGCGTCGATTCGAGTCGTCACGGTCTGCTGGCCGGCGAACGCAGCCTGCCCCGGCCCGACAGCGCGGAGGGGCAAGCCTTCGCCTTCTACGATACCGCCCGCAAGGGACAGGCTATGCGCGCGGTACAGGTCATCCTGCCTCATCTCGCGCCCGGCGAGGACATCACGGTCACGGTCGCGGAAACGCTGAACAAGCGCCGTCGCCTCGCCGACCGGGTGCTGCTGGGTGTGCTGGTCCCGGAAGCGCTGCTGATCCTGCTGACTCTGGTTCTGGTCCGTGGAGGCGTCAAACGCGGCCTGCGCTCGATCGCCAGCCTGGAAGTCGAGGTCAAGGCCCGCCAGTCGGACGATCTGACTCCGCTACCCGATGAGCTGGCCCCCGCCGAACTGCTGCCCTTCACCCGTTCGATCAACGGACTGCTGGAGCGGCTCAATGCCGTGCTCGGCGCGCAGCGGCGCTTCATCGCCGATGCCGCGCACCAGTTGCGCACCCCGCTGGCGGCGCTGAAGGTGGAGCTCGAACACGCGGTTCGCGAGCCGGACCCGGTCCGCCATGCGCAGGCGCTCGGCGCGGTGCGGGCCGGAATCGACCGTCTGGTCAGGATTTCCAACCAGCTTCTGCTGCTGGCCAGAGCCGAACCCGGAGCCCATGTCGCGAACTCGATGAGCCGCCTCGACCTGCATCAGGTGGTTTTCGATGCGGCGGGCGCCTGGGTGCCTCAGGCCCTGACAGCCGGCGTAGACCTCGGTTTCGAAGGCGATGATGAACCCTGCGCCGTGCGCGGCAACCCCGTCCTGATCGGCGAGCTGGTCAACAACCTGATCGACAACGCGCTGCGCTACGGCCATAGAGGAGGCCGGATCACGGTCAGGCTGATCCGCGAGACACAGACGGCGTGCCTGGAAGTCGAGGATGACGGGCCGGGCATTGCCACGGAATTGATGGATCAGGCACTCGATCGCTTCTTCCGCGTTCCCGGCAGCCCGGGCAGCGGCTCGGGTCTGGGGCTGGCGATCGTCCGCGAGATCGCCTCCGCCCACGGAGCCCAGCTCGAGCTCAAGGCCGCCGCCAGTGGTGGCCTGTGCGTCAGGGTGCGCTTCCCGGCCTGACCCTCCTCGGGTCGCCATCCGGCAGAAACTCACGGTGCACATGCAATCGCCAGCCGCAACGCGGGAGACCAGCTAGTCTTCAAGGCGAGCTTGGAGGGCTTCGCCATGGTCGTATTCTTCCCCGCAGGCCAGCACCGGAACACCAGCCGCAGAGTCGTCGAGTTCCCCGCCTACTACAACGGCCGGCACATCGACTGCGCAGTCAGCTGGGACGCGTTGGCCGAGCGCTACGGCGCGAAAAAGGATCACGAACTCGCCTGCTTCATCGAGAACCGGCCCGAGATCGAGGCACGCGTCGAACGCTGCGTGCTGGCCGGCCAATTCGAGCTGAACGGAACGATCCTGATCAACTACTGAGCGCGCAGCTCAATCCGCCTGGCGGATCAGCCCGGCCAGGATCGCCAGGCCCCGGTCGATCTCTTCCTCGTTTGCGTGGCTGAAATTGAGCCTCAGTGCGCCGCAGGCATCCGGCCGGTCGGCGTAGAAATTCTCGCCCGGCATGAAAGCGACGCCGCGCGCTATCGCCGGCGCGAGCAGGGTTCGGGTATCGATCTTGCGGCTGAGCTCCAGCCAGAAGAACAGGCCACCGGCGGGCGTGCTCCAGCGCGCCAGGTCCGCAAAGTGCCGCTTCAACCCCTTCTCGAACGCATCGCGCCGCGCCCGGTACAGCTCGACGACGCGCGCGAGCCGCTCCTCGCGGTCCGCCGCCTGCAGAAAACCGAGCACGAGCCACTGGCTGACCCGGTTGCTGTGCAGGTCGGCCGACTGCTTGAGCCGGGTCAGATACGGGATCAGTTCCTTCGAGGCGGCCAGATAGCCCAGCCTGAGTCCGGGTGCAAAGCTCTTCGAGAACGAACCCTGATAGATCCACGGGGCTTTTCTGAGCCGCGCGCAGACCGGGGTGCGCGCGCAGTCGTCGAACGCGAGATCGCGATAGGGGTCGTCCTCGAACAGCAGCACTCCAGCCTCATCGCAGGCGGCCGCGAGCGCCGCGCGCTCATCCTTCGAATAGCAGTGCCCGGTCGGGTTCTGGAAAGTCGGGATCGCATACGCAAACGCGGGTTTCGCCGCAAGCGCGCGGCCGGGCTCGTCCCGCTCCAGCGCGACAAAGGAGGCACCGAAGAAGCGGAAAGACTGCAGTGCGGCGAGGTAAGTCGGCGCCTCGACGGCCACTGTCGTGCCCGGGTCGATGAACAGTTTCGCGACGAGATCCAGACCCTGCTGGGAACCGGACAGGATCAGCACCTGCTCGGGCGGGCAGGCCAGGCCCCGCTCCGCGAGTTCGGTCGCGATCTGCCGGCGCAGCGCGCCATCGCCTTCGCTGGGCCCGTACTGCAGCGCGGCGGGCGGCACGGCGGCGAGATCGAGCGCTGGAAAGGACTCGGCCGCGGGCAGGCCGCCCGCGAAAGAGATCATGCCGGGTCGGTCGATCACGGAGAGGATTTCGCGGATCGGCGAAGCTTCGAGATCGGCGAGGCGGCGGGAGTAACGCGGTTCGGCAGAAGTCGTTTGGAGCGTGTTCATAATAACGTCAATAGAGTTGACCTATTGACAGCATAGCGCCGGCCGGGAAAATACGTCAACATGGTTGACGAAAATATCCCGGAAGAGTTGCGCGCCGCGATCGAGCTGTTCTACTTCGCCTATCGCTCCTTCACGTCGCGCCCCGACAAGGCGCTGGAACAGCGAGGGCTGAGCCGCGTCCACCACCGCATCCTGTACTTCGTCGGCCGCCAGCCCGGACAGGGAGTCGGTGCGCTGCAGCAGACGCTGCAGATCTCGAAGCAGGCGCTGAACGCACCGCTGCGCCAGCTGATCGAGATGAAGCTGATCGAAGCGAGCCCGGCTTCCGGCGACCGGCGGATCAAGCTCTTGTCGCTGAGCGACGAGGGCCGCGCGCTCGAACACCAGCTGACCGCGACCCAGGCCAAGCAGTTCACGGCCGCGTTCGGCGCCGCCGGCGAAGCGGGGGCCGAAGGCTGGCGTCAGGTCATGAACCGGATGGCCGAAGCCGAACAGAAGTGATCGGGCTTCGCAGCAGAGCGGTGGCTTGCCTGCGGCGAAGCCACCCTACAGCGGGGAGGATTCGCCTTACGGAAGATCAGGCGGCGAGCTTCTGCGCCGCCGAGGCCGCTTCGCGGACGCGCTTGGCCTCGTCGAGCAGGAACTTCTGGTAGTCGTCCAGATCGCCGTCGAAAGGCTGGACCTCTCCCTGCGTGACCAGCCAGAATTCGTCGCAGACCGTGCGCAGCAGCGCCCGGTCGTGGCTGACCAGCATCACCGTGCCTTCGAACTCGTTCAGCGCGATGCCCAGCGCCTCGCGGGTCGCGAGGTCCAGGTGGTTGGTCGGTTCGTCGAGCAGCAGCAGATTGGGACGCTGCCAGACGATCATCGCGAGCACGAGACGCGCCTTCTCGCCGCCGCTCATCGTGCCGACCGGCTGCTTGACCATGTCGCCGCTGAAATTGAAGGTGCCGAGGAAGGTGCGCAGCGACTGCTCGCCGCCGCTTTGCCCCGGCCCACGCATGTTCTGCGGCGTCGCCTTGGCGAGGTGGATCATGTGCTCCAGAGGCGTGTCCCCGGGCTGCAGCACGTCGAGCTCCTGCTGCGCGAAGTAACCGATGTTGAGTCCCTTGCCTTCGCTGAGCTCCCCTTCGATCGGTTCGAGCGCATGGGCGATGGTCTTGACCAGCGTCGACTTGCCCTGCCCGTTCGCACCGAGGATACCGATGCGCTGGCCGGCGAGCACCGAGCGGTTGATGCCGCGCACGATCACGGTCGGCGGCGTGCCCTCGGACGCGTCCGGCGAGGCCGGATAGCCGATGCTCGCGTCGAGCATCGACAGCATCGGATTCGGGACGTTGAGCGCTTCCTTGAACTCGAACGAGAACTCGGCGTCGGCCAGCACCGGCGCGACCTTCTCCATCCGCTCCAGCGCCTTGACCCGGCTCTGAGCCTGGCGAGCCTTGCTCGCCTTGGCCTTGAAGCGGTTGATGAACTGCTGCAGGTGGGCGATCTTGTCGGCCTGCCTCGCCGCCGCGGCCGTCTGCAGCGCCATCTGTTCGGCGCGCATCTCCTCGAACTTGCTGTAGTTGCCGCCGTAGCGGACCAGCTTCGCGTTGTCGATGTGCACGGTCACGCCGGTCACCGCATCGAGGAACTCGCGGTCGTGGCTGATCACGACCATCGTGCCCGAGTAGTTCTTGAGCCAGGCTTCGAGCCAGACCAAGGCGTCCAAGTCCAGGTGGTTGGTCGGTTCGTCGAGGAGCAGCAGATCGGACGGGCACATCAGCGCCCGCGCCAGCTGCAGGCGCATCCGCCAGCCGCCCGAAAAGCTGTTGACCGGGTTGTCCAGCTCGTCGCAGGAGAAACCCAGGCCCAGGATCAGCGCCTGGGCGCGGGCCGCCGCGTCGTAGGCGCCGACATCGTTGAGCGCCATATAGGCTTCGGCCATCCGCATGCCGTCGTCGCTCGCCTCGGCCGCGGCCACTTCGGCCTGGGCGGCGAGCAGAGCCGTGTCGCCCTCGATCACGAAGTCGGTCGCGCTCTGCTCGGTCTCCGGCATGTCCTGGGCGACCTGGGCCATCAGCCACTGCTTCGGGATCGTGAACTCGCCGCTGTCCTCGTGCAAACGGCCGCAGAGCAGGCCGAAGAGCGAGGACTTGCCGGCGCCGTTGCGCCCGACCAGGCCGACTTTTTCGCCCGGCGCGATCGTCATCGAGGCGCTGTCGAGCACGACCTTGACGCCGCGGCGCAGGGTCACATTTTTTACGAAGATCATTGGGGGGGACGCGACTTCTTGGGGGACGAGCATGATAGCCGCCCCGGACGCCTGAAGCCTAGAAACATCGGATTCAAAAGCGTTTTTTGCGCCGCGCCGGCACAACGCGGCCCTATTTCTTGATCCCCAGCCGCCGCGAGAGCTTGTGCAGGTTGCTCGCATCGAGCCCCAGAGTCCGCGCGGCCCCCGCCCAGTTGTCGGCGTTGCGCGCCAGCGCTTCGCGGATCAGCGCGCGCTCGTAGGCTTCGACCGCGGTCTTCAGCGACAGGCCTTCGCCGGGCAGCGCGCCGTCGAGGACGGAAGGCGGTTCGTCTGGCGCGCTCAGTGCGCGCGTCAGATCGAGGTCGAGATGCTTCGCCGCGAGCGTGACGATCTCCGAGCGCCGCCCGCCCTCGCTCAGCGCCCGCAGCGCCGCGCGGCTGATCACGTGTTCGAGCTCGCGCACATTGCCCGGCCACGCGTAGGCGAGCAGAGCGAGTTCGGCGTCGGGCGCGAGGCGCAGACTGCGCACGCCCAGCCTCGTCCGGTTCAGTTCGAGAAAGCTGCCCGCGAGCAGCAGCACGTCGTTGCCGCGCTCGCGCAGCGGCGGGATCACGACCGGATAGACCGAGAGCCGGTGGTACAGGTCGGCGCGGAACAGCCCTTCGCGGACCCGCTCGGGCAGCAGGCGGTTCGTCGCAGCGATGACGCGAACCTCGACCCGGTGCGGCTGATCGGCCCCCAGCCTCTGGATCTCGCCGTTCTGCAGCGTCCTCAACAGCTTGGCCTGGACGCCGAGCGGCAGCTCGCCAACCTCGTCGAGGAAGAGCGTGCCGCCTTCGGCCGCCTCGATCCGCCCGACCCGATCGGCGATCGCGCCGGAGAAGGCGCCTTTGACGTGGCCGAAGAGCTCGCTCTCGGCCAACGATTCGGGCAAGGCCGCGCAGTTGACCTGGACCAGAGGGCCCGCGCTGCGGCGCGAAGCGCGGTGCAAGCGGCGCGCGAAGAGCTCCTTGCCGACGCCGGTCTCGCCCTGCAGCAACACCGGCAGCTCGGAATCGGCGACAACGTCGAGCTCGTGCAGCAGCGCCTGCATCTGCGGGCTCCGGGCGACGATCTCCACTTCGCCGACCGGGCCCAGCGGATGGGTCAGCAGCTCGGCCCGCCCGGCGCGCAGGCTGCGGTTTTCCTCCTCGAGCCGGCTCACCCGGACCGAGGCCTCGATCAGCAGCGCGAGCCGCGAGAGCTCCTCGCCGGCCTTCTCGCCGAACACATCGCCGCTCAGCGCATCGAGCGTCAGAGCGCCCCACTGCGCATCGTCGAGATAGAGGCTGATGCCCATGCAGTCGTGCACCGGCAGAGGCTCACCCGGATGGCTGTCGAGCAAGCCGTCGTAAGGATCGGGCAGGCTGCTGCCGGGCGGAAAGCGGACCGGCTCGCGGCTCGCCAGGATCGCCGACAGGCGCGGATGGCTGGCGACGACAAAGCGCCGCCCCAGCGTCTCGCGCGCCAGCCCCGCGACGGCCACCGGACAGAGGCTGTCGCCCTCCTTCTTGAGCAGGCCCACGGCGCCACAGCGGAAGAGTTCGCGCAAGGCCTGGACCAGGCGCTGCAAGCGCACCGGCGCGGGCAGCTCGCTGATCAGGTCGGCCAACAGCATGGACTGGATCATGGTCAAATCAACCCTCCAGGGTCAAAACAACCCGATCATGATAGGGTAAAAAGAACCGGCCTCACAAACTTTCCTTTAAAGTCAGTCACTTGGCAACAGGCACAGCGTTTGCAATGAAGACTGCGTCATTTCTTCAAACACGAGGACGCTGCGATGAACCTGCTCGACCAAAACATCGGCCAACTGGCCTGCTCCCTGCCCGGCGCGACCCGGATCTTCCACCAGCACAAGCTCGATTTCTGCTGCGGCGGCCACAAGAGCCTGCGCGAAGCGGCCGACAAGCGCGGCCTCGACCTCGCCGCGCTCAAGACCCAGCTCGAAGCGCTGGGTCGCGACGACTCCGCCGAGCGCGACTGGCGCGAAGCCCCGCCCACCGAGCTGATCGAACACATCCTGAAGCGCTTCCACGAGCGGCACCGCGAACAGCTGCCCGAGCTGATCCGCCTCGCCCGCCGCGTCGAAGCCCGGCACGCCGGGAGGGCGGATTGCCCGGCGGGTCTGGCCGACCATCTGGAGGCGATGTTCCAGGAACTCGTCAGCCACATGATCAAGGAAGAGCAGGTCCTCTTCCCGCTCTTGCAGCGCGGCGGCGAGCGCAACGCCGGGGCGCCGATCACGATGATGCGCTTTGAACACGACCAGCACGGCGAAGCGCTCGACGAACTGGCCCGGCTGACCCACGACATCACGGCCCCGGTCGATGCCTGCAATACCTGGCTCGCCCTCTATGCCGGCCTCACCGAGCTGCGCGAAGACCTGATGCAGCACATCCATCTGGAGAACAACGTGCTCTTCCTGCGCGCCGAACAGGCCGTGGCCCGCGCAAACTGAGCGCCTAAGCGTCCGCCCCCGCCACGAGGCGGACCTTCAGACCCGATATCCGGCGAAAGGAATCGAAATGAGTGAAGTCCAAAAAAGCAGACTGATCGACAAGATCGCCTATCAGAAGGACTCGGTCGTCAGCAAAACGCTGATCGACAAGAAAACCGGAACCGTGACCCTGTTCGCCTTCGACGAAAATCAGGGCTTGAGCGAGCACACCGCCCCCTTCGACGCGCTGGTCCAGGTACTGGATGGCGAAGTGGAGATCCAGGTCTCCGGCACGCCCATCCATCTGAGCGCGGGCGAAATGCTCATTCTGCCCTCGGGCGAGCCTCACGCGTTGAAGGCTTTGACGGCCTTCAAGATGCAGCTGACGATGATCCGCTCCTGAGCACCGATGACGATGAAGATCTTGCCCCCCGGAACCCTCGCCCCCGACTTCGAATCGCCTCTGTCGCTGCTGACGGCCTGCCACGACAAGGTGCGGCACTTCGCCGCGCTGAGCCTGAGCCTCGCCGCCCACGTCGAATCGAGAGGCGCCGACCGCGACGCACGCGAAGCGGCCAGCAACATCCTGCGCTACTTCGACATTGCCGCACCTCTGCACCACGCCGACGAGGAAGAGGATCTGTTCCCGGCGCTGCGCGCGCTGGGCGAGCCGGCACTCGACCGAGCGATCGATGAACTCGAAGCCGAGCACCGGAGTCTGGCCGGGCTCTGGCAGAGTGTCCGGCTCTGGCTCACCGCGATCGACCGGGGCGAGGCCGCGCCGCGTCCCGACGAGCTGGAAGGCTTCGCGCGCCTCTACCCCGCCCACGCCGCCCGCGAGGAGGCCGAAGTCTATGGCGCGGCGAAGCGCCTGTCGGCAGCCGAACTCGCCGGGATCGGCGCGCGGATGCGCCAGCGCCGCGGCGCGAAGGACTGAAGCCCGGATTCAGAGACGACAGAAGCGGAAGAAGAGCCAGGGGGCGGCTGCGACCCAGAGCAGCACGAAGGGCCAGACCCGCCCCTTGAGGACGTTGTAGTTCGCCAGCAGCTCCGCCCACGGATGCCCGCCGACGAAGTGGAAGAACAGGAATTCAAACGCGACGGTCAGCGCCAGCCACAGCAGTCCGGCCAGAACCGCCTGCGTCTCGGACACGAGCGGCCCGAAACGGACGAAGGCGAAGATCACGGCGCCGAGCAGCACGATGCTGGTGAGCGAGGACAGCTGATGCGCGGCGAGCTCGCTGATCGACTTTCCATAGACGAGATCCCTCGCCGCGCCATTCGCGATCGAGACGATCAGCATCAAGAACCAGACCGCGAGGATTTTCCAAAAAGTCGAAAAGCTCATCGTTAATCCCTGTTTTCAGGAGGACCGGCCTTCACCGGTGCGCGATAGCCGACATACGCGATCGCCGCCGCGAGCATCTGGACGATGAAGATCGTCAGCACCGCGCGGCTCCAGCCACCGGCCTCATAGGCGAGGCCGACCGCCCAGGTGCCCGCCGCGCCGCCCGCGTAATAGCACATGTTGTAGAGGCCGGTCGCCAGAGACCGCCCCTCGACGACGTTGGCCGCGATGAAGCTGAACGTTGTCGACTGGCAGATGAAGACGCCGGACGACGCGACGGCGAGGCCCGCGATGATCAGCGCCGAGGACGGGGTCAGCGTCAGCAGCAGGCCGCAGGCCGAGAAGCCCAGAGCGCCGAGGATCGCCCGCCGGGCGCCGAAGCGCACGATCAGCCGGCCGGAGAGCGGCGTGACGATGCCGCCGGCCAGATAGACCGCGAAGACGTTGGCGAGCGCCGCGGTCGAAAAATGGAATGGCGACGACGCCAGATGCAGGTTCACATAGGTGAAGAGGCTGACCAGGGAAAACAGCACGCAGAAGCCGACCGCGCAGGCCGCCATCAGGCGCGGCCGGTGCAGATGGCCCCACAGGGTCTCGAATGCGGCCCTGACCTTGCGGTTCGCGGTGAAGTGGCGAGAGGCCGGCAGGCGCCAGGCGATCAGCGCGGCGCCGAGCAGCGTGAAGGCCGCAAGCGTGACGAAAGCGCCCCGCCAGCCGAACAGATGACCCAGGTGGCCGGTCACGAAGCGCCCGCAGAAGCCGCCGATCACCGTGCCGCCGACATAGGTCGTCGTCATCCGGGCGATGCGGCCGGCCCGGAACTCCTCGGAGATGTAGGCGATGATGACGACGACGATTCCGGGGATCGCGAGGCCCTGGATGAAGCGCAGCGCGATGACCGAAGCGAGGCTGGTCGCCGCCGGGATCAGCGCGGTCGGGATCGCGAGCGCGAGGAGCGATGAGCAGAGCACGCGCTTTCGCCCGAAGGCGTCGGACAGCATGCCCATGAAGGGCGAGACGATCGCGACCGCGAGCACCGTCGCTCCAACCGTGAAGCCCGCCTGCACCGGCGAGGCGTGGAAGTCCCGCATCACCAGCGGCAGCACCGCCTGCATCGTATAGACGTTCAGGAACGCAAAGAAGCCGATCAGCCAGACGATGGGGCGGGAAGCCAGCTTGCTATGTTCGGACATGGCCAAGAGTGGGGAGCGCGCAGAGATAGAGACCCAGCCGCAGAGCTGGCGCTCCGCTGCATCGACAGGGGGACGGAGCGGGACTCATTGTCGCACATCGACTCAGAGCCCGCGCCGGAGGCAAGCCCACCACCGCGAGGACTCATCGAGCAAGCGCAGCACTTGTGCCCCCTCGCCCACCGACAACATCACCTAACATTACAGCCTCGACTCCGTTGCGGAGGTCGAAGCCGTGCGTTGGAGGCGAAGCCCATGGGCGGAGTGATCATGGCGAGACTTGGCGAACTTTTTGAATGTCTCATAACCATGGTCGCCATTGCGCTCGGCTCCGTGGCGCTCGGCACGTCAGGCAGCGCTCGCGCCGAGCAGATCACGCTCTCGGCCTTTGACTACCCCCCGTACATGGACGAATCCCAGGCAGAGAAAGGGCTGTTCTGCGAGCTGGTCGCGGCGGCCTATCAATCGGTCGGTTACAAAGTATCGTTCAGGTTCTACCCGTTGAAACGCTCGACCCAGTACGTGATCGCCGGGACTGAGCTGGGACAGCTCGGCACCGAATGGAACTTCTCCGAGGAAGCCAGGAAGAACAGCGTCAAGAGCGTCCCGCTCTTCTATTACCGCGTGCAGGGCTTCTATCTGAACGATCACTTCAGGAGCATTGCCTTCAAAACTCTGAAGGACCTGAAGGGCTATCGTCTCAGCGTCATCCGGGGAAGCTCGGACGCAGCCGTCCTGATGAGCCATCCCGATCTGAATCTGGATGTCGAGGAGGTGACGACGATGGAGCAGATGTTCAAGAAGGTCTATTTCAAGCGCAGCGATCTTGGCTTCGCCGTCGAGCTGAGCGGACAGACCTACATCGCCAAGCACTACCCGGCCGAACGACAGCGCTGGTCGATGACCGGGGACGCGGTCCAGGGAATCCTTGCCAGCGTCGTGTTCTCGAAGAGATACCCGGACTCCGAGAAATACATCAGCGCATTCAGGGCCGGAGTTCAACGGATACGCAAAGACGGGAGCTATCTGCGGATATTCGAGAAGTATTACGGAGCAGGGAAAGTCCCTGACTCGGTCTGGGAGATCGACCGAAAGCCGTACCTGATCCCGAAGGAGTGAATGTTCTTCCTCCGCGAAGGCCACAGACACCTTGGCCGGAGCGAGCGCGCAGAGCTCGCACGCTCCGCCCGCCCCCCCGCTACTTCTCCGGCGCCGGCGCGCAGAACAGTCCGGTCACTTTTTCCTGGTAGTCGCGCAGCGAATCCAGGCCCATCTCGGCCCGCCGGGCATCGACCCCCTCCGGCGCCTCGATCGCGAAAGGCTCCCACTTCCCGTCCTGGCAGTGTCCCTGGCTGCCGTAGCGCTGAGGCAGGGACTTTCCGGTCGCGACCCGGTCGAAGAGCAGCGCGAAGTTCTTGGGCTTAATCCCCGAGGGTAAAACTTGCTTCATTCATTCTTGTGTAATGCAAGGCGTGCCCCCAAGCACCCTCCCAAGTTTACTGAAAGAATAGCACCAAAAAAAACACGACTGCGTTGTGTATGGAGTGGATCATCACCGCAGCAGAAAAGGCAGCCCATATCCCTCGATAACTCCAATCCCAAAAAGCCATCGAAAGGTATATTCCACCAACCACTCCTCCAGATATTGCGGCCGAGTAGTTACTCCCGAAGTGAAAAACCGCAAATGGAATCGATGTCGCCAAAAAGCATGGAATCGCTCCAGCGCCATTCGATTTTGCTATTTTTGCAGGAACAACCTGAAAAAAGACGGTTTCATAAACCGGAGCGGCGACAATAGCCAAAAATCCGAATCCAAGAGATGGCTCCCGTCTTAGCCCCTCGCCGCTATCAAATAGACGGGTCACACAGTACACAAGGAGCGAGACCACTATGTATTCAGTGCCAACCCTGAAAACATAACCCACAAACCCGGAACCAGTCCGACGGGAGAACGGATTGCATTTATTGCACTTCAATGTGTACATCGTTTTTGTACCCCCGAGGGTAGGGTCTTGAATTCGATCATTCTGATGCAATTCAAGACCCCGTATCTGCCCCCACGCTCCGCCACCCGAGAAAGAAAAGTCGCGTCAGGGCTTCTCCGGCGCCGGCGCGCAGAACAGCCCGGTCAGCTTTTCCCGATATTCGCGCAGCGGGATCAGCCCCATCTCGGCCCGCCGGGCATCGACCCCCTCCGGCGCCTCGATCGCGAAAGGCTCCCACTTCTCGCCCTGACACCGCCCTTGGCTGCCGTAGCGCTGAGGCAGGGACTGACCAGTCGCGACCCGGTCGAAGAGCAGCGCGAAGTTCTTGCGGCCGGTCTCTTTCTTTGCGACCAGCTCTTCCATTTCCTTGAGCATCGCGCGCTGGAATTCGGGATCGGCATCGGCGTGCTGAACGACCAGAAAGGCGGTCTGGTCAGCCGTCTCGCCATAGACGGAAAGGATGGGCCAGCCCGAGCTCGCGAGGATGGCCTTGAAGGCGTCCCTGTCCCGAGCGTCGACACCGATGACCAGGCTCTTGAATTCGGCCCAATCCGCGGACTTCAAATCAGGCTGACACTTTCGCTCGGGATCGACCATGGCTTTGCGGATGCCCTGATCGCCCGCCCTGATCGCGGCCAGCTGCGCCTTCACGCGCACGACGGGATCGGTGATCTCGCCGGCCTCGGCCAGCGCGGTCTGCTGCTGACGATCGATCTGACGGGCCTGCGCGGTCAGCCCCGTCACACAGGAAGAAGACGTTTCGGCCAGGGCGGGCGCGCCCGCGATGCTCAGGCTCAGCACACAGAACAGGACAGCTTTCGCATTCATCATGAAACTCCGACAGGATTGGGGGAAGCGCAGCGACTCCGCTCAGCGGCAAGCGGGCGGCAGCTGGCCCTTCTTGAGGTCCTCAGCGGCCGAGCATTCCCAAGTGATTTGACCTTGAGCGTCCTGGGCCGGCGTGAAGATCAGCGCCCCCTTCGCGGTGCTGACCGTCAGGATCATCTTGTTTGAATCGAGCGCGAGGCTGCTTCCGTCGGGCAGTCTGTCCGGGATGCCGGCCGCCTCCAGGGACGGAGGCACCGCCCGCTTGGTCTGGTAGAACCCGGCCAGGCTCTCCCGGGCTCCCTTCGACTGGACCAGCGCGGAGGTCAGCGCAACCCGGATCTTGTAGTCGTGGTAGGCGGGAAGGCCGATCGCCGCGACGACTCCGAGGAAATACACCAGGACCAGCAGACCGAAGCCGCTTCCCAGTCGCCCCGCATAGGGGAAGATCAGCGCGACCAGATAGGAGAAAGCGTTTCGCGAGGGCAGCTTCCGATCAGGATAGAGCACGCGGGCCGCCCTCTTGGTCGTCCACGGATAGCCCGAGAGCAGTTCGTGCAGCGACATCCAGAAGCCCGACGAATGCTCGACCTGGGCGCGATAGGCCGCGAGGTCGATCTGCCGCCAGCGATCGGGGCCGGCCGCCAGGGCCACCAGCGCCTTCGCCGCGCCTTCGCGCGAATCGCTGCAGGCCGCGCCATGGCGATCGCTGGTGCTCTCGCGAGCGCGCGAATACGCGGCGCCGAGCAGCGGCAGCCACAGCGCCGGCCAGCGAAAGAGCTGACCGATCAGGTGCTTTTGCTTCAGATGACCGAGCTCGTGACCAAGGTAGAAGCGCAGGCCGTCCGGGTGATCCTTCATCGCATCAACGATATCGGAGAGCAGCACGACGTACTGAGCGCCGAGGAACTGGGTCGCGAACGCATTCAGCGCGCCGTTTCCGTTGAGCACATAGGCCTGGGGGCGCGAGCGGATCTGCAGCCGCTCGCAGCATTCGACGAAATGGGCATGGAGATCGGGAAACTGCGCGGCCGACAGTTCAACCCCGTTGCCCTTCAGGTGGGCGATCAGCGCCGACTGCGCGAACAGATAGAAGACGAAGCCGACCGCCAGCACGATCAGCGCGGTGCCGAAAGTGCCCAGGATCAGCGCGAGCCACAGCAGCACGCCGATGATCAGCGTGATCGCGCCCAGCGAACGCTCGCGCGGATAGACCAGTTCGTTCATGAAAGTCCTTTTCTGTTTGGCGATCCGCCCAAGCAGCGCTTGCCGACGGATGAGAGGTGATCGGGCGCCCGACCCCGCGCAGGCGGCGAGGCGAAGCCCCTTCCCGAGTTTGAGGATTTCACCGGCTTCCCGGCCCACGGATTCTGAAGCCAAAAGGCGACGACAAGCAATCAGGAATTGCATATTCCGTCTATCCATTTCAACTATGGATATTCGGTTCCGCACACCCCCGAGAAGCGAGGCGGAGCGCAGCCCCGGAAGAGATCATCGGGATCCTCGGCACCGACCGGGACGCGGATAGTCAGAATCGTGTTTTCTGGAAACGCCCGAGCCCTGCTGACACGACGGTGTCAGTAGCTCCTGTTCAAAATGAGTTCTTCGCTCACAAGCCGCATCACCCGGGATATTCAGATGAAGCAACAGGACGTCCACGTTTTTGTCTTCGACGATCTGGCCGATTGGGAGATGGCCTACGCCGTCACCGGAATCAATAACCCCCAATTCCAGATCGCTCCACATCGCTACCGGATCCGCACGGTTTCACTGCAGGATCGCCCGATTCTGAGCATGGGCGGCATTCGCATCGTTCCCGACCTGACGCTCGATCAGCTCTCGCCCCACGACAGTGCGATGCTGATCCTGCCCGGAGGCATGCCCTGGGCCTTTGGCCAGAATACGGAGGCCGTCGAAGTCGCGAGGCGCTTTCTCGATGCCGGCATTCCGGTCGCCGCCATTTGCGCCGCAACGCTGGCGCTCGCCCGCGCAGGCCTGCTTGACCATCGGCGCCATACCAGCAATGCGCCAGAATATCTGGCCGAGAGTCAGTACCGAGGCGCATCCCTGTATGAGGATGCTCCGGCCGTAACGGATGACAAGCTGATTACCGCACCGGGCACTGCCGCAATCGACTTCGCCCGCCACATCTTCCAGCAGCTGAACCTCTACTCGCCCGCTATCCTGGATGCCTGGTACGGCCTGCACAAGACCGGCAAGCCGGAGTATTTCACCGCCCTGATACAGGCGGCCAATGCCTGACCCGGCACTTGTGCCAATCGTTTGGCAACCCGCACCGACATAGCTTGTTGTCGAGGCCGGTAGCAGAATGGGCGGACTTCCCGACCCACAACCGAGCCCCGATGATGCGCCGTGCCGACCGACTGTTTCGCCTCGTAGAGATCATGCGCAGCAGGCGTCTGAGCACCGGGAGCTGGCTGGCCGAGCAATTGGGCGTTTCGCTGCGCACGCTCTACCGCGACATTGCCGATCTGAGCCTGTCCGGCGTGCCCATCGAGGGCGAGGCCGGCGTCGGCTATCGCCTGCGTTACCGGCTCGACGTGCCGCCCCTGCTCTTCGACCCGGTCGAGCTCGAGGCACTGCTGGTCGGCTCGCGCATGGTGCAGGCCTGGGGCGACAATGATCTGGCCCAGGCGGCGACGGCGGCACTGGCCAAGATCCACAACGTATTGCCCGAACTGTTGCGGCGAGAGGCGCAGCAGGCTCGACTCTTCATCCCCCCACTGGGTGACGAGCGCCCGCATCACCTGACCGAGTTGCGCGATGCCGTGCGCGAACGGCGCATCGCCCGCATGGCCTATGTGCGCGAGGACGGTACCGCCTCGCAACGCAGCCTCTGGCCGCTGGGGCTGTTTTTCTGGGGGCGAAATTGGACCCTGATCGGCTGGTGCCTGCTGCGCGGCGGTTTCCGCCACTTCCGCGTCGACCGCATACAAGAGCTGAGCGTCAGCGACGACACCTTTCCCGATCAGAAAGGCCGGCGGCTGAGCGATTTCTTCGACGAGCTTGAACGCAAACACAGCACCGCGATTGGCCAGCGCGCGTAGCGCCAAAAGCTCTGAGGGGAAGGTCTTGAGTTCGATCATTCTGTTTCAGTTCAAGACATGGCCCCACGCTCCGGGTTAACCATCATTCGGCTGGCTTTCTAAACCGTTCAATGAGGCTACGACATGCTGCAGGTGCAAACTCGGCGGCCCACCTCTCCGTGCGCTCAAACTCTGGCAGCAGTACAGACAGTGCCTCGGCGCTCCAGAGGTTCTGCTGAGCCTGCAGTGGCAAGTGATCCGTTTCGGATTCGATCGCAACAAACACGTCAAAATCCGGGTCGCTATCCGCCGTTCCGCCAACAGCCGGCTTCAAACGAAGCAACTGCACTGCGCCCTCGAAAAACGACTCGCGGCCGCAGAGCATTGCCGACGCCAACTCGACGAGCGCCTCTCTGGCTTGCACTTCACGTTCATTGAGGGCGGCCCGATCGGACATGATGGCTAACGTTTGACGTGAGGGGCCGTAGCGGCGAAGTCGCGAAGAGAACCTGTAAGTGCAACTTGCGGGCGGTCCCTCTCAACGAGTTGGTTAGGCCTCTCCACCGAGGGCCTCCTTGACCGCTTCATCTAGCGCATCCTCATCTTCAGCCAGGCCTTGATACTCAGGGTATGAGAGCAGGCCATCATTGAGCTGCTTAAGGAAGAAGATCTTCAGCCGCCATTCATCTGGGTGTGGTTTATCAAAATCAAAGTCAATACCACCTACGTCCGGCGTTTTGTAAACGTCGACACCCGCACCGTGCCGCCGCAAATACCAGCAAGTCCCGGGAACCTGAAGTATTTTCCCTCGATTAAGGCCCATGACCTCTTGAGCATCAGCAAGAGAAAACGAGCGTGCAATTAGCTCACAGGCCCACGCACGACTCGCATACCAGAGCAGAATCACTTGCTTGATGAGCCGGACGTGGTTCTGATTCATCGGTTAAAACCCAATAAGTAAGCGGAAGCGGTAAATCCGGTTATTGACCAAAGCGGTCAGTCTGAGCATCCCCAATGAACGACCACTTTCGACCCGTTGTTGACGGTCAGACACTTGGAGGTCGGACGTTCAACGTTGGACATAACGGGCGCCGGAGCGCAGCAAAGGGAACCAAACCGCTCAGCAATTTGGTTCCCTTTGACGGACTTTCTAGAGCGCGGACGCGTGTTCAACCCAGATGATCGCATTGGGATGATGTTCTTCAATCGTTTCAATCGCACCCAGCAATACGTCATGTGATTCGCCTGCCAGCGGATAGGCGAACCGCGACAGATCGACAGCTTGCAATGCTTCATAGTCAGCCTGACTTATAGCGTCGGCCCCACACCAAATTGGAAACGGGGAGGCTTTTGATTGAGCGATTGCAATGCGCAGACCGGCAGGTGTGATGGCAAGAAATACCATATAGCGATCTAATGTTTTACGCAAATGACCGTTGTAGCGAAAAAACCGTGAAGGGAAGCAACAAGCCCAGCTTGTGGGCGAACTCTCTCGACGGAATGGTTAGAAAAACTCATCACGCACACTCAAAAACCATTAGGGAGAGGATTGGCACTTGGCAAGATACGAGGTCTTGCATTCAATCACTTTCATATAATTTTGGTGGAATGCAAGACCTGACCCCAGACTTTTCTTCAGGGCAGATTTCTGCTCACCGAAACTTGATTTTCAAGACGGTATCTGACCCCGGACTTTCCGGAAGCTCATCCCGGCCAATCTCGATCCGGAAACGCTCTGCGGTTGTGTTGACAATTTTCAAGACGGTATCTGCCCCCCAGGGGTTTGCGTTAGACAACTTTAGGCTTTCGCGCATATTTGTTTCTGTACTTTTCAACGATTGCTTTAGCCTGTGAGTCAAGTTCAGGGAAGAGCGTTTGCTCTGAGACTCCAAACGATGCCAGTTCCTTCTTTATTTTGTGTTTATTAGAAAAAATGATTCTCTTTTCGTTATTTCCACACACAAGCCAATCATCAGGAACGGCCGCAGGCTTCAACTTACTGCCTTGCATTCCAAACAAGAGGAAGGCACCTTCTTGTCGACTGATGCGAGCGTTATCAAGTCGCGTTCTTACCGCAATCACCCGTTCAAGATCGGAGCGCTTTATGATGGGCCTAAAAGCTGGTTTGTCTCGCTGGATATCGTGAAGAAGTCGCCCTATTTCTTCATCACTGTTAAACTTTTCTTGATCAATTGGATACTTTGAAAGATCAAACTCCTTGCTACGCTTTGCAATGTTTGATATCACAGAAACCGTATCGCTATCGTAAAATTTTACCTGGTCATTCGGAATATCGAACACCAATACTTCACCCTCAGTTTTCTCATTTTCTCGACAAGCAAAATACAGCGCCACCAAAGCATTTGATGTAAGATCAAGCAAGCGCGTCGGCAAACCATAGTGTTGAAGACGAACGAGAATTTCAATAAAAGAAAGTGTAGATGGAAGCTCGTTTGGGCATCTGATCATAGCCTCTTGAATGAGCGTCTCTTCATTTTCCTTTAGTTGTTCCTTGCGAAAAATACTTGGCTCAATATTATATTTTCTATAATCCGCGTGACCTCTGAAAAATCTCGTGCAACCTTGTTTAAGCGGGATATCAGCCAAACTTCCCGCAAACTCAGCAATATTCGTAATGGTAGTTGTTGTCATTTTTCCATCTAGCGTTCAACATGATTTATCATCGCAGAGGTGGTCTCAGTTGTTCGGAAAGAAAACTCTGCCGCTAGTGGACGCCAGAAAAAAGTCCGAGGGTCTTGCGTTCGATCATTTTGATGCAATTCAAGAACATCGCCCAAAAACACGTTAGGCTTTCATTCATCGCGTAGCAACCCACGTTGAATCGTGATTGATGTGCGCACCAATTCCGGGAACCCATTGCTCAAATTTTTCGAGATCTCGGACAACTTTTATTCAGCCAGAAGCAGAATAGATTTCTCCTGTTGTCAGATGAACTTTTGCCTTGACCTTAATGTGCTCACCAGAGATTCTTGGCGCCCAACCACCTACGGAGAAGCAAACAAATAGCAGAAAACCAGACGGGAGTTCCTTGGGCTCAACAGTTCCTAATAGCGTGAGATTTTGTAAACCATCATCGAAATTTGAGAACCAATTCTTCAATACTTTACTGCCACTACCTGTTTGGTGCCGGGGGCGACTTGGCAGCGACAGCGCGACAAGCTCCGGCTTCCACGTTCGCCAAACCCTCCTGCGCTGCACGGCGAGCGAGAAATGCCTCACAACAACCCTCTCGGACGTGGGGTTTAAGAGTCCTACTTCCACAAGAAAGGTTGCACGTACAGCATTTTTGTGCCCCTGAAATTCGGCGAATTCTTCAACAAGACAACGACTGGTTGCCTCCTCAATGGTCGCGCTGGGAGTGCGGAGCTTGCTGCGGACAAAGCTAAAGGCCCCAGCCAACCAAGCCACAAGCAGCAAGACAAACCATTTCAGAAGGTCAACGGTCTTTCCGTGAGCCTCTATCCAGCTTACTATCGTCGAGATATCTGGGAGTGTCACCATTTGCTTCTTGCAAATTTACTGAGGAGTACGTTGAGTAACATCAACGACATCAGGATTTCGTAATCTGCAGCGCGCAGACAACCAGGTTCCTGACCAAACTCATATCCGAGCCCCCCGAGAGTTAGGTCTTACCTTCGATCATTTTAGATTCAATTCAAGAACTAACCAAAAACCCAGACCCATCTTTGCGACAAAGATTCCCTTTAGGAAAAGGATTAGATTTCAAGGTTTATGCTTTGGCAGCAATTTGACGAAATCTTGCGTATCTCGGATAGTTCTCAATGTATCAAAAACGGCTTTACCTTCCGGGCAAGTAGGGGGAAGACGAACCGCAGCAAGAATGCTTGCGAGAACTGCATCGTCGGGAACTGCCTTCCCACGCTCAAGATTACTCACCACCGGTTGAGTTGTTCCTGCAACAGTTGCCACCTCAGCTTGTGTCATACTCGGATTACCTGAAGACGTGTAATCGCGATATGACTTAATTAGAACTCCTGCATTACGAAGTTGCTGAGTTTGGTTAGTTTGGAAAATCTCTGCGGCGGTGAGCCTAAATGAATTTGCTGCTGTAGCCATAGCCATGAGTCCTTTGACATATCAATATGTATTAGGTCTTAATTAGGTCTTACATTCGATCCTTTTGATGCAATTCAAAACCCGGGCAACCCCAAGCTCGGTCGCGGACGGAACCGGTAAGCGCCGTTTGAAGGCGGCCCGTAAAAACCGAAAGCTTAGGGAGTGGCAAGCAACTTTGCATAGATTGCCTCTCGTTCCCGATCGTCCTTTGCGCCATCCCAGCGAGCAAAGAGACTGAAGCAACACAGCCTTTCATTCACTGTCATGCCCCCAATGCCATGAATTGCGTCGTCCCGAAACTTGGACCACAGACCATAGACAATTGCGTGCTCGGCTGCACTCTCGATCCAAGTGTTTCCAATGAAGCGCTCGACGGTGTTCTCTAGCTCCTTAACATTCGCAGCATCGTTCTTCCAGGCGACGAGCAGGCCAGAAAGTCTAGTGACGGCAGGATCGCCAGATGCTTGCGTAATTGCGGTCGCCAAATCATCGAGATCCACTGTGCCCCCTAAAGACAAATTGTGTCACTCAAGCCACAAACGACTCCGGGCTTGCGTTTTCGAACTACTACCGTATGGCTTTCGTTCTGCTAAAGCGACACAGCGGTAGCGAACGGCGGCTTTTGCGTACCAGCATCGACTTTCAGCTCGTGCCAGGCCGCCGTCTCGTCTCACGCGCAGTTTTCCCCTAAGCCTGTCTAAGCCCTTTGGGCGAGATCAAACTGTTTGGCTTGCATGTCTCGGCGGCTCAATCTCGTTCTGGTCGAGAGATGTGTGAGGCGAGGCCAAGTCGCGGTGATCGCGCGCCCCGCCCGCTGTCCATCCTGCCGCAGACGAAGCCTGGCCACTCACCGTCCGCCGCGAGATCCGTTGATCCTGAATTTACGCCCCCATGCGGAATGTTGCACCCCGGGCGTGTGGAATCGGTCGCGGTAGAGCTCGCGTAGCCATGGACTTTGTGAAAATGCCGCGCATTGAGCTCAGCGCAGCACCCTGCAGCTCGGCGAGGCGGCGCCCGCACGCAGGCTTCCCCGCGCTCAGCCGCCCTCCTCCCGGGCAGCGCAGCGAGTCGCTATCCAGGAGAAGGGGAAGTCGCTCAGCGGGAGTGCTTCAGCGCCTGCTCGATATCCCAGAGCAGGTCGTCGGGATCCTCGGTGCCGATCGAGACGCGGATCTGCTCGGGTTTGACGCCGGCTTCGCGTCGGGCCTCTTCGGCGAGCCGGGAGTGAGGCTCGGCCAGCGACCTCGCATCGCCCCCCAGGGCGACGAAGAAGACCTTCAACGCCTCGATGAAGCACCGCACTCGCCTGCCCGCCCCGCCGAAGGTGAAGATCGCGCCGGCGCCGCGCAAACGCCATCCAGCCCCGCAACGATCAATTCCTCATGAGCTCATAACGCGCAAGGAAAAAGCTTCTGAAAATTCCTTCGTTTGAAGCCTCAAAGGGGGCTGTTAAGTTGTTCCCAGCATCTCGCATCCGTGCATTCGCAAGAGGAAAAGCGATGAGTCTCTTCAGCCAAGTTTTTTCCGAACTGGGTCAGCTTTTCAGTCAATCAGCGCCGCAAGGCGATTCCAATACGAGGAGTCAGACCGTGAGCAAAGCCAATTACCGTTACGAAACCCTGCAGATCCACGCTGGACAGACTCCTGCGCCGGGCACTCAAGCCCGCGCGGTGCCGATCTACCAAACATCTTCCTATGTCTTCGAGAATGCCGACCAGGGCGCGAACCGTTTCGCGCTGAAGGAATTCGGCAACATCTACACGCGGATCAACAACCCGACCACCGAAGTCTTCGAACAGCGGATCGCCGCGCTCGAAGGCGGCGTCGCGGCGGTCGCGACCGCTTCGGGCCAGGCCGCCCAGTTCCTCGCGATCACGACGATCGCGCAGGCCGGCGACAACATCGTGTCGACGAGCTATGTCTATGGCGGCACCTACAACCAGTTCAAGGTGACGCTGCCCCGCCTGGGCATCAAGGTCAAATTCGTCGAAGGCGACGATCCGGAGGACTACCGCCGCGCGATCGACGAGAACACGAAGGCGATCTACGTCGAGACGATCGGCAATCCGCGCTTCAACATCCCCGATTTCGAAGCGCTCGCGAAGATCGCCCACGAGGCCGGAATCCCGCTGATCGTCGACAACACGTTTGGCGCGGGCGGCTACATCGCGCGGCCGATCGACTTCGGCGCCGACATCGTCGTCGAGTCGGCGACCAAATGGATCGGCGGTCACGGCACTTCGATCGGCGGCGTCATCGTCGATGCCGGCCGCTTCGATTGGGGCAACGGCAAGTTCCCGCTCTTCACCGAGCCCTCCCCCTCTTACCACGGCCTGAAGTTCTGGGAGGCTTTCGGCACCGGCAGCCAGTTCGGCAACATCGCTTTCGCGATCCGCGCCCGCGTCGAGGGGCTGCGCGACATCGGCCCGGCCCTGTCGCCGTTCAACGCCTTCCTGTTGATCCAGGGCGTCGAGACCCTGTCGCTGCGCGCCCAGCGCCACGTCGATAACGCGCTCGAGCTGGCCCAATGGCTCAAGAGCCACCCTCTGGTCGCCTGGGTCGAGTTCAACGGCCTGCCGGAGAGCCCCTATCACGCGCTGGCGAAGAAATATCTGCGCAACGGCTTCGGCGCGGTGCTGAACTTCGGCGTCAAGGGCGGCGCAAACGCGGCCCGCCGCTTCATCGATCACGTCGAACTCGCCAGCCACCTCGCGAACGTCGGCGATGCGAAGACTCTGGTCATCAACCCGGCCTCGACGACTCACCAGCAGCTCTCGGACGCCGAGCAGCTCTCCGCTGGCGTGCGAGCCGACCTGATCCGCGTCTCGGTGGGCCTCGAACACATCGAGGACATCAAGGCCGACTTCGACCAGGCTCTGCGCCGCTCGGCCCTGGAAGAGGCGGCATGAACCGTCGCTGGACACCGGAAGGCGAGCAAAGGCTGGCCCTCGGCCAGCCTTTCGTGCTCGAGTCCGGCGAAGCCCTTCCCGGACTCGAAATCGCGTACCGGACCTGGGGCAAGCTCTCACCCCAGGCCGACAATGCGATCATCGTCTGCCACGCGCTGACCGCCGACGCCGACGCGGCACGCTGGTGGGCGCCGCTGTTCGGGCCGGGATGCGCGCTCGATCCGGCGGACTCCTTCATCGTCTGCAGCAACGCGCTGGGCAGCTGCTACGGCACAACCGGCCCGACCAGCCTCGCCCCCGACGGCAAACACTGGGGGGCGCGCTTTCCGCGCGTGACGATCCGCGATCAGGTCAGAGCCCAGATCGCACTGGCCGACGCGCTCGGCATCCGGAGCATCCGCTTCGTGATCGGAGGTTCGATGGGAGGACTTCAGGCGCTCGAATGGGCCCTGCTCGACCCTCTGCGCACCCAGGCGGTGATCAGCGTCGCCGGCGCCGCCAGTCATTCACCGTGGGCGCTGGTCTGGAACGAGGCGCAGAGACTCGCGCTGCGCGCCGATCCGCTCTTTCGCGGCGGTTTCTATCCGCCCGAAAAGCCCCCCGAAGCAGGCCTCGCGGCGGCCCGCGCGATCGCGATGGTCAGCTACCGGAGCCCACAGTCGCTGGAGGCGCGCTTCGGGCGCGAACGCGGCGCCGACATCTTCGGCCCTCGCGCGCATTCGCCCGACGAGTTCGCTGCCCGGGGCTGGTTGCGCCACCATGCGAAGAACCTGACCGAGCGCTTCGACGCGAACAGCTATGTCTCGCTGCTCGATGCGCTCGACAGCCACGACCTCGCCCGGGCGCGCGGCAGCCTGGAGGCCGCGCTGGGCAAGATTCACCAGCCGACGCTGATCGGTTCGATCGCCTCCGACGCGCTCTATCTTCCCGCCGAACAGCACGAGCTGGCGAGGCTGATCCCGAACGCGCGTCTGCTCGAGATCGACTCCGCGCACGGCCACGACGGCTTCCTGATCGACGCGGCCCGCTTCGAGCCGGGCGTCCGCCGCTTCGCCTCCGAGCAGAGAAGCACGGGCGCGACGCCCGCCGACACCGGCGCTTTTCCTCTGCGTCAGAAATCCCTGCGCTATGCGTGATTTTCCGGGCCGCCGCGAACCGGCGGCACCGCCTCGTTTAACTCCATAAGAGCGATGAACATGTCCCAGACCCACAGACCGGCCGTCCTCGGCCTGATCGGAAACACGCCGCTGATCGAAGTGACCCGGATAGACACCGGCCCCTGTCAGCTCTTTCTGAAGCTCGAATCGCAGAACCCGGGCGGCTCGATCAAGGACCGGGTCGGCCTCGCGATGATCGAGACGGCCGAGCGCGACGGCCGCCTGAAGCCGGGCGGAACGATCGTCGAGGCGACCGCCGGCAACACCGGCCTCGGTCTCGCGCTGGTTGCCCGCGCCAAGGGCTACAGGATCATCCTGGTCGTCCCCGACAAGATGTCGACCGAGAAGATCCTGCACCTGAAGGCGCTGGGCGCCGATGTCCGGATCACCCGCTCCGACGTCGGCAAGGGCCACCCGGATTACTACCAGGACTACGCGGCGCGGATCGCCGCCGAAATCCCCGGCGCCTTCTTCGCCGACCAGTTCAACAACCCGGCCAATCCGGCCGCGCACGAGAATTCGACCGCCCCCGAGATCTGGGCGCAGACCGCGCACGACCTCGACGCGATCGTCGTCGGAGTCGGCTCCTCGGGCACGCTGACCGGGCTGACCCGCTTCTTCCGCCGCGCCAATCCGGCGGTCGAATTCGTGCTCGCCGATCCGGTCGGCTCGGTGCTCAGCGACTACATCCGCGATGGCTCGATCGGCGAAGCCGGCTCCTGGGCCGTCGAGGGCATAGGCGAAGACTTCGTGCCGCCGATCGCCGATCTGTCGGCGGTCCGCCATGCGTATCAGATATCCGACGAAGAGAGCTTCGCGACCGCGCGCGCGCTGCTCTCCGCCGAGGGCATCCTCGCCGGATCCTCGACCGGAACCCTGCTCGCCGCGGCGCTGCGCTTCTGCCGCGAACAGACCGAGCCTCGCCGCGTCGTGACCTTCGTCTGCGACACCGGAACCCGCTATCTGTCGAAGATCTACAACGACAACTGGATGGTCGACCAGGGCCTGCTCGCCCGCCCGGTCTTCGGCGACCTCAGGGACATCATCGCCCGGCGTTTCGAGGACGGCGCGGTGATCAGCGTCTCGCCCGACGACACACTGCAGACCGTGTTCCAGCGCATGCGCTACGCGGACGTCTCCCAGCTGCCGGTCATCACGGACGGCAGGATCGTCGGTCTGATCGACGAGTCCGACCTGCTCTTCCGCGTCCAGCGCGATCCTTCGGCGTTCCGGCTGCCGGCCTCGCACGCGATGTCGCACGCGCTCGAAACCCTCGCACCCGGCGACAGTCTCGAAGCGCTGCAGAACATCCTCGATCTGGGCCTCGTCGCGATCATCGCCGATGAAGACCACTTCTACGGCCTGATCACCCGCTTCGACCTCCTCAACCACCTGCGAAAGAAATTCGGATGAGCGCTTCACCAGACAAGCAGGGTTTCGGCACCCGGGTCATCCACGCCGGGCAGACCCCCGACCCCAGCACCGGCGCCGTGATGACGCCGATCTATGCCAACTCGACCTATCAGCAGCAGAGCCCCGGCGTGCACAAGGGCCTGGACTACGGCCGCTCGCACAATCCGACCCGCTGGGCCTTCGAGCGCTGCGTCGCCGATCTCGAATCGGGCGTCCAGGCCTTCGCCTTCGCGTCGGGCCTGGCCGCGATCGCGACGGTGCTCGAAACGCTGGACAGCGGCGCGCACATCATCGCCGGAGACGATCTGTACGGTGGCACCTACCGGCTGCTCGAAAAGGTGAGACGGCGCAGCGCTAACCTGTCCTTCTCCTTCGTCGACCTCGCCGATCCGGCCGCGCTCGCCGCCGCGCGCAAACCCGAGACCCGGATGATCCTGGTCGAGACGCCGACCAACCCGCTGCTCAAGCTCGTCGACCTCGAAGCCATCGCAGCCTTCGCGCGCGAACACGATCTGATCGCGGTCGCCGACAACACCTTCGCGACGCCGTGGATTCAGCGACCGCTCGAAAAAGGCTTCGACATCGTCGTCCATTCGGCAACGAAGTATCTGAACGGCCACTCGGACGTGATCAGCGGCGTCGCGATCGTCAGCGGCGAAGCGCGCAACACCGAGCTCGCCGAGCGCCTCGCCTTCCTGCAGAACGCTGTCGGTGCAATCGCCGGCCCTTTCGACGCCTTCCTCGCGCTGCGGGGTCTGAAGACCCTCGACGTGCGGATGGCGCGCCACTGCGAAAATGCGCTCGAACTCGCGCTCTGGCTGGTGGCGCATCCCAAGGTCCGCCGCGTGATCTATCCCGGCCTCGCCTCCCACCCCCAGCACGCACTCGCGAAACACCAGATGCGCGGCTTCGGCGGCATGATCTCGGTCGATCTGGCGACCGATCTCGCCGGTGCGCGGCGCTTCCTCGAAGCGACCCAGCTCTTCACGCTGGCCGAGAGCCTGGGCGGAGTCGAGAGCCTGATCGAGCTGCCGGCCGTGATGACCCACGCGACGATTCCGCCCGAACAGCGCGCCAGACTCGGCATCAGCGACTCGCTGGTCCGGCTCTCGGTCGGCATCGAGGACGTCGCCGATCTGCGCGCCGACCTGGAGGCTGCGCTGGCTCGGATCTGAAACAGGAGCCGGGGTTTTGCCGCGGATCACGCGGCTTCTCACCGATCAAGGCCGCAGCCGGCCTCGATCGGTTGGCTATGTCCCCAATCCGTGTTGCATCCCTCTGCCGAGCGCCTCGCTGAGGCAGTGCTGCGGGGTGATCGCGTCGCCGTAGCGCTCGAGCATGCGGCGCCAGCCCAGATAGTGGTCCAGGTAGTGCGTGGCCACGCCGTGGAAACGCCCCATCCAGTTCTTCAGCCGGCCGTGATAGGCGCTGACGTTCTGGATGTGATACGCACCGCCTTGGCTGCGCCCCCCTGTCTGCGCTGGCACCGCGACATGCGTGAGCTGTGCCGCGCGGGCGAAACCGGCATAGGCGGCTGCATCATCGGTGCACAGCAGCACATCGGCATCCACCAGCGGTTTCAACCGTTCGGCGAGCTGCGCCGCATCGAGCCGGTCCAGTTTGAAGTCCGCCGTATGCCCCGAGCGGTCGCGAACCACCAGCACCGGGATCGGCGCGGCGTCCGTGTCCGGCGCTTTACCCAGAGCGCCGCGCTGATGGGCCGGGCGCGGGATGTGCCGCTGGCCCTTGAAGGATTCGCGGAAGAAGGTTTCACCCGCCTCGACGATCCCGGCTTCATGCGCATCGCGGTGTTCGGCGATCAGCGCCAGGAAGCGATGCCGCCAGAGGAAGGACGTGTTCTTGCTGAGGCCGCAGAGCTGGGCGGCGGCGCGCACGGACAGACCGTCGATCAAGGCCTGGGCGTAAGCGTTCCATTGGTCCGGGTGCTGAAGCCGCGCCAGGGAAGAGCCCGTCAGCGCCGTGCAGGTTCGCTGGCAGCATTGGCAGCGGTAGCGCGCCAGGCCGCGCGTGAATCCCCAAGGCCTGAGATTGCCCGCTTCGGCATGGCAGTGGGGACAGTCGGGCAAATCAGGCAGGTCCGGAAACTCGGACGATGCCGCCGAACCCTGGCCGAGCGGGCCGGTAGCAGGAGCGGGGGCAAGGCTTCGGAGCAGGCTCAGCCTCTGGCGAGGCGTCAGCTCGGGGACCCGATCGAGCCAGTGACGAAAGGCCTGGGCATCCATGATACGACTCCGTAGCGCCTGGACTCCCTAAGCATAGCCAGCCCGCAACACATTCTGGGAACATAGCGACTTCAGATCGGATCTGCCCCGCGTTCAGCGGGGAATTCCGCGCGTGGCCGGGCGTGTTCGGCTGAGGGCGGCGCGCGCTGAGGCGGTGGGAGCCGCCCCGTCATTCGCCGACTCCTCTCCGGCATTCGCCGAAAAGCGGGTGCGCACTTTCCCGGCCCGAGGCACATTCTCAGCATCGAGAACAGAGGAAGACACGATGATCCGCCGCCACGGCTTCAAACACCCCATCCATTCGCCGCGCCGCCAGCTTTTCTGGGGCGCAGCGATGATCGCCAGCGGGGCAGCGCTGCTGCTCGCCGGACAGGGCTTCATTCCCCACGCATCCGCGTGGCTGCTGCTGCCGATCCTGATCGGCGTCTCGGCGCTGACCCGGCTCGTTTTCGCCAGACAGGCTCAGCAGTTTGCGCGCGCCGGTCTCGGCCTCGCTCTGGCTCTGTGGCTCTACGCCTGCATCACCAATCAGTGGGGCTGCACTTTCAGCACCACCTGGCCGGTCGCCGTGATCTACCTGGGCCTGAGCATGCTGACCCACCGCCGCCATGCGTTCCGCGCCCCCTGCTCCGGAGAGAGGGCATGAGGCGAGAGATCGAAGCCCTGCAGGCGCAGCGCCAGATCGTTGCGATCGCGCTGATCGGGCTGGGAACTCTGGCCCTGCTGGCTAGCCTGCACATCGTACCCACCGCCGCGCTGCGCGCCTGCCCCCCGCTGATCGCGGACTTCCCCACCAGCCACCCGGAGGTGATGTGATGAGACAAGACCACCGCTCCGCGCAAACGCACAGGCTGTTCGTCGGGATCGCGCTGATCGCCGTGGGCGTACTGGCCCTGCTGGGCAATCTGCACATCATCGATCCCGTCGCACTGGGCGCCCTCTGGCCGTTGATCTTCGTCGTGCTGGGCTTGTCGCATATCGCACGGCACCGCTCGCCGCGCGCGCTGATCTGGGGTGGCGGCTTCATCGCGCTGGGCGCCGCGCTGACGCTGCGCAAGCTGGGTCTGCTGCCGTGGGGCATGCACGAGCTGTGGCCGGCTCTGCTGATCTTCGGCGGCATCTATCTCCTCGCCAAGGGCTTCTTCCCGGACGGCGGTTCGCGCTGGTGCGGCTGGAGTCGCGGCCACGGCCTTCCCCCGCCCAGTTGCGAGGACGCGACACGTCTGAACCACAGGGCGATCCTCAACGGTTCCTCGATCAAGAACGATACCCAGGACTTTCAGGGCGGCGAGCTGACCGCGGTGATGGGCGGGCTGGAACTCGATCTGCGCCAGGCCTCGATGAAGTCCGAGGCCGTGCTGAATGTGCTGGTGATGATGGGCGGAGTCGAGATCCGCGTGCCCCAGGACTGGTCGGTCCAGCTCAAGAGCGTGCCCATCCTCGGCGGGGTCGATGACAAGACCGTTCCCTTGATGGATTCCGGCAAACGCCTGATCATCGAGGGCGACATCATCATGGGCGGCATCGAGATCAGGAACTAGATGCATCCGATTCTCTGCGATACGCGCCGCTTCCTGACCTACATCGCCGCCTGGCTGCTCGCGGGCGTGCTGCTGGCCGGTCTGCTGAACTTCACGACCGACGCCCCCTGGAGCGCCAGCCTGCTGCTCACGCTGCCGCTATCGCTCGTCTATGGGGTCTCGGCGCTGTCGGCCTACTACGTCTGTCGCGCCCTGCCCTATGCCCGGCGCAGCCCGGGGCTCACCGTCGCCGCTTTCGGCACGGCCTCGCTCGTCTCGGCGTTGGTCTGGACTCTCGTCGCCGAGCTCTGGAACAGCGTCGGCCTGGGCCTGGGTTTCGAATCGGGGCTGATCGCGATCGGCACTCGCGAGCGGCTGGTCTTCTTCGTCGTCTGCGCCGGACTCTATCTGCTCTCGCTGCTGGCCCACGATGGCCTGCTCGCGTTCGCGAACATGCAGCAAGCGCTGCGCCGCGAGGGCGAATCTCGCCTCGCGGCCAGCGAGGCCGAGCTGCAGATGCTGCGCACCCAGGTAAGCCCGCATTTCCTGTTCAACAGCCTCAATTCGATCTGCGCGCTGACCCAGTTCGCCCCGGACGCCGCGAGTGCGATGACGATGGATCTGGCCCAGTTCTTCCGCCTGACCCTGAGCCTCGCAGAGCGGGAGCGAATCGCACTGGAGGAGGAGATCGCGCTCGCCGAGCGCTATCTCGCGATCGAGAAGCGGCGCTTCGCTGAAAAGCTCAACTACCGTCTGCTCATCGCGCCGGACGCGGCACCCTGCCTGCTGCCGCCGATGCTGCTGCAACCGCTGGTCGAGAACGCGGTCAAGCACGGCATCCGCGATCTGGACGAGGCCGGCAACGTCGAGATCGAGGCTCAGCTTCGCGATGGCTGGCTGCACATCGCGGTCGAGAATCCGGTCGCAGAGCAGGCGAGCGGCGCGCCGGGAAACGGCCTGGGCCTCGCGAACGTCCGCAAGAGGCTCGCCACTATCTACGGTGAGCGCGCCCGCCTCGTCAGCCGCAGAGGCAATGGCCGCTTTCGCGTCGAGATCACCGTCCCCGTTGAAACGAAGAGCGAACGATGAATTCCCCTCTAAGCACCTTGATCGTCGACGACGAAACCCTGGCCCGCCGGCTGCTGCGCAGCCATCTGCGCAATCATCCCGACATCGCGATCGTCGGCGAGAGCGACAACGGCGAGCAGGCGCTCGCCGACATCGCCCGCCTGAACCCGGATCTGATCTTCCTCGACATCCAGATGCCCAAACTGACCGGGCTCGAAGTGCTGGAGCTCTCGGGGCGGCGCAGCGGCGTGATCTTCACGACCGCTTACGACGAATACGCGCTGCAGGCTTTCGAGCGCCACGCGGTCGACTACCTTCTGAAGCCCTATACCCGGGAGCGGCTGGATGAAGCGCTGAACCATGCGCGCCATCTGCTCGGCCGCAGCCTGCCCGACGCGCTGCTCAGCGAAGCCACGGCTCAGGCCCAGCGCGTGCTGATCCGCGATCGCGGCCAGGTGATCGTCGTACCGGTCGCCGACATCGACTGCATCGAGGCCCAGGACGACTACATCGCGATCCACGCCGCCGGCCGTACCCATCTGAAGACGCAGAGCCTGAACGAGATCGAAGCCTGGCTTGCCGGAAAAGGCTTCGTCCGAGTCCACCGCTCGTGGCTGATCAATCTCGCGCGGCTCAAGGCGATCGAGCGTCAGGGCAAGGACGGCCATCAGGCCCGGCTGGGCCGCGATCTGTGCGTGCCGGTCAGCCGCTCCGGCCACGCGCGGCTGATCGACGCGATCGCAGCAATCGAAGGGCCTCGGCCCTAGGCGATACCGAGGACGGCCTTGATCGTCCGGACGACCCCGTTGTCGGTGTTGCCGGGCGCGAGGAAGTTCGCCCTCGCCTTGAGCTGGGGATGGGCGTTGGCCATCGCAAACGAATAGCGGGCCTGGTCCATCATCTCCAGATCGTTCAGGAAATCGCCGAAGACCATCGTCTGCTCGGGCGTGATGCCCAGGCTCTGCTGGATATGGCGGATGCCCGCACCCTTGTTCACGCTGGGCGCCATCACGTCCAGCCAGTGCTGGCCGGAGACAACGACCTGATGCGTCGCGCGAAAGCGCGCGAAGGCCGGCGCGCTGACCCGCTCGGACGAATCGAAAGCGAAGACCGCGAACTTGAGGATCTCGTCCTCGACCGCCTGCAGGTCGTCGACGACTTCCAGCCTCTGGTAGTACTTGTCGACTTCGGCGAAGAAAGCCGGATCGGAGCGCTCGATATAGGCCGAGCGCTTGCCGCACAGCACGACGCCGATGTCGGCGCCGGAAGCGGACAGCGCGCGCGCGGCGCGGGTCAGCTCCCGGGCCACGTCCCGCGCGAGGCAGTCCGAGCTGATCTCTTCGCCTTTGTGGACGACAAAGCTGCCGTTCTCGGCGATGAAGATCAGATCGTCGGCGATCGGCTCGAAGCGCTGCAGCAGGTTGTAGTACTGCCGGCCGCTGGCCGGACAGAAGGTCACGCCGCGGCCGTGAAGCTCTTCGATCAGAGGCCAAAAATCCTCGTGGATCGCGTCCTCGTCGTCGAGCAGCGTGCCGTCCATGTCGCAGGCGATCAGGCGGATGTCGGGAGTGGGGTCGAGCTCAAGCGAGTTCAGCGCGGTGATGCCGTCGGTCATGGCAGGGGGATGCGGGATAAAGCCAGAGGATAACGGATTGCGCCCGGAGTGCGGGCGAAACCCCTGAAGCCGCCTCAGGCCGCTTCGAACCCGGCCCCGACGATCGCCGCGCGGATCGCATCGGCGCTGACGCGTTCGGGCACGAAGAGCACGCGCGCGGCCCCCTCTTCGAGCGACACTTCGACTTCCTCGACGCCGTCCAGCGCGACGAGCGCGCGGCTGACCGAACGCACGCAACCCTGACAGCTCATCCCGAGCACGCGAAAAACCTCTTCCTTCATCCGGATCTCCTCGGCGCGGAACGGCCCGGGCCCGCGACCGGGCTCCCGACACGCGCAGCTAAATCACTTTCGAATAGCGCTGGGCTCCGCGCCTCTCCCTCAGGTGGCGGTCGAAGACCATCGCGATGACGCGGACCAGCATCCTCCCCGACTCGGTGATGCGCAAGCCCCCGGCGTCCATTTCGCAGAGTCCGGCTTCCGCGAGCTCGGCGAGTTCGGCGAGTTCGACGGCGAAGCGCTCGGCGAAGCGGATGCCCCAGGCCTTCTCGACCGCCGCGAAGGTGAGCGCGAAATCGCACATCAAGGCCTGGATGATCGCGTAGCGCTGCCGGTCGTCCTCGTCCATCTCGTAGCCGCGCACGACCGGCAGCCGTCCCTGATCGAGCGCCGCGTAATACCCTTCGAGCGTCTTCTCGTTCTGGCTGTACGCGGCCCCCGGCTGACCGATCGCCGAGACGCCGAAGCCGAGCAGATCGCAGCCCGAATGCGTCGAATAGCCCTGGAAGTTCCTGTAGAGCTGGCCTTCGCGCTGCGCGATCGCGAGCTCGTCGTCGGGCTTCGCGAAGTGGTCCATGCCGATAAACAGATAGCCCGCTTCGGTCAGCTTCTCGATCGCAAGGCCGAGGATTTCGAGCTTGCCTTCGGGCGAAGGCAGATCGGCTTCGCTGATCCGCCTCTGCGGCATGAAGTGCGTCGGCAGATGGGCGTAGTTGTACAGCGCGAGCCGGTCCGGCGCGAGCTCCAGGACCCGGTCCAGCGTCGCCGAGAAGCGCTCGGGCGTCTGCAGCGGCAGGCCGTAGATCAGATCCAGGCTGACCGAACGGAAGCCGTTCGCGCGCGCATCCGCAACCACCTGGGCCGTCTCGGCGAAGCTCTGGATCCGGTTCACGGCCTTCTGGACCAGAGGATCGAAGTCCTGGACGCCGACGCTGAGCCGGTTGAAGCCTTCGCGGCCAAGCAGCTCGATGACCCCGGGCTTGATCCGCCGCGGGTCGATTTCGATAGAATACTCGCCGTCCGCGACGAGTTCGAAGTGCGAACGGATGCTCGCGCAGAGTGCGCTGATCTCATCTGCAGCAAGGAAAGTCGGCGTTCCGCCCCCCCAGTGCATCTGGGCGACCTTGCGCGAACCGGCCAGATGAGAAGAAACTAGCGCCATCTCGCGATCGAGGTAGGAAAGATAGGTCCGGGCCTGGCTGTGATCCTTTGTGACATACTTGTTGCAGGCACAGTAGAAACAGACCGTATCGCAAAACGGGATGTGGAAATATAATGAGAGCGGTTTGCCGGTCTCCGCTGAGGATCGGGCTCCGAGGAGCCTCATCAGATCGGGAGCGGTAAAGCGTTCGTGGAACCTGTCCGCCGTCGGATAAGACGTATAACGCGGGCCGGACACGTCAAAACGTCGGATGAGCTGCGGGTCGAAAACCGGTTTCTGATCGTCGCGATTCATGTCGGGAAGCTGTATAGCGAGTACCGACCTTGTCATGAAGCGCTGGAAACGGGTTTGACGGTCATCAACATCGTCCGCTTGGAGCTTCGCCTTGGAAAAAACAGCCCCGATTCCGCTCGCGACAGTCAATCTTCGCTCTGTATGCACCCAGTGCAATCTCAAAGAACTCTGTCTCCCCCTTGGGTTGGACAATCATGATCTGGAGAAACTGGACGGTCTGATCGCCGCCCGCCGCAAGATCAAGCGCCAGCAGCACCTCTACCGGGCAGGAGAGCCTTTCGAAGCGATCTACGCGATCCGGACCGGCTTTTTCAAGACCGACATCCTGACCGAGGACGGTCGCGATCAGGTGACCGGCTTCCAGATGGCCGGCGAGATCCTCGGCATGGACGGCATCTCGACCGACCGCCACGTCTGCAACGCGGTCGCGCTCGAAGACAGCGACGTCTGCATGATCCCCTACGACAAACTCGAAGAGCTGTCGCGCCGGATCGAACCGCTGCAGCGCCAGTTCCACAAGTTCCTGAGCCGCGAGATCGTCCGCGAGCAGGGCATCATGATGCTGCTCGGTTCGATGCGCGCCGAGGAACGCCTCGCCGCCTTCCTGCTCAACCTCTCGCAGCGGATGCGCGCCCGCGGCTACTCGGCCCTGGAGTTCAACCTCCGGATGACCCGCGAGGAAATCGGCTCCTATCTGGGGCTCAAGCTCGAAACGGTCAGCCGCGCCTTCTCGAAGTTCCAGGACGAAGGCCTGATCACGGTTCATCAGAAGCACATCCAGATCCTCGACAGCGAAGGTCTGCGCCGCCTGATCGGCCGCGCGCCGATCTGATCACGCCTGTCGGTCACCTCCGGTCGCCCCGCCCCGCGCGGGCTTGACCGGAGTCAAGCATTTCCGCCCTGCGCGTCCTAATATGATTTCGTCACCCCGACAATCAAAGGGAGCCAGGTATGTTCAAACATCTTCTCGTCCCCACCGACGGTTCCGAACTGTCCACCCGCGCCGCAAGTCAGGCTGTCGAATTTGCGAAAGAAGCCGGGGCCTCGATCACCTTCTTCTTCGCCCAGCAGGAATACCCGATGCCGATGTACGGCGAAGGCGCACTGCTGGTCCCGGTCACGCCCGACCAGTTCTCGGACTCGACCCGCACCGAAGCGAGCCGGGTTCTGAACGCGGCGCTGACGCTCGCCCAAAAAGCCGGCGTCGAAGCGAAGGCGGACACCCAGGTCAGCGATTTGCCCTATGAAGCGATCATCGAAGCGGCGAAGAAGCACAGCTGCGACCTGATCTTCATGGCCTCGCACGGCCGCCGTGGCGTCGCGGGCTTCCTGCTCGGTAGCGAGACCCAGAAAGTCCTGACCCACTCGACCGTCCCGGTCCTCGTCTTCCGCTGATCCGCCGTCCGGGGGGCGTCGCCGCCCCCTGCCCGCGCCGAGACGGCCGGGGGCGGCAACGCCCCTCGCCCGAGCAAGGCCGCCTCCGCTGCGGGATCCCTGCCGCATTGATCAAAGGGACTCGGACAGCTTTTCGGGACGCATGCGCCGACTTGGCTTGTCCGCGACCGAGGGGGAAAAATGTTCAAGAAGATCCTGGTTGCCGTAGACGGCAGCGAAGTCTCCAACGAAGGCCTGAAAACGGCGGCCGAGCTCGCGCAGCGCTTCGATGCCGAGCTGATCGTCGCGCACGCGATCGACGAGGATCTGCTGCCGATGCACCACGGCGGCGACGTGTTCGTCGAGCACGACAAGGTCAGGGATGCCTGGCACCGACAGGGCCAGGCCGTCATCGCCGATGCGCGCAAGCGCCTGGAAGCGAAAGGCCTGCACCCCGAGATCCTGCTGCTCGAATCCGACACCCGCTCGGCCGATGAGCAGATCGCCCGCGCGATCGCCGAACAGAAAGTGGATCTGCTGGTGGTCGGCTCGCACGGCCGCCGCGGCCTGCAGCGCTTCTTCCTCGGCTCGATCGCCGAGAAGCTCGCCCGCAAAGTCGACTGTGCGATCTTCATCGTCAAGAGCTCCGGCGGGGTTTGACGAAGCACTGCATCGTCCCGACGGAGCCGGCCAGCTGTGCAAGGCAGGCCGTTGAACGCCGGCGGGGTTTCGTGAAACATGTTTCACGCCGCCGGAGCCGGCCGGCTCAGGAAGGGCCGGCATTCGCTCCGGGGGCTATCAGCAGAGCAGCTCCCGATCAGAGATGATCGAATAAAAGACTCCACCCAGCCCCTCAAAAAAGAGAAAGACCGCACTGGAACCCTGTCAGATGAACAAAGAAGGTATTGCTGTAGAAAACGACATTGAAGTCATCTATCGATACAAATATCTGCCGTTCAATGAAGGCAGCCTCAAGATGATCGCGGATGGCACATTGAAATTTACCTGTCCATTAGATTTCAACGATCCGTTCGACTGCATGCCTGCATTCGACCCCAAAAGCATAGAATCCATATGCGAGATACGACCTGATTTGATAAAAAAGGCGGGAAAAGAATTAGGATACAGCCCCGCGAAACGCATTGAAAATAAGTGGCGATTTAGAAACAATGTAAAAACAGCTATCGCCTCAGGAGAATTCGTAAAAAGCATAGTCAGAAGAATGGGGATTTTTTGCGTCAGCAGAACCCCCTGCAGCCCTTTGATGTGGTCGCATTACGCGGATAGTCACAAGGGATTCGTCGTCGAGCTACGCATAGCAATGGACTCCCCAAGAGAGCTCATCCAGCAAATCATTCCAAGCAGAGTCGAGTACAAGAAAATCAGACCTATCATCAACTGGGCAACACCCGACGAGTATGAACTTGAAAAGTACTTCTTCACAAAAAGCGAAGACTGGTCTTACGAACAAGAAGAAAGAACAATCAGCCTTGACCGCGTCGCGGGAATCTATCCCTACTCAAGAAATGATTTTCTATGCTCTGTGATCGCAGGCACCAAGATAGAAGAAGTCAACTACGAAAGACTTAAAAATGAGATAGAAAAAGCATCCAAAGTTCTGGGCAAAAAAATCCAACTCCGAAAAGCTCAATTAGCCAGGAACGCATATAAGATTTTTATCCCAGGACACCTTAACCAAGATTTTAATGGCTCAGAATCCAATGAATAGCGATGAGAGTTAGCTCACACCCGCGCCCCCTCATAAACCGCGCTCGCTTTTCCCCGATCGCAGATTTCCTATATTCTTGACCCGAGAGCTAGTCAGCAACAACGTTACTCTTCGATCGGGTCGATAGCGCCAATGATGTAGCCGTAGTGTTCCATGAGGAACACCGTGGGTTCACTGTGACCACGTGGCGTGTTAACAAGCAGATAATCCTTGCCGAGCAGAGCCTCCCGGATACGGGCGGCTGCGGTCTCCCGACTCGGCTCACCCGGCCACTCAATAGCAGTGCGACCATTTTTTCCGTCCCGATGGGTCCAGTTAACGATCCAATGCTGAGTTCCCATAGACCTCTCCATGCAATCGAAATACAGCAAAAAGAAGAAAGGTCTTGAATTCGATCATTTTGATGAATTTCAAGACCTGATCCTGCAACTCGTCGAGACTATTCCGGCGTTTACTTGGCGCCCTTGATGAGCGGACCGGCAAGCGCCTCGACAACCGGGGTGCTCAGTTCATTGGGGCTGCCGGTGAACCACTCTCCCGCCTTTTCACCGGAATACAAATTAGCCGACCCTTTGACGGACCCTGCCAAAGGCGCATTCTGGTAGATGGATGTCAATTCCGTGAAATATGCCGCAGAGAGAGGCTTTTTGCCGATTTTCTTGGTCAGGGCGCGCACCTTGTTTGCCACATCCGGAACCTGGCAGGCGTAACGGATCGCGGCGATTTTGTTGCCCTCCTGTGCGTCATTGTCACTCACATCGCTGCCTTGCACGGTGCATTTTGAGCGCAGGATCGCGGCCACCAGGGCATGGGTAAAATCCGTAACCGGCGTCTTGAGTGCAGCCTTTTGCTTGTCCGAGAACTGTTGCATCAGTTGCTCGGTCAGATCGGAGGCCATGGAATCCGGAAGTTCCTTCAGGGCATTGATATCGAAGGCATCTTGCCCTTCGAACATGGAACGAAGCGCATCGTTGAGCTTTTTGGCTTCTTCGATATCGCCATTGACCATGGTGCTCAGGTACATTGAGGCAACCTGCTCAGCCCGTTCATCCGCGGCAGCAAGCGCCCAATCCATATGAAACAGCGAAAGCGCGATAACCGAGCAAGGGATCAGCTTTTTCCGGAGTGTCACGAGGCTCATTTGGATATCTCTCTTTGATTAAAATTGATTTGATTAAAACGGGATATTCAACCGCACGATTCAAAACAGCACGGGCAACTGCAGGAAAGACGAGCCAACCGAAAGCGGGTTCAATCGCTTTCAAGAACGAACGGGTACGTGGCCAGCGCTTCGCCACGGGTGCCCGGATGGCCCGGTCAGGGGATCGGGCGCGGCACTATGTCTAGCGCCCCTTTTTACCCTGGGCGTGCGCCCCGCTCAAGGAGATGACCGGCACACATCGACCCCGACGTCATAGCGATGGTACCCTGAATGACCGGCAGCATGTGTGGATCGGGATAGGATTTGTACATCCGTCCGAGGTTCATTGCGGTACCGGAACCTCTTGCCGTGTGGCGAATGCCATCGTAGATCTGCTTGGCATGGCTGACCCCGTCGGGGCCTAGCCGCTTCGTCACAATGATACGTTGCGTCCGACTCCCCTCTTTCCCCAGGGGGGCGTGCTGCGCCTTTGGATCAGACGGAACGCTTAACGGTTTCTCAGCCGCAAAAGCCGATGCCGGGATGAGCAAGACCAGGCCTGCTGACAGAAAGCGCGTGGCTTGCTGCGCAGCCATCCCCACTCCGCATCACCGCCCTCCTCCTTTCATGATTTACACCTCGGCGAAGTGCCAACGGGCTTCCCAAGCCAGCTGTTTGGCCTGGGCGTAGGTGATGCGTTCCGGAGCGGGAACGGCGCTGATGTATGGGGCGATGCCGGTGGCGATGCGTTTGACGCCCGGGGTTTTCAGCAGCGAGCTACACCAACACTGGGTACGCATGCCGCGGGTGCGCGTGCTGAGGTGCAGCCCGTGCAATTGATCGGCCTGCGGGGGCTGCGGGGCGAGGTAATCGAGCAATTCCATGCGGCCCCGTTCAATGCCCCGCTCATCGCACACGACTTCATGGCAGTAGGCCGTGCCCCAGAGGTCTTCACGGCACTGGATGGCGTAGACATCCCCGGCGGCCAGTGGCCCGGGCAGATTGCGCAAACCGGTGGAGCGGGCTTTTTTCGGCACCGTTGCCCCGGGCGCGGGGGCCGGCGGCTCTTGCGCCGGGCAGACGCAATGGCCAAAGAGCCGATCGATCAGGGACTCATTCAGCCCGTGTTCGGCCTGCCACCACGCCAGCGGCGCGGAGACTTCCACCAGGGTATTGGGGCGGCGGTCGCGGTAGATGGCGGAGGTGAAACGGCTCATCAAACCGGGGAATTCCGGCGTTTCCAGAATGCCGATCCAGGCCAGGGCGTCGAGCAGGGATTCGCAGCGCATCAGGCTGTTTTTGTTCAACCAGCCCGCCTGCCGGAGCGCCTTGCGCGCCTGGCTGTAGCGGCTGGACGCGGGCAGCGTGCGCAATATGTCCAGCACGCGATGCCAGATCCAGATGTCGCGCGGAGTGGCTTGCGGCCAGACTTCCGTTTCGCTGCCCAGCAGCACCTGCAAGGCATCCTGCGGGCCGTAGTTGCCCCAGCAGGTGCCCGCCCGATAGCGAAAAAGGGCTATCTGAGTCAGATCGTTCGCCCATGGCGGATGAAAGCAGCATGCGCAGCGTGAACTGCCCGTATCCAGCGGGGCAGCGGCGTGGGTCGGGAGCTGCAAACCCAGGACGACGGCGGGCAGCAAGGATTGCCACCACAGAGGGGCAGAGTTGAGCGAGGCAATAAACGCATCGGCCGCCCGCTGCAAATCTGCGCGCGCGGCCTTTTGCTGCAACAGCGCAACCACCTGGTCATGCGCCGGCAGGCACAGGCGATTGGGAGTCAGCCCGGCGGCATCCAGCGCCTGGCGTTCTGGCTGGGAGATCGTGGCTGGCAGGAGGTAAACCGTTTGGCCCGCAGCATCCAGGCCCTGCTGGAGCGGCTGATAAATGCGCGCCAGCACATCGGCATGCGCCGCCAAATCGGCCAGCCCCGGCAAGCGCTCGGGCAAGCGAGAGAGCACCACAACCGCATCGGGTTTCATGAATCTGTCTCTATATCTTGCGGGGTCAGACACGAGGTCCTGCATTCGACCATGTTTATTGGAATCAAGGCCCGACCTCACCACCCATCACCCCGCATACCTCAGCGTAAGGCGCAGCATGTCAAAGAGCTGTATTCCATCCTCGAAGATCGGCTCAGGGTAATTATTGACGAAGAAGTCATGATCAATGCTTGTAACCCGAAATCCATGTCGCTGATAGAAAGCGAGTTGATAGCCGAACGATCCGGTGCCCACTTCCAGTTGCCGGGCGCCCAAGTTGCGAAAGAAATCAATACTCCACATCAATAGCGCAGTGCCGTATCCGGACTTCTGGTGGGCAGGGTAAACAGCGATGTTCATTAGCTCATAGGCCTCCGTGCCGCGTGACTGCACGACGCATGCGCCAACCACATCCGCACCAGATGAAGCAACGAAACATTTCGCTCCGGAAAGATAGGCCCGGATATTAGCCTCCGAGGGATCGGCAAGCAGCAACAGCTCCATGGGAGCATCGATGACAGAAACTTCTTCAATCAGCAGCGACATCCTGGATCTTGCCTAACGTAGAGGGTCATGGGGCAGTCTAGCCTTCGGACATCCAGAGCAATCCCGTCCCCCTGAAGATTTCGGCATCAGCACCCGCAAGCCGCTTCCCCGCCCGATAGCTGAGCGGCTTTGCGCAGAAGCTGTCCCTTCCCGACTCCGGAGGAAAGGTAGAGCCGCTCGTCAAACCCACAGTTGTCGTCCGGGATGCTGAGCAGAAGATCCAGCTTTCCATCGCCATCCAAATCGCCGACCCAGTGGATGATCGGTGTCGTGTCACCGTCATAGTGAGCTTCCGCGTCGATCATGAACAGAAACTGCCGGACACTGCCGTCGCTGACGAAGTAGCGCTTTTGCCCTTGCGGCGCGCGGGTCCAGGAAATCGTCAGCGGCAGAGGGCCCCAGGGCATGTCCCACTTCCCGAGCTTGCCGAGCTTTCCGAGCTGAGGCGATTCATTGGAAGGATCCCCGGACCGATACCATGAGACGACCTTGCCCTCCTTGAGCCCACCCCCGGGAAACAGGGCGAGCGGTTTTCCGCTCACCTTCAGATCATCCAGAAGTTCTTTCTCGTCCAGCACATTGACGGCGCTCGTTGTCTTGATCCGGACCCGAGCCGGCCGGATCTCGCAATCGAGCCCTCGGCAGTAGAGACCTTGCCAGCTGCCAGCGCGGGGAAAAGTTCCCTTCGCGTAATTGCGCCGGCTTTCGATGACGAGCGAACGGGGCGAGCTCTTCTGGATCTGCGAGAACGATGGTAGAGATCCGATTCCCAGCGTCAGAGCCAGGAGGTAAGGAAAGCAGCGCGACATGAAATTTCGATCCTGAAGAGCCCGGCCGGGATAGAAGCGGACTTTCCCGCATGGCATTCGCCTGCGCTCCCAGCCACCCTCCACGGGTGGCTATCGCTGGAAGCGGCAAGCCCCGGATTACCGCATCAGCATACATCAGGCGTCTGATAGCTGCTTGGCAGCGCGATCCGCGGCGAGGCTTCCTTTTTCCCTCTGAGCATGGGCACCAGTCTCGGCTTCGCTCATTTTGATGCAATTCAAGACCTTAGCCCAAGCGTCCTGCGTGTTCCACGCCTCGCTCGATTTCTCAGCTGGAGAGAGAAAATGATGAGATCGCACTTTCCTCAAGCTTCGTAACAGATCCTGTAGGCCTTGCCTGTTCGCTCGATATGTGCGAACCCGAGTTCGCCAAGGTGCATGCCCGCGACAAGGCTCTTGTCCGAGCAGACGATATCCAAGAGCTTGGATCGCGTATCGGCGGAAAGCTGAGGATCCTGGTCGAAGGCAATGGACACGTCGGGACGAGCAATCTGGATTTGCGGGAAGTGAACGACATCACCCCAAATCAATAGGCTGTCCTCGCCGGATTCGAGGCGATAACCGGAATGCCCCGCGGTATGCCCCAGAAGAGGGATCGCACTGAGGCCAGGGAGAACTTCGTCAGCAGTAAATGTGCGCATCCTCTCCCTGTACTTGTCGAATACCTTTCGGGCAAACAGAAAATTTCCACGAGCGCGCTCACTCGCCCGACTCAGATTACCATCATCCTCCCAGAAAGAGACCTCACGCTGGTGGATAACCAACTCCGCACAAGGAAAGGCGAGTTTCCCTGACGAGTCAAGGAGCCCCCCGATATGATCGGGATGCGCATGAGTCAGAAGAATCGTGTCAACGTCCGAGGCTTGCACGCCAGCCAGTGCGAGATTTGATTTCAGCTTACCCCCCCATTGCTTGACCCCCCCTGCACCCGCATCAATCAAGATCGTGCGCCCGCAGCCACGCAACAAGTAACAATTAATATGAACAGAAGATGGGTCCTTCACACCGGCGTCTTGCTGCAACCTGGACGCATCCATTGGATTGATATTGGAAAGCAAATCCAGACTTGCCGAGAGGTATCCATCACTGATCGCTGTGATCGAAAAGTCTCCAACCTGCTGACTTGGAAATTTCACGCCATTCATCACCGTATCCCCTGCCGACAATCAGTTGCGCGCATGAATCGCGGGCGCCGCATAAGCAAAGCAGCGAATTCGTGCGACAAGCCCCGTGTTTCGCTTTATGGCTTCATCCAGTTTTTCCATGAAGGAATCCATGACGGGTTTCGTCCTGAACGGCTCGAGGCGGTATTTTATTTCCGCAAAGGCTGAGCGCCCTCGCCCGTGACGAACGGGGACATAGATGATGTGTACGTTTTCCAGCGCGGCGTTGAGAATTCCCGTGCACAGCTGGACGCATTGGTCGGTAAGTTCCAAGAGATTCCCGTCTGACGGCATCTTTTCCGCTGGGATATAAATCGTGACGTTGGGCATTTTGGCTCTACCGTGACGCTAGGGGAGCGGCCTCACGACCATTCGTCAATTGCGCCGTCATCGGCGCATAGAGATGGACGCCCTTCGGAAGGTGATGCACACCAAGCTCATCCGCGCGAACCCGCTTCGCCAACCACCGACGCTCAGGGAAGTTCTCCAATCCGACCGCCTGCATCAGACAAGGCCTGAGTCCCATCTCCATGAGCGGCTCGGGGCCGATTGCACAGACCGCCAGATGTTCGTCTTCAGCGATGGCCGGAGCGCGGTCAAGACCATCATAAAGGTTGCGGTGCCAATCGATGATGTGCTGCTGCCAGCGGGCAAAATTGCCACCGCCTTTTTGGCGATACTCGTCTGCCTGAAGCACATCGAGATTGTCGATCGAATGAATAGCGAGGTAGGCAGGACAACCCGCGCTCAAAGCCTTGAAACGCTGCGAGGTATGGAACCCGCTCACTGAGATGAGCGCGGGCAACTTTTTCAGACTGTAAAAGTCATTCCACTGCGCCTCGCAGATTGGATCGGCGAAGCTGCATTCGACTGTATAAATCATTGGATCACGCGCGGCCGGGAAGCTTGTGCCCCGGGCTCCTTTGTTGACGTTCAATCATGGTAGGACCATGTCCGCAGCGTTCAAACCGATTTTTCGGTATGCTTCAGTGACAAAAGATCAAGGCTAGCCTCGCCCGGGCCCGAAGCAGGAACTCTCATGCGCAGGAAGATCCCCAGCAACACTGCACTGATGGCATTCGAAGCTGCCGCACGTCATGGCAGCTTCGCCCGCGCAGCGAACGAACTGTCCCTGACCGAAGGGGCTATCAGCCGCCAGATTGGCCGCCTCGAGGCATTCCTGGGTGTCACGCTGTTCGAGCGAATTGGAAATCGCGTCCGGCTCTTGCCTAACGGGGAACGCTATGCAAACCAAATTCGCGAGTTGCTCGACCGACTGGATCGAGACAGCCAGTACCTGATGGGGCAACCGAGCGACGGAGCAAACCTGGACATCGCCATCATCCCGACCTTTGCGATGCGATGGCTCATTCCTCGTTTGTCACGATTCCAGCAAAAGCATCCGAACATCACGGTGCATCTGGCTGAGCGCATGGAACCCTTCGTCCTGTCTGGAAGCGGATTCGATGCGGCAATCCATTTCGAGCACCCAGCCTGGACAGGAATGCGGACGCATCAACTGTTGCATGAGGTGCTGATTCCGGTTTGCCCCCCTAAGCTCCTGGCGGGAGAAGAAGGGATGACCGCACTGGACAAGCTGCCGCGCCTGCACCGGCGACAGAACCCTGAGGCTTGGCAACTCTACTCACAGGAGACCGGAATTTCACTGACCAATCCTGCGATCGGTGCGCACTACGATCTTCATGCGATGTTGATCGAAGCTGCATTGGCAGGCCTCGGTGTTGCGCTGGTACCGCGCCTCTATGTCGAAAGAGAACTTGCGCTAGGCAGCTTGATCGCCCCGTGGCCAGAGGGGAAAACGATCTCCAAAACCTTCTGCCTCATCCTCCCAGAGCCGATTGAATTGAGCGCAGAGCCAATACAGGCGTTTGCTCAATGGATACTGGATGAAGCGAAGAAGACAGGAATGCTTGAGTCATAGAGGAATCTCCCTCCCCTCTTCATATTCGCGCGCCTCCGCGGCGCGGCTTTTCTTCCTGCCCCTGATGCTCCCCAGGGCTTTCCCTTCAGGTGTCTCGATTCCTACGCGCAGCTCCTTGCCGGGAGTCAGTAGATGAGCGAGGGAAAGCTCATGCTCCATCCCCTCGCTCGATCAGGGAAAGCAACTCAGTGGCATGAAACACCCGGTTTCGCCGAGAGGAATGCGCTGCGGAGAGAATCCCCGCCGCTATCATTTGGGCAACCGCCGTATTGGCCGTGGGGAACGAAACCCGAAGCTCTTCCACCAGCGAGGACACCGTGACGACAGGCCGCGCCAGGAGTAAATCCACGACGCGATGAACCGCGGCATCAGCGCGGTAGGCCTTGAGTCGGGCTCGCCAGTCATCTCTCAGGGCGCGGGCCGCCAGAATGAGCGCGCTCGTTTCATCGGCACAGCTCGCCACCGTCGCACTGAAAAACGTCACCCAGGCATCCCATTCGCCTCGCAGCTGAACGCCAGCCAGCGCATCGTAGTATTCCCTCTGGCGCGACTTCAGATAGCCGGAGAGGTACACCGGAGGGGCCGCGTCCGCAGCGAGCATGAGCGGCAGCAAAAGCCGGCCAACGCGTCCGTTCCCGTCGGGATAAGGGTGGATCGTCTCGAACTGCGCATGCGCGATCGCCATCCGAAGAGTGATCGCGGGCAGATAGGGCGATTCCTGATACGCCTCTCCCTGGAGATAGCGAACCAGATCGTCTATTGCGGCCGAAACAGCTTCTGGCGGCGCGGGGACAAAGCGGGCGTCGTAGATTGTTCGACCAGAGCCAATCCAGTTCTGCCGGGTCTTGAACGCACCGGGCTTGTTCGTACTGGCGTAGCGCTCGTCCTGTTCCATCAGGATGGAATGCAGGCGATGGATGAGTTCAACAGAAAAAGCCGAAGCGCCCTGCTGCCGAACATCGATCAGACCCGCATGAAGCGCCTTGACGTAACCGTAGGTGACGCCGGTATCGTGCGACAGACCTTCCGCATCACCGGTGATCTCGTACTCCAGAAGATCATGAAGATCGCTTTGCGTGCCTTCGATCTGGCTGCTGCGCACCGCTTCCCGCCGGTCGAGGGTTCGCGCAAACAGATCCGCGTTGGGAACGGATTCAGCAATGCCGCGAAGCCGCGCCAGCGCCTCACCCGCCGCGAGGACGCCCGCGGCGGCCACATGGTCAAGCGGCAGCCAGACCGGCGTGGGCTCGGGGACATAAGCAAAAGCCCCTGAATGCGCGCCTACAGGCACAAGGCGCTGCTGACGCACCGCACTGAGATCGGTCTTGCGCATGAGAGCACCGCATCCTTTAATAGAGCCTTTGGTTATTAAAGGATATCACGTTATCCTTTAATAACCGGCGAACGTATTAAAGGATAGCCCCTCCGCTCGCGGGCCATCACGAAGAGAAATCCGCCCGGTTCGTTTGATCCGCGTTCTTCCGCGTGATCCGCGGCGAGTTTTTCCTCTTCCCCAAACAAAACGGGCGCCCTGAGGCGCCCACTTTTGTTTGATCTGAAGCGCGATCACATGTGCGCGATCATCGCGTCTCCGAAGGCCGAGCAGGAGACTTCGGTCGCACCTTCCATCAGGCGGGCGAAGTCGTAGGTCACGGTCTTCGCGGCGATCGCGCCTTCCATGCCGTGCACGACGAGGTCGGCGGCCTCCGTCCAGCCCAGATGGCGCAGCATCATTTCGGCCGACAGGATCAGCGAACCGGGGTTCACCTTGTCCTGGCCCGCATACTTCGGCGCGGTGCCGTGCGTCGCCTCGAAGCAGGCGTAGTGATCGGAGATGTTCGCGCCGGGCGCGATGCCGATGCCGCCGACCTGGGCCGCCAGCGCGTCCGAGATGTAGTCGCCATTGAGATTCAGCGTCGCGATCACGTCGTATTCGGCCGGGCGCAGCAGGATCTGCTGCAGGAAGGCGTCGGCGATCGCATCCTTGATCACGATACCGTTAGGCAGGCGCAGCCACGGACCGCCGTCGATCTCGACGCCACCGAATTCGTTCTTGGCCAGCGCGTAAGCCCAGTCGCGGAAGCCACCTTCGGTGAACTTCATGATGTTGCCCTTATGGACAATCGTCACCGATTTACGGCCGTTGGCGATCGCATAGCGGATCGCGGCGCGCACCAGGCGCTCCGTGCCTTCGCGCGAGACGGGCTTGATGCCGATGCCCGAGGACTCGGGGAAGCGGATCTTCTTGACCCCCATCTCGTCCTGCAGGAACGCGATCAGCTTCTTCGCCGGTTCGGATTCGGCCAGCCATTCGATGCCGGCGTAGATATCCTCGGTGTTCTCGCGGAAGATCACCATGTCGGTCAGCTCGGGGTGCTTGAGCGGGCTGGGCACGCCCTTGAAGTAGCGGACCGGGCGCACACACTGGTAGAGGTCCAGCTCCTGGCGCAGCGTCACGTTCAGCGAGCGGATGCCGCCGCCGATCGGAGTCGTCATCGGCCCCTTGATCGAGACCGAGTAGTCCTTCAGGGTCTGCAGCGTCTCGGCCGGCATCCACTGATCCTTGCCGTAGAGCCGGGTCGCCTTCTCGCCGGCATACACTTCCATCCAGTGGATCTTCTTCGCGCCGCCGTAGGCCTTGGCAACCGCCGCATCGACGACCTTGATCATCACCGGAGTGATATCGACGCCAATACCGTCCCCTTCGATGAAGGGAATGATCGGATTGTCGGGCGTCGTCTGGCCGGGAACGATCTTCTGGCCGCCGGCGGGGATCTTGATCAGGGATTGAGCGCTCATGGCTGATGCTTCCTCTGTAGGGATGGCAGGGAGCTCACAGACCGACAGGAACCAAAACTTCCGGCGACGGGCTGCGGGCAAACGCGTAGCCCTGCATTATCGCCGATTTCCACAGCGCGGTCCGTGATACGTTGCGAAACAATCGCACTGGCCCGCCCTGCCGTGGGCCGTTAGCATGAGCGCTGCGATTACCCCCAAAAAGGAGAACCATGCGTGCTCACGCCCTGGCCGCGGCCCTTGCCGCGCTGCCGATGATCACCGAGGCGGCCTACCCGGCCACCGCGGCCCACCCCGTCACCGATGTCTATCACGGCGTCATCGTCACCGACCCCTACCGCTGGATGGAGGACATGAAGTCACCCGAGTTCCAGTCCTGGCTGCACAGCGAGGCGGACTACTCGGCGTCAATCCTGAAGAACCTGCCCGGCCGCGAAGCGCTGCGCCAACGGCTCGGCGTGCTGGCCGACTCGGGCGAAGCGACCGGAGGCTTCGAGCAGGCGGGAGGGCGGATCTTCTTCATCCGCCGCGCGCCGGGCGAGAACGCCCGCAAGCTGTGGGTCCGCGATGGCCTCAAAGGTGCCGAGCGGATGCTGCTCGACCCGGACGCGCTGCCCGGCGAAGGGGGGCACCACGCGATCGACTGGATCAGTCCGTCGCCCGACGGCAGCCGGATCGCGATCGGCATTTCACTGGGCGGCTCCGAGAACAGCGTGCTGCGCATCATCGATGTCGCAAGCGGCAAGCTGCTCGGCGAGGCAATCGATAGGACCGGGCTCAACGAGGACGGCCTCGCCTGGCAAGCCGATGGCAAGGGCTTCTTCTACAACCGTCACCCGGCCAGCGAGCGCTACAACAAGAGCGCGATCTACCAGCACCGGATCGGCGAGCCCGAGAGCCGCGACGTCGCGGTCTTCGGCTGGGAGGTTTCGCCGAAGAACTCGTTCGCGCTGGCCGACCTGCCCCATCCGGCGACGACCCAAGGCTCGCGCTGGGTCATGATGGAAGTGCTGCATGGCGACGCGGTCGATCGCTCGTACTGGATCGCGCCGGCCGACAAGGTGAACGGGCCTTCGACACCGTGGCGCCGGGTGATCTCGCCGGCCGATCAGGTCACCCACGCGGTGCTGGCCGGCGACGCGATCTACGCGGTGAGCCAGAAGAAGGCGTCGAACCGCGAGCTGCTCCGGCTCGACCTCGCCCATGGCGGCGAGGCCCGCACCGTCGTGCCGGCCAGCGCCGCGGCGCTGCAGTTCCCGGTCGCCGACAAGGATGCGATCTACGTCAAGGCGCTCGATGCCGGCGTCTCGCGCCTGATCCGCGTCCCGCTCAAGGCCGGCAAGCCCAGCGAGGTGAAGCTGCCCTTCGAAGGCACGCTGCGCGCGATCGCTCCCGGCAAGCAAGGCCTTCTGGTCCAGCTCGAAGGCTGGGTTCATGCCCCGCAAGTGTTCGCGCTGAAAAACGGCAAGGCGTTGCCGACCGATCTGCAGAAGCCGCTCAAGCTCGACACGACGCCCTTCGAGGCGCGCCGCGTCATGGTCAAAAGCCATGACGGCGTCGAAGTACCGCTGTCGCTGATCGTGCCAAAGAAGCTCGCGCTCGACGGCCGTCGCCCGACGATTCTGACCGGCTACGGCGCCTACGGAATCTCGATGGAGCCGCGCTTCAACGCGACCCGCCTCGCCTGGCTGGAGCGCGGCGGAGTCCAGGCGGTCTGCCATGTGCGCGGCGGCGGTGAGCTGGGCGAAGCATGGCATCGCGGCGGACACATCGCGACCAAGCAGAACACGGTGTCGGACTTCATCGCCTGCGCCGAATGGCTGATCGCCAACAAGTACACGTCGAGCGCGACGCTGGCCGGCACCGGTGGCAGCGCCGGGGGCATCACGATCGGCGGGACGATCACGCAGCGACCCGATCTGCTCGCCGCCGCGCAGAGTTCGGTCGGCCTGTCGGACATGCTGAGGATGGAACTGACACCCAACGGCGCGCCGAACATCGCCGAGTTCGGCACGGTCACGAATCCCGAGCACTTCAAGACGATGTTCGCGCTGAGCCCCTATCACCGGGTCCGCGACGGCGTGCGCTACCCGGCTGTGATCGTGACGACCGGCGCGAACGATCCGCGCGTCGAAGCCTGGATCCCGTCCAAGTTCGCGGCGCGGCTGCAGACCGCGAATCCGGACGGCAAACCGGTGCTGCTCCGGGTCGATTTTGACGCCGGCCACGGCATGGGCTCGACGGTCGGCCAGGCGCTGGAGGAGACCGCCGACGTCTGGTCCTTCTTCCTGTGGCAGATGGGCGACGCAGCCTTCCAGCCGCGCTGACCGGAAAACACAAAAACCCTGATGACGCGAAGTCATCAGGGTTTTTGTCAAACTCGTGCTGCGCCTTGCGCAGCCGCTCGATCAGACTTCGAGCTTGGAGAGAATGCCGCGATCGACCTGGCCGGCAGCGATTTCGCGCAGCGCGGTGACCGCAAACTTGTTCTTCGAATTCTCGATCATCGGCGTGTGGCCGCGCGCGAGTTGACGGGCGCGAATCGCCGCGGACAGCGTCAGTTCAAAACGGTTCGGGATGGTCTTCAAGCAGTCTTCGATCGTAATGCGTGCCATATACTTCCTCAGCTCTGTTAGAGTGAACGGTCAACCGCGCACTCTTTGCGAGCGCTGCCACTGAAGGCGGCGCCAATCTTCTTCACAATCGCTATCACAAAACTTCTGACCTTCGGCCACCGGTTCGCTGCAGAAGTGACAAACTCCCGTAGCCGCCAGCGAAGGCTCTTTGCGCTGCAGTGACAGTGTAAGGCTCAACTCGACTTCTTGTTGAGCAATATCGGCTTCATCCATGTTCGCTACTTCTCCGTCGCAACCAAAAAACGGCGGGAACTGCCGCAAGGGGCCGCGACTCTACCAGCTTTTGCCTCTCCCGTCTCGCTAGAATGCGCACTTGTCAGAGCGGAGCGGTAAAAATTCCTGAAAGGACGCCGATTTGAACGACATCGTCCAGATTCTCGAACAGATCAAGACCCGCCCGGAAGAGCGCTCGGCCACCGCGCTGCTCGACATGATCCGGGCTCTTCGCCCGGGCAAGAAGGAAGAGGCCGGCGCGGCGCTGCTGCGCGTCAAGGCGCTGATCACGCTGCTGCGCGGCCACCCGCCCTTTGCCGAAGCGCTGCGCAGCTACCTCGACTGTGTGTTCGCCAGCCGCCTGCAGCGCAACCTCTTCGCGAACCTGGGCATTCTCGGCAACGAAGGCATTGCGCGTGCGCTCGCGCACAGGTTAGGCGCGAAGATCCTGCCCCCGGCTTATGACGACACCTATCTGGGCGATCTGTTCGGCGCGCTGACGCACGAGATCGGCGACACGGCCTGGATCGCCGAAATCCCCGAGGAGACGATCGCCGAGCTGCTCGGCGTGATCCAGCTCGGCGCCGGAGCCCGCGTGCCGGCGCGGATCAGGATGGGCGTCGAACTGCTCGAAGCCTTGCGCATCCTCTCCTTCCGCCTCGCCGCGATCGGCGTCGAGCCGGACTTCCTGCGCTACGACAGCCGGGCCGCGCGCCGCGAATCGCCCTTCGTCGCCCAAACCGAGGAAGTCCAGAACTTCGTCACCGAAGCGCTGCGCGCGCTCGACGATGCGGACACCCCGTGGCCGGACACCCGGCACCTGGATGTGCTGCTCGAACAGTGCGACGCCCAGCTCAAGCGCATCCGCCAGCGCGCCCATCAGGGAGGTGCGAGCATCGCACTGACCTACGAAGGCCTGCGCGCGAGCCAGATCATCGCGCGGATGCGCCAGATCACCGAACTGGCGAGTCCTGACACGTCGCAACTGCAGCAGACGCGGAAAATCCGCTTCTTCCGCGACCTGATGCACTTCGAGGCCGAGAAGAGCAGCCTCACCGCGCTGCTGACCCAGGCCACCGACCTCGTCGCGCTGCAGATCACCGAACACGCGAGCCGGACCGGCGAACACTATGTGACCAGCAATCGCACCGAGTACTTCGCGATGTTCCGCGCCGCGGCCGGCGCCGGCCTGATTGTCGCGGTGATGGCGCTGCTGAAGATCTTCATCGCCAAGGCGCACCTGCCCCCGCTGTGGCAGGCCGTCGCGTTCAGTCTGAACTACGGCCTGGGTTTCATCGTCGTCCACCTCTTTCACTTCACGATCGCGACCAAGCAGCCGGCGATGACCGCAGCGACGATCGCGGCAAGCCTGGGCGAGGACAAGGGCAAGGCCCCCTCGCTCGCCAAACTCGAGAACCTCGTCGTCGACGTGATCCGCAGCCAGTTCATCGCGATCGTCGGCAACGTCGTCTTCGCCTTCCTCGCCTGCCTCGCGATCGGCGCAAGCTGGATCTGGCTCTTCGGCGCGCCGCAGATCGACGCCGCGAAAGCGCATCTGCTGCTCCACGAGATCGACCCGCTCGCGAGCCTCGCGCTGCCCCACGCCGCGATCGCCGGAGTCTGCCTTTACCTGTCCGGCCTGATCTCGGGCTATTACGACAACAAGTGCGTCTATGCCCGGATTCCCCAGCGCATCCGTCAGCTGCGCTGGCTCGCCCGCGCCTTCGGCGAAGCGCGACGCGAGCGGATCGCGACCTACATCGAGAACAACCTCGGCGCGCTGGCCGGCAATTTCCTGTTCGGCTGCATGCTCGGTTCGATCGGAACCGTGGGCTTCATGCTGGGCTGGCCGCTCGATATCCGCCACGTGACCTTCAGCGCCGCGAACGATGCCTATGCGCTGATCGCACTGAATTTCAAGCTGCCCTGGCAGGCTATCGCGTTGTGCGGCGTCGGAGTGCTCGCGATCGCCTGCGTTAACCTGCTGGTCAGCTTCTCGCTCGCGCTCTACACGGCGCTGAAATCGCGCCAGATCCGCTTCGCTCACACCCGCCCGCTGTTCGGTCGCATCCTGCGCCGGCTGCTGCGCCATCCCGGCGATTTCGTGCTGCCGCCCAGAGCCGAGCGTTCGGCGCCACCCGACACCACGGCGTGAGAAGGCGGCCCGCCTCCGGATCGAGCCGATTTTTGAGCCAATCCGGATGGCATCAGCGCTTTCGGCCGAGCACTGTATAATGACCGGTTTCCCGGAATCAGCAGGAGAGCTCCCATGGACGCCGAACAGATCAACGCGATTGCCAGCAAACTCGACGACCTGAAGTCTCGCGAACGTGCCCTCCGGGGGTATCTTTGACTACGCTGACAAGTCCGAACGCCTGAAGGCGGTCAGCCGCGAGCTCGAAGATCCCTCGGTCTGGAACGATGCCGCCCGCGCCCAGGAGCTGGGCAAGGAGAAGCATTCGCTCGAACAGGTCGTCGTCGTGCTCGACGACATCGCCGCCAAGCTCAATGACGGGGCCGAGCTCTTCGAGATGGGCCGCGAGGAGCAGGACTGGGACACGCTCGCCGCGGTCGACGCCGACGCCCAGGAAGCCATGCAAGTCATCGAAGGCCTGGAATTCCGCCGGATGTTCAACAATCCGATGGATCCTCGCCCCTGCTTCATCGAAATCCAGTCCGGCGCCGGCGGCACCGAGGCCCAGGACTGGGCCGGCATGCTCGAACGGATGTATCTGCGCTACTGCGAGCGCAAGGGTTTCACGGTCGAGCTGCTCGAAGAATCCGAAGGCGAAGTGGCCGGCATCAAGAGCGCGACGATCAAGATCTCGGGCGACTACGCCTACGGCTATCTGCGCACCGAGACCGGCATCCACCGCCTCGTGCGCAAGAGTCCTTTCGACTCGAACGCCCGCCGCCACACCAGCTTCACGTCGGTCTTCGTGTTCCCCGAGGTCGATGACTCGATCGTCATCGACATCAACCCGGCCGACGTGCGCACCGACACCTACCGCGCCTCCGGCGCCGGCGGTCAGCACATCAACAAGACCGACTCGGCCGTGCGTCTGACCCACATCCCGACCGGCATTGTCGTGCAGTGCCAGAACGACCGTTCCCAGCACCGCAACCGCGACGAAGCCTGGCAGATGCTGCGCGCCCGCATCTACGAAGCGGAGCTGAGGAAGCGTCAGAGCGAGCAGCAGAAGCTCGAAGACTCCAAGTCGGACATCGGCTGGGGCCACCAGATCCGCTCCTATGTGCTGGACCAGTCGCGGATCAAGGATCTGCGCACGAACTATGAAGTCGGCAACACCCAGGGCGTGCTCGATGGCGACCTGGACGGCTTCATCCAGGCCAGCCTGAAGCAGGGAGTCTGAGCGTCTTGTCCCGCCCCCTGCCCCGCTCCGGCGGCCAGGGAGGAGGTCACTGAGATGGAAGCGCGCGCTTTCGATCTCGTCGACTTCCTCGCCCCCGGCGTCGAGTTCGACGATGTGCCGTCGCTGTGGTCGCTCGTCCGCGCCCAGCCGCTGATCGCCGCCTTCACGGCGCTGTTCCGCGGCGGCGACGAGGAGATCATGATCCGCCTGCATGTGCTGCGCGAGGTCGGCTGTCGCGCGGAGACGCCGCGCTGGGAGCCGGACGCGCTGCGCCGGCACTTCTCCTACATCGAGCCAGTCAAGCTCGAGACGGTCTTGAAGCGCCTGCGCGAACACGAGCTGCTGATCTTCGGCGAGGACGCCCACTACCAGCTCACCGACACCGGCCGCAACGCGCTGGCTGCCGTGTCGGCGCTGCTGCGCTTCGGCGAGGACGAGGATGCCGAACTGGGCTTCCTGACGACCCAGCTCGCCGGCATGCAGGCGACCGGCACGGTTTCGCCGGAAGTGCTCCAGCACCTGCTTGCGAAGCTCAACGCGCTGACCGAATCCTTCGAGGAAGCGGTCGCATCGGGTTCGGAGTTCCGCATCCTCGACGCCCGCACCCGGCTCTCGGCGAACGGGAAGTGGCTGGACAAGGGAAGCGACATCCTGCGCACGCTGCTCGACGTCGAGGAGATCACCGCCGACATCGGCCGGATCGCCCACGCGATCGGCCTCGCGCAGAGCCGGCTCGCCCGCGTCGACGCGGCTTTCCAGCGCGCGCTGAACAAGATCGAGTCGCAGCGCGTGACGCTGGGCGCCTCGGGCGTCTCCTCGTCCGACGTGATGGCCTGGCTGCGCACGCAAAAACCGAACGCGCTGATCGCTCTCGCCGCGGGCGCGCTCGGCGCTGCACCGCAGACCCAGTACCTCGCGGGCGGTCACGAACTGCTCGACCGCGCCGAAAGCGTGCTCTCCTCGGATGTGCAGAGGATGGAAGCCGACGCGAGCCTGCCCGCCGCGCAGAAGGTCGATGAGAACCTCGCGCCCGAGAGCGAGGACCTGACGCTGCTCAATCGCCTGAGTCAGCGGCTCGCCGCCGTCGCCGACCACACGCCGGCCGAACGCCTCGTGCTCGGCGGCGGTTTCGGCCCGGCGAGCTACCGGCTCTCGCTGCTCTCGCTGTTGGGCGGAGTCGAAGCCCAGGCCAGCGGCCCGGTCGCCGACCTGACCCAGATGCCCTTCGAGCTGGTGCTCGAAGACCGCCTGATCGAGGTCAACGAGGACGAGATCGCGTCGATGTCGGCCGGCGAAATCCGCCACCGCGGTCAGGACTGAGGATGAGCTTGATCCTCGTCCTCTATGCCCTGATGAGCCTCGTCTCGCTCGCCGCCTATCGCCTCGACAAGGCCAAGGCCAGAAAAGGGGAATGGCGCACCCGGGAAAACACGCTGCTGATCATCGATCTGCTCGGCGGCTGGCCCGGAGGCCTCGCCGCCCAGCACCTGTTCCGGCACAAGAACCGCAAGGCGAGTTACCAGATCGCTTTCTGGATCGTCACCACACTGAACGTCGTCGCCGTCGCCTGTCTGCTGCGCGGCGGGCTGGCACTGGACTAATCCGCCATGGATCACGAAATCACGACCCTGACCGCCCGACTGCTGGCCCACCGCTGGCTGCCGCGCACCGACACCCAGGTCAAGCGGGCGCTCGTCGACGAGAGCTTCCGCGTCGAACTCGAGGCGCGCCTCGCCACCGCCGGCCTCGTGCTGCTCGACAACCCCTTCGCCGAGCACGTCGCGGTGGGCCTCGCGGACGACATGCTCGACGCGGTGTTCGGCGGCCGCGAATACCAAACCAGCACGATGGGGCTGACCCGCGACGAAGTCGCGCTCCTGATCGTGATCTGGGCCCTGATCGTGCTGCCCAAGCGGGAGCGCCAGCTCGGTCGCCGCGCGCTCAGCGACGACGGCCAGAACGACATGTTCGGCCAGGAAAAACCGATCGCCTACGGCGAGGAGGTTTCCGGCGCGATCTCAGAAGCGGCGCTGATGGCCGACTTCGGCAGCCAGCTCGGCGGCAAGACGCGGATCCGCAACTTCGCGCTCGGCAAGCTCGCCCGCCTGGGTTTCATCGAGAGAAGAAACGGCTTCATCTACGAAGGCCCGCTGCTCGACGTTCTGCTCGACTATCGAACCCTGGCCGACCGCATCGTCAACGGGACGCTCGGCGACGTGCTCGCCGCGGCCGGGCACCGCCTCGCCCAGCCCGACGGCGAAGAAGAAACCGATGAAACCGACGCGGCCGGCGACGGCAGCGAGGACTGAACATGTTCCATATCCGCGAAATCGAACTCGTACACTGGGATTTCTGGCGCCGCTTCACGGTGCCGCTCGACGCCCAGATCATCACGATCGTCGGCCCCAACGGTTCGGGCAAGACGACGCTGCTCGACGCGCTGCGCACGCTGTTCGCGCTGCGCTGCTCCGGCAAGCGGGACTTCCGCCGCTATGTGCGCCGCGCCAATGCCGGAGTCGCGTGGATACGCGCGACCGTCGCGAACATCCCCGGCGCGAATGGCAAGCGCCCCTTCTTCCCCTGCCTCTCCGACAACGTGACGCTGGCCTGCCGGATCCGCCGCGCCGGCGGCGACTGGAACCGCGAATACACGATCGAGGACGGCATCGTCCCGATCGAAGGTCTGGAAGCGTCGACCCAATGGGCCGGCCTGCGCGACTATCAGACCCGGCTCGCCTACGCCGGCCTGACTCCGGCGATCGCCCGCGTGCTCTCGCTCGAACAGGGCGACACCGACAAGCTCTGCGAGTATTCGCCGCGCGCGCTGCTCGACCTCGTCTTCGACGTGTTCGGCGACAAGGAAGTGCTCGACAACTACCAGATGGCGCGCAACGAGCAGCAAGCCGCGCTCCACGAACTGGAGAGCCTCGCGCTGGATCTGGACCGCCTGAGCGCCCAGGCCGAAGCCCGCCGCCTTGAAGCCGACCGCTACCTCGAATGGCGCGATCTGACGGCCGAAGTCGCGTCGCTCGAAGCCGAAGTCCTTCCCCGCCTCGAAGTCGCCGAACTCGCCCGCGAATCGCGCGAGGCGAGGCTGCGCTTGCGCGCCGCGCGCAGCACGAACACCGAGCAGCGCGCCGCGCTCGCCCTTGCCCGCGAGCGGCTCGCCGCGCTGGCTGCTGAGCGCACCGAGGCTCGCGAAGCCCAGATCGCGATCCAGTCGGCGCTCGGCGCCCAGGAAGCGCAGTGGCTCGCCGCCCGCGACCATCTGCGCGACATCGAAAAGCAGCTCAGCGAACGCGATGCACTGCGCGAGCGGGTCAGCCGCGAACACGGTGCCGATGCGCTGGCCAGCGAGGAGGCCGCCAGCGCGGCATTCGCGGCGGCCGACGCGGCGCGACTCGAAGTGCGCAGCCTGAAAGCCCGCTTCGAGGAAGTGACGAGCCGGCTGCGCACGTTTCGCGAGCGCAGCGGCCCGATCCAGGAGGCCGAAGTCCACGGCTTTCGCGCCAAGCTGAGGGAAGCCGGGATCGAGCATGTCTCGCTCGCCGAGATCACCGAGGTCACCGACCCGGCCTGGCAGGGCGCGGTCGAGGCGATCCTGCGCCCCTATCGTTCGCTGCTGCTGCTCGAGAACGATTCCGATCGCTTCGCGGCCTGGGCTCTGGGCGAGCGCGAGCGCTTCCGCCACTTCCTGGTCGCCGACCGCGCACCCAGCCCCCACCCGCAGCGCGGCAGCCTGCTCGAAGTGCTGCGTTTCGCCGGTGAGCCGCCGCGCTGGCTCGGCGAGCTGCTCAACCGGATTCAGCGCGTCGAGAGTGCCGAGGCGGCGCGCGATCTGCCTCGCGACCAGGACTGGATCACCCGCGACGCCTATTCGCGCGAGAAGCGCGGCGCCCGCCACCTGGGCGTACCGCGCGACTTCTGGTTCGGCGAGCTCGCCCGGGCCAGCCAGCTCGAAGCGCTCGAAACCGAACTCGCCGAGCTCGACGCGAAACTGCGCAGCGCGCAGGCCCGTCAGGACGAAGCGAATGCGGCGCTGCGCGCAAGCCAGGAGCAACTGCTGGGCCTGCAGGCCGCGGAGCTGCTGATGGCGCGCACACCCGAGTTCGAGGCCGCGGCCAGCGAAGTGGCCAGCGCCCGCGCCCGGCTCAAGGAAGCCGAGGCCGCACGCGGCGAGGTCCAGGCTGAACTGCAAAAGGCGCGCGAGCGCCTCGACGGAATCGAGATCGAAACGGGGCGACGCAGTTCGGAAGAGCGCAGCGCCCGCGACGCACTGTCCCGCCTCTCCGGCGAGGAGCGCCCACAGAGGCTGGAACAGACCGCCCGCCTGCTCAGGCTGCGCGGCAAGCGCCGCGGTATGCCGGCTCACTGGCAGGAAGCGGATTCGCTCACCGCTCTGGCCGAGCAGTTCGGGGGACTGGCCGGTGCGCGCAACGAACTCGCCCGTCTCAAGCGCCGGCTCGCCGACGGCGACTGGGCAACCGACGAGCAGGTGCTGATCGTCCGCGACAAGCTGCGCCTTGAGCTCGAACACCGCCAGCGCGACTACGGCGAGCGCAACGCCTACGCCGAGCGCACGCGGAGCATGGTCGACCGGGCCCGCGGCGAATACATCGCGAAGCTGCGCGCAACGGTGCGCCAGTATGGCAAGAACCTCAGGGCACTCGGCGAGCTGGCCGGCATCAACGTCGAATGCCCTCTGCCTCCGCTCGAGAACGAGGACCTCGCGCTCGCCTCGGCAGGGCTCGAAGTGCAGTTTGACTTCGACCAGAAGGGCAAGCAGAGCCTCAACGACGGCGAAGCTTCGGGTGGCCAGCAGGTCATGAAGTCGCTGATCCTGCTCGTCGCGCTGTTGATGGATGAGGCGAGACCGGGCGGCTTCGTCTTCATCGACGAGCCCTTCGCCCACCTCGACGTTGCGAACATCGACCGGGTCGGCGCTTTCCTGCGCGCTACCCGCGCCCAGTACCTGATCACGACGCCGGTGACGCATAATGCCAACGTCTTCCAGCCCGCCCAGCTGACCCTGGTGACCCGGAAAAAGAAGGGCGGAGAGGATTGGGCCCCCCCGCTGGGAGTCTTGAGGCGCGAAATTTAGGCAGGAACGCTCTTTTTATGTAGTTTTCGCCTGCGCGCTCTCGCATAATTGCCACAGGGATAAGCAGCCCCTTCAACCACGTCGAGGAATTCGACCCAGAATGACCGCGCCAAAAATGTCGGGACTCGCCAACCTGGCCAGCGCTCCGGACGATGGCATGTTGAACCTGCTCGGTCAGGTCAACGCGATGTCGTCCAGCCGCGACCGCGAACAGATGACCTTGCGCCTCGTCTCCGCGATGCGCGACGTTCTCGGAGCCGTCGGAGTCGTGCTCTATGCGGTCAGCGCTTCGGCGCACGGCCCGGTCGGAGCCCTGGTCGCTGAAGCGTCTCCCGGAGACGCGGCCGTCTGCGGCGAGGACGACGAATATCCGGCCGTACTGCTCAAGGCCGACCCCTTCCTCGCCGAGGCGATCCGCGCCCCCCTGGGCTCGCTGGAGAGCCACACGGACGGGGTCTATCGGCTTGCTCTGGCGATGGGCGATCGGGGCAACCCCCACGCCTTGCTGGTCGCGACCTGCCACGAAGCGCCCGACCCCAAGGTCCGCGAAGCCTTCACCTATGTCGCGCACTTCTACCAGAACCAGCTCGACCTGCTCGACTACGCCGAGCTGGACACGCTGACTCATCTGCTCAACCGCAAGACTTTCGACGAAAACTTCGACCGCTTCATCGCCAGCTCGGGACGCTCGCTGCAGCGCGAAGAGGGCGAGCGGCGCAGCGAGAGCCCGACCGACCCGCACTCCTGGCTTGCCGTCATCGACATCGATCACTTCAAGCGGATCAACGACAACTTCGGCCACCTGTTCGGGGACGAAGTGCTGCTGCGCCTCTCCGACCTGATGCGCAAGAGCTTCCGCCTTCGCGACAAGCTGTTCCGCTTCGGCGGCGAGGAGTTCATCGTGCTGCTGCGCCACGTCAGCGATGCCGATGCGCGCCTGATCTTCGACCGCTTCCGCGCCACCGTCGAGGAGTGCGATTTCCCTCAGGTCGGCCGCGTCACCGCTTCGCTCGGCTACTCGCGAATCGACACGAGCAAGCCGGCCGCCGAGATCCTCGGCCACGCCGACGAGGCCTTGTACTTCTCGAAGGAGAACGGCCGCAACCAGGTCAACGGTTTCGAGGATCTGCTCGAACGCGGCCTGCTCGAGAGCCACGAGAAGAACGACAACACCGACCTTCAGGCCGACATCGACGCGCTGTTCGATTAGCCGGATCGGGGACGTCCGGTCGCCACCGCCGCCCGACCGGGGGGACAGGCGGCGCTGATTGTGACAAAATTCAGCACTTTGCATTCACCCGCGCATTCCGGCGCCCCCCGGCAGGGTCGCGTTCCGGCTTGCCCCCGAGCCCCAGACAATGTCCGAACACACCGAAAATCCGAACCCGCAGCAGGACGAAAACCAGCTCATCGCCGAACGGCGTGCGAAGCTGGCCAAATGGCGCGAAAGCGGTGCCGCCTACCCGAACGACTTCCGCCGCGAGAACACGGCCGGCAAACTCGACGAGCTGTACGGCGAAAAAACGACCGAGGAACTCGAGGCTGAAGGCATCGAAGTTCGCGTCGCGGGCCGGATCATGCTCAAGCGCCTGATGGGCAAGGCCTCGTTCCTGACGGTTCAGGATCTGTCCGGACGGATCCAGCTCTATGTCGCCCGCGACGGAGTCGGCGAGGACGTCTATGCGGACTTCAAGACCTGGGACATCGGCGACATCGTTGGCGTCGTCGGCCCGCTGTTCAAGACCCGGACCGGTGAGCTCTCGATCAAGGCCAGCGAGATCCGCCTGCTCTCCAAGTGCCTGCGCCCGCTGCCGGACAAGCACAAGGGCCTCGCTGACATCGAGACCAAGTACCGCCAGCGCTACCTGGACCTGATCACGTCGGAAGAGTCGCGCTTCACTTTCGTCGCGCGCAGCCGCCTCGTCCAGTCGATCCGCAACTACATGACCGGCCACGGCTTCCTCGAAGTCGAAACGCCGATGATGCACCCGATTCCCGGCGGCGCCTCGGCCAAGCCCTTCGTGACGCACCACAATGCGCTGGACATGGAACTGTTCCTGCGCATCGCGCCCGAGCTCTACCTGAAGCGCCTCGTCGTCGGCGGTTTCGAGAAGGTCTTCGAGATCAACCGCAACTTCCGCAACGAAGGCACCTCGACCCGGCACAATCCCGAATTCACGATGATGGAGTTCTACGAGGCCTACGCCGACTATCGTCTGATGATGGATTTCACCGAGGGTCTGCTGCGCCATGCCGCGCGCGAAGCGCTGGGCACCGAGACCTTCCAGTACCAGGGCCGCGAGCTGGACCTCTCGAAGCCTTTCCTGCGCCTGACCATGGCCCAGGCGATCCACAAGCACCATCCGGGATACTCGATGGAGCAGCTCGGCGACGAAGCGTGGCTGCGCGAGAAACTCACCGCGATGAAGGTCGAGATCAAGGGCAATCCGGGCCTGGGCGGCCTGCAGCTGCTGATGTTCGAAGAGAACACCGAAGCCGAGATCTGGGAGCCGACTTTCGTGATCGACTACCCGACCGAGATCAGCCCGCTCGCCCGCAAGTCCGACGCGCATCCCGAGATCACCGAGCGCTTCGAGCTGTTCATCGTCGGCCGCGAGATCTGCAACGGCTTCTCCGAGCTCAACGACCCCGACGACCAGGCCGCCCGTTTCCTGGATCAGGTCAAGGCCAAGGAAGCTGGAGACGACGAAGCGATGTACTACGACGCCGATTACATCCGCGCGCTCGAATTCGGACTGCCCCCCACCGGCGGTTGCGGCATCGGCATCGACCGCCTGGTCATGCTGCTGACCGACAGCCCGGCGATCCGCGACGTGATCCTCTTCCCGCAGATGCGCTTGGAATAAGCCCCCCGGCGCAGCAAGAAGCCCCGAAAGCCCGCACAGTGAAGACTGTGCGGGCTTTTTGTTGGGCGGATCGGCCGATGCGACAGGACTTAACAGGTAAGCACGGCCCAGGTGAGCCGGGATTCCTCACGAGAAGAGGTATTCAAGCTCTTCATCGCCGTGCGGATCGGTCCTTCCCGTCGAGCGCCACCCCAGATGACGGTAAAAACCAAATGAGCGGATATGCGGGAGGCTGTTACAGCCGAGGAAAAGCCGCGTATGGCCAAGACGGTGCAGGCTCTGCATCGTTGCATCGAGCAGCGCTCGACCGATGCCTTGCCCTTCGTAGTCCGGAAGCAGCGCAAGAACGACGATTTCGCCGGTTCTGACGTCACCAAAGCAATAGCCGACGATGCGGTCGGCCGACAGGGACACGAAGCCCAGCAGCTCGTCCGCAGCAACTTGAGCGCTCCATGATTCAACCGTGACGCCGAACTCGGCGAGCCCGGATTCGGAGACCGCGTTCTCGCGAGTCTTCCCCCGGATCGACACGCACTCCTCTATATCGGGCGCCCTCGCAGGACGAATGCGAATGGGCGACTCGCCCGCACGATCAGCGCCTGCCGATGTTTCCTGATTCGTTCTCACCTGGCTTGCCTCCGTGATTTATCCAGATCGGGCAGAACACGGCGCCAAAGAGGCCATCCTCCGAATCCCTTCCGGACAGCAAATAGCATAAGGCCCCGGGCGAGTCCAGGGACTGGGAGAAGAGTCTCGTTTGCTGGCACAATGACACTTACATCCGGCCGAGCCGAGACGAGAGTGATGAGTTCGGAAGACACCCTGCGCCGCTGGCGTTTGATCCTCGGCCGATATGCCGCACAGCCGCTTTCCCGGGCCCGGTTCACGGCCGGGGACTGGCGCTTCGACGAAGCCCTTGAATATCTGTATGGCCGCGAATATGAGGGCCGGGGGCTGAGCCGCTCGGGGGGCGGCAGTTCGCTCGATCTGAGCCAGCTGCACGCGGTCGACTGGCTCGCCCGCTCGCGCAAGCTCTTCCCGCGCGAGGTCTTCGAGCGCATGCAGTCGCAGGCGATCGAGCGCTACGGGATGACCGATCTGCTGCGCGATCCCGAAGTTCTGAACTCGCTCGACGCTTCTCCCGCGCTGGCGAAGGCGCTGCTGACCCTGCGCGGGCGACTCTCGGCCGACATGCGCAATGCCGTGCGCGAAGTGATCCGCAAGACGGTCGACGAGATCACGCGCACGCTGCGCAAGGATTTCGTCAACGCGCTGGTGGGCCGGCGCAACCGGATGCGGCGCTCCTTCCTCAAGAGCGCGCAGAACTTCGATGCCCGTGCAACGATCGCCGCCAACCTCAAGAACTATGACGCGACGCGGCGCCGGCTCGTCATCGACCGCCCCCTCTTCAATGCGCGCATCAAACGCAATCTGCCGTGGGACATCGTGCTCTGCGTCGACCAGAGCGGTTCGATGATGGATTCGATCCTCTACAGCGCGGTCATTGCCGGCATCATGAGTTCGCTGCCCGCGGTGCGCGTGAAGCTCGTGATCTTCGATACCAGCGTGGTCGATCTCTCGCACCTTGCGAGCGACCCGGTCGAAGTGCTGCTGACGGTGCAGCTCGGCGGCGGCACCGACATTGGCCGCGCCGCGCGCTACTGCGAGAGCCTGATCACCAACCCGCGCCGCACGGTCTTTGCGTTGATCTCCGACTTCGAGGAGGGTGCGTCGCCCGGCGCGCTGCTCGGCGCGATCCAGCGCATGGCGGAAGCCCGCGTCAAGCTGCTCGGTCTCGCGGCGCTCGACGAAACCGCCAATCCGGTCTACGACCGCCAGATGGCGCAGCGGCTCGCCGACAAGGGCATGCACATCGCGGCACTGACACCAGCGCACTTTGCGCAGTGGCTGGCGGAGGTGATGGACTGATGCCCTGGTTCGATGTCTACCGCGCCTACGATGATGACACGCTGACGACGCTGGCCAACGCAGGCCTGCTCCGCCGCGCGGCGAAGGATGTCGAAGCCGGCAAGCTGGCCTGGCTTGAGCTGCGCGAGGACGGCGGCGCGCTGTCTGCCGACGGCCAGCGCGTCGAACTCGACACCCGCGGCCCCGGACAGGCGCGCTGCGACTGCCCGGCGGCGGGCCTCTGCAAGCACATCCTCGGCGCGGTGCTGTGGCTGCGCGCGCAGGCGCCCTCCCCGTCCGCCGCGCCAGAAAATGCAACGCCCGACTGCGCAGCGGAGGACAGACAGGCTGAGGCGCCCGGATCGGGGCCCAGTCCGCTCGAAGAAATTCTCGCGCTCACGCCCGATGCGCTATTCAAGGCCGCCGGCATCGCGGCCGTACGGCGCGCGGCGGCCACTCCGGTCGAGCACCTCGTCTGGCACGACCAGGGCGCGGTGCTCGTACTCGAACTGCCCGAACTGGGCGCGGTCTGCCGCTGGATTGCGGGCACCGGATTCGCGGGCATGGTCTCCGAAGTGCCGGCCGCCGAACGCCGCACGGTGCATCTGATCGCGCTGGCCGCGCTGCGGCGCGAGCTCGGCTCGGCACTCGAATGGCCGGACGGCGTCGCCCCGGCGCGCGCGCAGGAATCCTCTGCGGCGAGCGAAGACGAGCTGCGCTTTCTCGACCAGATCGACGCGCTGCTGCGCGAGCTGATCACCGGTGGCCTCGCCCATGTGAGCGAGCTGACTTCGGCGCGGCTCTTCGCCCTCAATATCTCGGCGCGCGGCAAAGGCCTGCCGCGACTGGCCGCCCACTTGCGCAAACTGGGCGGCATGGTCGATCTGCTCGCGCAACGCGATCACCGCGTCGAGGAGCGTGACGTGCTGGCGCTGATGGCGCGCATCCATGCGCTGTGCTGGGCCTCCCGCACGGCACGGGGAGAGCAGGCCACGGCCTTGCGCGGTCAGCTGCGCCGCACATTCGACGAAACGGCTGCGCTCGACCTGCTCGCGCTCGGCGCACACTGGTGGCAGACGCGCGGCGGTGCGCGCGGGCTCACGCTCGCGTTCTGGGACATCCCGGCCGCGCGCCTGCTGCAGGCCACGCTCGCGCGGCCCGATGCCTCCGATGCCAGCTTCACCCGCCTCGGCGCATGGAAAACGAATGCACTTTGGCAGGGCGCCGGCCCCGCGCAGCAGATCTGCGAAGGCGCGCTGCGGCTAGAGCAGCCGCGTCAGGCTGAAGATGGTCGCCTCGCGCTCGGCAGCGTCACGCGCGCCCAGACGCTGCCAGCCTGGAGCTGCGACGACGAACGAATCGCCACGCTCGGATACCGCGACTGGACCGAGCTGGCAGCGCAGCTGCGGGATATGACCGGTCTCTCGGGCACGGTCATCGACGCCGCGCTGCTGCGTCCGAGCGCGATGCGCGCGCCGCGACTCGACGAAGTGCGCCAGCGCTTCGACTGGGCGGTTCAGGATGAGCGGGAACGCTGGCTCGTGCTGTCGATTCCCTGCGGTCCCGAGCATCGCGAGCGCATAGCCAATCTGGACCGTCTGATCGCGCGGGGCGCCGTCGTCCGGGCCGTGCTCGTGCACATCGAACGCAGCGCATATGAAACGATCCTGATGCCGGTCTCCGTGCTCGTCGACAGCGAAACCGGAAAGACGCTGCAGGCGGTGTCGCTCGACTTCGCCACTGAGCCCGCACGCAGCACCCCGCTGGCCGGCCGCATCCTGCGCCTGTTCGAAGCGCGCAGCGAAGCGCCGCCTGGCCTGGCCGCTCCGACCCTCGCTGCCCGCCTTTTCGCGCCCGTCCTCGAAGTCATCGAGACGCAGGCCGAAACCGGCCGCCTGGCACTCACCGCCGCACAGGCAGGCGCTTTGCAGCAAGCGCACGCGCGCATCGCTTCGGTGGGGCTCGCCACGCCGGCCGACGCGCTGCTGGCGCACCTGAATCACGCGACAAGCGACTCTCTTCTGCGGCTGTCCTGGCTCTGCCAGCTGCTCGCTGTCAGCGAAAGCCTGCCTTTACCCGAATGACCTTCTGGCGATCACAACCATGAGCTTCCTCGACAAGATCCTGAACACCCTGAGCGGAACGAACACGGGCCCTCACGGCCTCAACATCGAACAAGTGAGTCTTCTCAAGCACGCCTTCGAACCGCTCGACCGCGCGGAGGGCCTCCTTGGCGCCCGGGCGCTCGAATTCGTGCTCGAAGGAACGCAGGAGGCGGTGCTCCTCGAACTGCCCACCGCGTCCTCGCCGATCGGCACGCCCGGCGAGTTGCTCGGCAAACCCGGACGGCTGCGCTGGAACTTCAATCTCTACAACCAGAAGGAACTTGAAAAGCTCGGCAAGGCCAGCCTCGCCGCGCGCTCCGATCTCTACGCCTCGATCAGCGCCGGGACGCCGCCGCTCGATGCGCTGGTCCGGCTGGGCAAGCTGCTGGCGGCGGCCGATGCGGGCAAGTCACTCGACCATCCCGGGGCGCCGGTACCGGACTGGCTCCAGTACCTGATCAACGACGCGTTGTTTGCGAGCATCAACGACGGACGGCAGAGGGATCTGGTCCAGGCGCGCCCCGCCTGGACCATAGATCTGATCGCGCGCCTTCTCGCCCATGAAGGCCTCGACGAAACGCTGGCACTGCAGGAAGTCTTCGAGCGCAAGGGGCTGGAAAACTACTACCACGACCACCTCGACGGACTGGTCAGCGCGAGCACCGTCGCCGACTATATGAAGGCCCACCCTCAGGCGGTCGAAGCGCTGCCGGCACAGCTCTCGGCAGCGGGCCGAACCGTGCTCGCCAGGCGCCTCGGCGGCGACAAGGCTCTGCTCGCCGTCTTCGCGCCGCTTTTCGTGCGGCTCGCGGTCGACAGCAGCAAGGGCGTGCGCAGCGAAGCCTGCCCGCATCTCGACGGCATCGAGAGCGCACGACGGATCGAACTGCTCGATGCCGTGCTGCGCGAGGGCGGCAGCTCTGAGCGCGCGCAGGCCGCCGAACTGATCGCCCGCCTGCCCGGCGAAGAAGCGCGCACCCGCCTGGAGGCCGCGCTGAGCAAGGAAACCAGCAAACCGGTCCAGCAGACGATAAGCGCCGCCCTGTCGCGCCTCGACGCAGCGGGCGACGCGGGCGCCCTCGCGCTTCCGGAACCGCCCGCCTGGCAGCCCTTCGAGGACACGGAACTCGGCGAAGAGACCGTCGAACTTCTGCTCGCCAACCTTCGCGACGTGCTCGAGGGGGCGCGCAAATCGGCCGAGAGCGAGATCGAGGAAAACAAGGCGAATCAGCACAAATACACGTGGCGCCAGAAGAACTACGCCAATCTTCAGAAGGTCGACGAAGAATCGCTGCGCGCAGTCGTGCGGGTGCTCAACGGCAAGGGCAGCAAGGACGACCTGAGCTGCGTGCAGGCGAACGAAGTCCAGCAGTGCGTGATGCACGGCGCGCGCCTGCAGGCCCTGCCGGCCTTCCGCGTCACCCACCTGATCCGCTGGCTCAGCGTCGCGCGGCACTGGGGCAGCTTCTGGGTCGATGACGGATTCCAGAAATGGCTCAGCCGGCAGGCGGCCGGCTCGGTCGACCTGCGCGCCCTGGCCGACCTGTTCCAGCGTTCCGGCCTCCCGATCGACGAAGTCGCGCAGAGCGCCCTCTCCGACTACTGGAACACCGCGTCGGCCTGTGAGCTGCTGCCCGCGGACCGCGTCTGGCCCTTCTTTGCCGAACACCCGGAATACATCGACGAAGGGCTCGGGCTGGTTGCACCGCCCAAGCGCGAGAACACGCGCTTTCGCATCGAGCTCGGTCCGACGCTGCGCACGCTGGCGACTTTCCCGACGATGCAGGCACGGTGGCTGCCGCGCGTGATGGAACTCGCTCTCGGCGAAGGCAAGACCTACCGCTCCGCCGCGCAGGCCGCGCTTTCGACGCTGCCCGACATCGGACGCCGCATCATCAAGGCGCTCGATTCCGGCAAGAGCGAAGTGCGCATCGAAGCCGCCAACTGGTTGGCCGAGCTCAAATACACCGACGCCATCGAAGTGCTGACGGGCGCGCTCGCCAAGGAAAGCCGCGAGACCGTCCGCGCCGTCTATCTGACGACGATCGAGGCGCTGGGCGCGGACATCTCCCGCTGGCTCGCCCCAGAGACCTTGCTCGCCGAAGCGAAAAAGGGTCTCAAGGCGAAGCCGCCCGCGGGGCTTTCCTGGTTCCCGATGGAGGCTCTGCCCGCCTGCCGCTGGACAGACGGCAAAGCGGTGGAACCCGAAATCATCCGCTGGTGGGTCGTGCTCGCCTGTAAACTCAAGGAACCGGGCGGCAATGCGCTGCTCTCGCGCTACCTCGATCTGCTCGATGCGGCGAGCAGCGAAGCGCTCGGCGGCTTCGTGCTGTACCAGTTCATCGCCCAGGACACGCGCCACCCTTCACTGGAAGAAGGCATCGCCTACGCCCAGGCCGAAGCGCCCGGGCGTTATCAGAACTACCAGCAGGGCTACCTCAATGCGAAGCCGGAATACCGGCAGTGGTACGAGGCCAACTACAACAAGTCGCAGGAGCAGGTCTTCGAGGAATGCAAGCGCGAGAAGATGAGCATCTATCTGGGCAGCGCGATCGGCGAGAAAGGCATCCTCGCGCTGATCGCCGATGCTCCGGCCCATCAGACGGTGACGCTGCTCCAGCAGTACATGCGCGATGACTACCAGCGCCGCGCGCAGATCGAAGCGATGATCGAAGCCGCCGCAGCCGGCAACGATCCGGTGCTGATCCAGTTTCTGCTCGGCCTCGCGCGGCGTTATCGCACCGCCTCCGTCCAGGAAAAAGCGCGAGCGCTCGTGCAGCAGATCGCCGACCGCAACGGCTGGTCCCAGGAACAGCTCGCCGACCGCACGGCGCCCACGGCGGGGCTCGATGACAGCGGAAAGCTCGAACTCCAGTACGGAGAGCGCCTCTTCACGCTGACGCTCGACGCGGCGATGAAGCCCGAGCTGCGCAACCCGGACGGCAAGCTCCTCAAGGCGCTGCCCGAAGCGCGCCAGAACGACGACCCGGCGCTGATCAAGGAGGCCAAGTCGCAGTTCTCGACCTGCAAGAAGGAACTCAAGCAGATCATCGAACTGCAGACCGCGCGCCTCTTCGAAGCGATGTGCGCCGGACGCCTGTGGCCGCAGAACGAATGGTGCGAATACCTGCACCGCCACCCCATCGTGGGGCGGCTGATCCAGCGCCTCGTCTGGCTCGAAGTCGCGCCCGACGGCGCAATCCGCACGAGCTTCCGCCCGACCGAGGACGGTGGGCTGATCGACACGCAGGACGACGAAGTCGAACTGCAGGCCGACAGCCAAATCCGCATCGGACACGCTTCGCTCGTCGATGCGCAGACCGCCGCGGCGTGGGTCGCGCACTTCAAGGACTACAAGCTCACGCCGCTGTTCGCGCAGATGACGCGCAAAGTTCCGCTCATCGCCGTCAAGGACGACAAGGGGCAGGACACGAAGGAGATTGCCGACCGCCTCGGCTGGATCAGCGACACCTTCACGCTGCGCGGCACCTTCAACAAGCTCGGCTACCAGCATTCGCAGGCCGAGGACGGAGGCTTCTTCAGCCAGTACCTCAAGGAATTCCCGAGCGTCGGCGTGCGCGTGGTCATCGAATTCTCCGGCAACTGCCTGCCCGAGGAAAACCTGCCGGCCGCGCTCAAGACGCTTGCCTTTGAAAACATGAAGATCCGCAGCTGGGGCGATCGCACGATCGCGCTGGCCGAGGTGCCGCCGGTGCTGCTGGCCGAGGCGTATGCGGACTATCTGGCGGCGGCGCAGACCTGCGCGGGATTCGATCCCGAGTGGGAAAAGAAGATGCCGTGGTGAGGAACAGGATGAGCACGAACACGACACAGGCTGTACGGCTGGCCGCAGAACTGCGCTACGCCGACGAACTCCAGAGGCTCGCGGATGCCGACAAGGACACGCGCCCGCCCGGCTGGAAGCTCTCGCCGCGCGCGGTGCGGCGCTTCATTCTCGGCGACGAAGCTCTGCAGGTGAGCCGCAAGTTCTTCGGCGACGATCCGCTGATCGACCGCGCCATCGTCACGCTGATGGGTCATCAAGGTCTGATGCTCGTCGGCGAGCCGGGCACCGCGAAATCGCTGCTCTCCGAACTCCTCACTGCCGCAATCAGCGGGGACTCCGGACTCACGGTGCAGGGCACGGCCGGCACGACCGAGGACCACATCAAGTATTCCTGGAACTACGCGCTGCTGCTCGCCGAAGGACCGAGCCAGCGCGCGCTCGTGCCCTCGCCGATCTATCAGGCGATGCGTGCTGGCAAGCTTGTCCGTTTCGAGGAAATCACCCGCTGCCCGCCCGAGATCCAGGACGTGATGATCTCGCTGATGAGCGAGAAGCAGCTGATGGTTCCGGAACTCGGCGATGAGGCACGACTGTTCGCACAGCGCGGCTTCAACATCATCGCGACCGCCAACCTCCGCGATCGCGGCGTGCACGAGATGTCGTCAGCCCTGAAACGGCGCTTCAACTTCGAAACCGTGCGCCCGATCCGCGACCTGCAGTTCGAGATCGATCTGGTGATGGCACAGGTCACGCGCGAGTTCGAAGGCTGCGAACGGGTCAGCGTGCCGCGCGACGTGATCTCGCTCCTCGTCACCACCTTCCAGGAGCTTCGCGCCGGGCAGACTCAGGAAGGGACCGCGATCAAGGGGCTCGATGCGACGATGTCGACAGCCGAGGCAGTCAACGTCGCTTACGCAGCGGCACTGCAGGCTCAGCATTTCAACGACGGCAGGCTCACGCCGCGCGAGATCGCGAGCCAGCTGCAGGGCGTCGTGTTCAAGGACAGTCAGGACGATGCCAAGCGCGTGAAGCACTACTTCGACACGGTCGTGCGCGAGCGCGGCCGACGCGACACGCAGTGGAAGGAATTCCATGACGCGGCGCGGGCACTGTGGCAATAGCGCGATGGACAGATCCGCGCCCAGGAAAGCCCGGATGAAGCGCTGGCGCTCAGCGGCCATTGAGGAGCTCCGTCCCCTATGAGCCTCACCCCCGCCCTGCCCCCGGGAGATGCGGCTGAACGGGTTGCCGAAGCCCGCACCCGGCTGTTCGGCGAGCGCGACGTCTACTTCGCCCCGGTGCGCCATCACAGCCCGGCCTGCGCGCTCGCGCTGCGCCAGATGCTGCGTGAGCTCAAACCCGCGGCGGTGCTGATCGAAGGACCGGACGATATCGGCGCGCTGCTGCCGCTGCTGAACGATCCGCAGACGAGGGCGCCGGTAGCGATCCTCTGCCAGGCCACCCGCACGCGCGCGGTCGAGGAAGCCGACGCCGGGGAGAAGACACGCCCGGAAACACGTTCATCTTTCTATCCCTTCTGCGACTACAGCCCCGAATGGGTCGCGGCCCGGGAAGGCTTTGCACTCGGTGCCGAGCTCGCGCTGATCGATCTGCCGTGGCGCGACAAGGCCTGGGAGGGCGGGGACGAAAGCCAGGCTGCGCAAAGCCTGATGGAAGAGCGTCATTTCGCGCACAGCGCCTACCTTGGCGCGATGGCGGCGCGGCTCGGCTGCGTCGATCACGATGAACTGTGGGATCGTCTGTTCGAATTGCGCGCACCGGATACGGTCGGAGAATGGCGCAGCTTTTTCGGCGACGTGTTCCACTGGTGCGCGATGGCGAGGCTCGACTACGAGCCGGAAGTGCTCGAAGCAGAACTCTCGCTGCCTCGGGAACGCCATATGGCCGCGCATATCCGCGCGTGGCGCGAACGGCTGGCCGGGAACATCGTCGTGGTCACCGGCGGCTTCCACACGCCGGAATTGCTGAGCGCATGGCAGACCGCCAAGCCGCGGCGCGCGAAAGAGGCCACGGAGAAGACAGCGCCGGGGGCCTGGCTGATCCGCTACAGCTTCGAGCAGCTCGACGCGCTCAACGGCTACGCATCAGGAATGCCTTCGCCCGCCTACTACCAGTGCCTCTGGGAGGCCTTCGAACGCAAGGAGCGTGATCCGTTCGCCGCGGTCGCACTCGACATGCTCACCCGCTTTGCGCGCAAGACGCGCGAAGACGACCTCTCCGATGCGGTCTCCACGGCGCTCGTCCAGGCGGCGGCCGTGCAGGCGATGCGGTTGGCCGAGCTGCGCGGCAACCCAGGACCGGGTCGCCAGGATCTGCTCGACGCGATCCGTTCATGCTTCGTGAAAGGGGCGATCGACGAAGGCACGCGCGGTTTCACCGCCGACCTCCGCCGCTTCCTGGGGGGGAGCCGGATCGGCGATGTGCCGCCTTCGGCCGGCTCACCACCGCTGATCGAGGACGCCCGCCGCCGCGCCCGCGCCGCCGGCGTGCGGCTCGACGACAGCACACCGCACATCGCGCGGCTCGACCTCTATCGCAAGCCTTCCCACCGCGAACGCAGCCGTTTCTTTCATGCGATGACCTACCTCGACGCGGGTCTCGCCACGAAGCTGTCGGGGCCGGACTTTCTCGGCAACAGCCGGCTCAACCTGCTGTTCGAGGAATGGCGCGCGGCCTGGTCTCCTCTTGTCGAGGCGCGCCTGATCGAGCTGGCCGCCGATGGCGCAACGCTTGAAACCGTCTGCATGGCACGGCTCGCCCGCGAAGAGGCTGCGCTGTTCGAAGCCGGCCGCGCCCGCAGCGCCGCCACGGCCGTCATGCTGCTCGTGCGCGCTTGCCTGATCGGGCTGCACGCGCGCCTGCCGCAATTGCTGCAGATGCTCTCGACGCACCTGGACGAGGACGCGTCATTGGCGTCGGTTGTCGAGAGCGGACACCGGCTGAGCACGCTCTGGCAGGCACGCGAGCCCCTCGGAGTGCAGCGCAACCCGCAGCTGTTCGCGCTGCTTGAGCGGATCTGGCCGACGGCCCTGTTCCTGCTGCCCGACCTCGCAAGCTGCGACGAGGCGTCCGAAGCGCGCGCAGTCCAGAACCTGCTCTCGCTGCGCGAACTCGGCCGCCAGCTTGGCGCGATCGAGGATGGCGCAGGCATCGATCTCGCCCAGCTTCATCAGCATCTGGACCGTTTCGCGACCGGCGCGGGGCTCTCGCCGGCCATCGCGGGCGCCTCGGCAGCTTTGCTCTTCCTGGAGGGGGTGTGGAGCGAGGCGTCGCTGGAGGCCGTCGTTCATGCGCGCTTCGGCGCCGGAGCCGAGCAGCGCGAAGCGGTGCGTTTTCTCAATGGCATGCTGAACGCAGCACCGGAGCTCTTGTTGCGCTTGCCCTCCCTGCTCGCGGGCATGGATGCCTTGATTGCGGGCTGGGACGAAGCCGATTTTGTCGCGTATCTGCCTGATCTGAGGCAGGTCTTCACCCGCTTGCGGCCGCAGGACACAGCCGAACTGGCCGGCTGCGTGGCCGGCTTGCACGGGCAGCGTGACGGCAGCTCGCTGGCCGAAATCCACTATGACACGAGCGAAGAAGATCTCGCGGCCGGTCTGCAACTGCAACGAGCGCTGGAAGACAAGCTGCGCCGAGACGGACTCGATGCCTGGATCCATTAGCCGGCTCCTCGCTGTCCGCCCTCGGACGGCGAGCTTCGACGCGACGACAACGGGAGAAGCCGGCCTCTTTTTGACCGGCCCCCACCGACCCGGCGAACCGGGAAGAACTCCGCTGGCATATAATCACCCGTGCCAGCTGTCTGCCCCCTGCGGCGCATCCGGTCCCGGCTCACTGTTCGCGACACCGCCAAGTCCATATTTGATACCCGTTTCGATGAAACCACGGTTTCAGACTGTCGCTTTACCGCTGCCCCCTCCGTACCGCGCCCGCTCTGATCCGGCCGGCCGGATCGCGCCAGCTTCGCCCCCTCTGGGCCGACAGGCAGTGGCGAAGAGTTGGACATGCGGTTTGGCTGAAGGGGTTACAGGTCGCAAAACCGGCGAAGACGGATAGAATCACATCGACGTAGCATATCGCAGGGGTATCGATGAGGGCTGCTTTCTCCTCCCCAGGAGAGAAACCTCAATCCCCTCAATGACTTGAAGAAATTTGACCAAGTCGCCACAGCGCATTGGTATAGACACGTGAGCGGAGTTCCCCTGTGAGCAGCAACTACCACCCCATCGAGCCAGCACGTCTCCAGTTCGATGACGAAGGAACTCCCTATTCGTTCACCTATGGGGATGCCTACCATCCCCACGCTGGAGCACTGGGCCAGGCCCGCGAAGTCTTCATGGCCGGTTGCGGCCTGCCCAAGACATGGCAGGGGAAGGATTGCTATGTGATCGTCGAGACCGGCTTCGGACTGGGCCACAACTTCCTCGCCGTCTGGGAAGCCTGGCGAGCCGACCCCAAACGCAGCCAGCGCCTGCATTTCATCTCGGTCGAAAAGCATCCGTTCTCGCCCGAGGATCTGCGCGAAGCCCATCAGCGCTCGCGCGCCCCGGCCGATCTGTCATCGCAACTGTGCGCGCAGTGGCCGGCCGCCCTTCCCGGCTTTCATCGCCTGCACTTCGACGAAGACCGCGTCACGCTGACCCTGCTGTTCGGCGATGCCGAAGAGCTGCTTCCCGAGCTCAAGACCCAGGCCGATGCGATCTTCCTCGACGGCTTTGCTCCGGGCAAAAACCCGGACATGTGGTCCGCCACGGTGTTTAGCGCGCTCGCCGAGCTGTCCCATTCCGACACGCTGATCGCGACCTGGTCGGTTTCGGGCTGGATACGGACAGGCCTCGCCGAAGCGGGCTTCCTGACCGACAAGGCTCCCGGATTCGCCGGCAAGCGCGAACGCCTGTGCGGCCACGCGATCAGTGCCACGCCGCGGATCGAAGCGCCAAGCGACCGCAGGGCTCTGGTGATCGGAGCGGGCCTCGCCGGCACCGCGACCGCCGAGCGGCTCGCCTCCCGCGGCTGGCAGATCCAGCTGATCGAAGGCGCCGACGGACCCGCGCAAGGCGCGTCGGGCAATCTTTCGGGTGCTTTCCGGCCGCTGCCGGCCGCCAGCGACGGCCGGCTCTTCCAACTGACGCGCTCGGGCTTCCTCTACGGACTCCGCCGCGTTGAGGCGCTCAGAGGTGCCAATCTCGACGTGCGCGGCGCCTTCTGCGGCGCGCTGCACCTCGCGCGCGATGCGGAACAGGAAGCGAAGCTCGCCGAGATCGTCCGCATCATTCGGGCGCCATCCGAGTTCGTCCGCTTCGTCGACCGCGCCGCGGCCTCCGAACTGGCGGGCCAGCCCGTGCGCTTCGGCGGCTGGTATTTCGAGCAGGGAGGATGGATCAATCCGCCCAGCTTGTGCCGCGCCAATATCGCCCGCTTCCCTTCGCTGATCCAGACGAGCTTCGGCCACCCAGTGCACCATCTGCAGAGAACGGGGGGACTGTGGCGGGCACTCACGAGCAAGGGCGAAGTGCTCGGCGAAGCGCCGGTCGTCGTCCTCGCCAACGCCGCCGATGCCCGCCGTCTGGCCTTGGCCGAGTGGCTGCCGCTGACCAGCGCGCGCGGTCAGGTCAGCCATCTGCCGGCACAGGCGCTTCCCCCTCTCGCCCGTGTCGTCTGCGGACAGGGTTATGTGACGCCGTCCGTGGACGGCACACTCAGCGCCGGCGCGAGCATTTTCCCCGAGGACGAGAGCACGCATCTGCGCCTCGGCGACCACCTCGAAAACCTCGACAAGCTCGACCGGATGCTGCCCGGCTTCACCGCCAAGCTCCCGACCCCGCCCCTCGAAGGCCGGGTCTCCCATCGTTCGGTCTCGCCGGACAGAATGCCCATGGTCGGCCGCCTGCCTTCGGTCGCCTACGCGGGCAACTTCAAACTCGCAAACGTCCCCCGCCACTCGGGGCTCTACCTGTTCTCGGCGCTGGGCGCGCGCGGCCTGACCTGGAGTTCGCTGCTGGCCGAGCAGCTCGCCTCCCAGATCGCCGGCGATCCCGATCCACTGCCGCGCTCCCTCGTCGAGCGGCTGGACCCGGCCCGCTTCCTGTTCCAGCGCAGCCGCAGCAAACAAGTGTAAGACTCCGTATCGGCAGTCTTCCTGAACAGCTGCGCTGCGTTAAGGTGAAGACATTCACGATAAGGAGACTGACATGGACACCCCACGCCGCTCACTCCACCCGATGATCTGGGTTGCCAGCAGCGCGGTCACGTTGTTGAGCCTGACCGGCATCGCCGCGCTGACCGGTTGGCTGCCCATCCACCGCTCGGAACCAGCCCCCGTCGAGATCAGCGCCGCCGCATCGGCGCCGCTGGCCGCCGCGAGCGTCCCTGAAGCGGTCGCCAGCGCGCCCCTCGCCCAGACCAGCGCTCCGCTCGCCCAGGTTCAATCGGCGCCGGTCGCCGTCGAGGAAAAGCCCGCCCCAGCCAAGCCCGAAGCGAAACCGGCCAGCCGCGAAAAGCGCGCAAAGACGGTCGCCGAGAAGCCGCACAAGACCGCTTCAGAGAAGACCCCGACCCACGCGAGCAGCACAAAGCCGGGTTCCGCGCCCATGCACCCGGAGAGCCCCACAGCGGTAGCGGCCCCTGAAGCGAAGATCTGCGAGCAGTGCGGCGTGATTGAACAGATCCGCACCGTCCAGGCCAAGGGCCAGGGATCGGGCCTGGGCGCCGTTGGCGGCGCCGTGATCGGCGGCGTGCTCGGCAACCAGGTCGGCCGCGGTTCGGGCCGTACCGCGGCGCGGATCGGCGGCGCGATCCTCGGAGGTCTTGCCGGCAACGAAGTCGAGAAGAACGCGCGCACGACCGAGCACTATGTGATCACGGTCAGGATGGACGATGGCAGCCGCCGCACGATCGAGCAGAAGAGCGCTCCGCAGTGGAGCGAAGGCCAGAAAGTCAGGCTGGACGGCGATACGATCCACGCCCGCGACGAATGACGCGCTGACGCAGCACCCGCGCAACGCCCTGCCCTGCCGGTCAGGGCGTTTTCCGTTTACGGGGCAGGGCTTGCCTCATTTTTAGGCAGGCAGTCTTTTCCTTTACGGATCAGCGGCTTGCTCCGCTTACCCTTGAGCTATCCACAGCCTGATCCCCAAAATCCGGGGAAAACGCGGATTTCTCCACACCCGGGACGGCGCGGGTCGCCCAGCGCCCCGCCGGAGCGCCCGAGCTGAGCCCGATTTAACCTGAATCGCCGCTCAGGCCGGCGTTTGCCTCATTTTTCAGCAGAGGCGCTTTTCCTTTGTGGATCAGCGGCTTGCGCTGCTTACCCTTGGGCTATCCACAGCCTGATCCCCAAAATCCGGGGAAAACGCGGATTTCTCCACACCCCGGACGGCGCGGGTCGCTCGCTCTTTACCTGAGTGGCCGAAGTGAGTCCAGCCGGGCCCGATTAACCGTTCAGACCGTCGCTTGCCTCATTTTGCAGCAGTGCCATTTTCCCTTTGTGGAACAGCGGCTTGCCTCACTGATACACGCGCCATCCACAGCCTGATCCACGGTCTGTGGGGAAAAGTCAGGATTCGCTCATTGATGAGCCAAGTGCCCGAGATCGGGACAGCATCACTGGTCATCGGCGCCCTCTGATCCGGGACGCGCTACACATCCGCACAGAAAGAAGGAGTAGTACAGCCAGTGCATTTGCTCACGCTCCCCAAAACTCGCAATCCGCTTCTCGGCCCAAACCGACATGGCGCTCAGGTTTCACCCGAAAAGCAGCACGGCTTCTCACGAGGTCGGTTCAACAGCCTTGCCTTTCGGCAACGCAACCATCCCTTCTTCCGCGATCTTTTCGAGGATCAACTTCAGCACGCCATCGACAAAATGCGCATCCACTCGTGTCACTTTCAGAACACCCAGACCGGGATCGTCCCCCAGGGAGAGTTTGAACACTCCGGACCACAGATGGTTGATTTTTCCATCCTTCGGAGCATCGTCGAGCAGCGCATAGAGGGATAGGTTCACCCCACTGGTTTGGCGGCTCCTCCAGAGACGCGCATCCTCGACGGAGAGTTCTAGACGGGGCACACGCTGCGGAGCAAGTTTGCCGACCGGAGGGGCACCATCCGGCTTATGGGACGGAATGATGACCACCTGCACATCGACTCCGTTCGCTTCAAAGAACCTAGGCGCCCGCTCAACAAGCAGCGAAGACAGTCTGTAATAGCCCAGAGACTCCAGCGCCTCTGGTCGCTTCTGACTTGCGACCAAACCGGGCGCACGCAGCTCGTTTTCACGGTAAATGATCTCGATTCGCTTGAGCGGCTCGGCAGGGGATGCACTCTTCTGGGAGACGAGTACTTCGGATGTCGCGCAGGCCCCAAGAATCACCGGCAGTACCAGTGCGATCAAAAATCTGCGAGATCCAATTCCTGCCACTTTCATTTGTCTTCTTCCCAAGGCCAGAATCCAAGTCCTTTCCCGTCGACATTCACCGGCGATCCCTCCAGTTTGATCAGCTTCGCGGCCTTCCACTCTTCAAGAAGATAGTCAGCAAACAGTCCGGAATTGCCCAACGGATATTTGACAGTGTCGACGCGCATTCAGGGGTGTCCTTGCCAGACCATTCTGCCGGTCGCAGGCTCCCACAGTGCGGCTTCGAACTGAACATCGACGGTCTGAGTCCTGATCAGCTGCTGAGGCACAAGCACGAGGACATGCGACACCCCGGCCTGGCTTTCTGGATAGGCATTCCAGATCTTTTGCATCTCCTGGATGCTGCCGGGGGAACGGCTAGCAGACAGCCGTTTCGGGACTTCTACGCCATTCTTCGCCAACACATCGGGCATTCGCGTATTCATCGCATCCCAGTAGAGCCCGCGCCAGTACGCGGCGATATCCCTCTGTAACATAGGCAGACTGCCCAGCGCATTGATGACCCATATCTTCGTGATCGGGTGAGGGTCGCTGACCATCAGCTCGCCCCTGCCGGCCAGGGCCTGAACGCAGACCGGCCGCAAGCCAACCGTCAAAGTCGCAAAATGTAACAGGTGCGAGTATTCGAGGAATTAACTGCCCAGTCAAGGAGTCCCCAAACCCAGTCGCCCCCTGTACCCACGGTCTGAATCAACACGGGGGGCGCCTCTTTTTTAGGCGGACTCGTTTTTCCTTTTCAGATCAGTAACTTGTCCCGCTTACCCTTGGGCTATCCACAACCTGATCCCCAAAATTCGGGGAAAACGCGAATTTCTCCACACCCAGGACGGCCTGGGCAACTCCGCTCCCCGCCGGAGCGCCCGAGTTGAGCCCGATTTGACCTGAATCGCCGCTCAGACCGGCTTTTGCCTCTTTTTGCAGCAGTGCCATTTTCCCTTTGTGGAACAGCGACTTGCCTCACTGATACACGCGCCATCCACAGCCTGATCCCCGGATTGTGGGGAGAACCGTTTCCCCGCGCCGAGCCAAAGCGCGATCTCACAGGGAATGGGCAAGCTCCTCTCTATTCCTTCTCGCGAGCCAAGCAGAGGAAGGTGCGGCCAAGCCAGGCACCAAGGGGGCACAGGATCTGATCGATGCCTGCCTCATTTTTAATCAGCACGTCTTTCCCTTTACGGATCAGCGACTTGCACCGCTTACCCTTGGGCTATCCACAGCCTGATCCCCAAAATCCGGGGAAAACGCGGATTTCTCCACAAACGGACGGGCACTGGCCAGGTTTTCCCGCGCGGGACGTGCCGGGATGGGTGTATTCGGGCCGAATCGACGGCCCGGGCCGGGATTTGCCTCATTTTTAGGCAGAGGCGCTTTTCCCTTTCGGGACAATCACTTGCCTCATCGCCCCACCAGTCATCCACAGCCTGATCCCCGGTTGGTGGGGAAAACCGGCCGTCACGCGGAACCGATGCCGATCAGTTCCCGGAAAGCATCGCATTCGAGCGGGCGGAAGAAGAGGAAGCCCTGCCCGAGTTCGCATTCGAGCAGCAGCAGCTCCTCGCGCTGGAACTGCGTCTCTATCCCCTCGGCGACGACCCTGAGGCCCAAGGCTTTGGCGATCTGCACGATCATCGCGGCGATCGGACGACCTCCGCGCTCCGGTTCGAGATCCCGAACGAACTGGCGGTCCACCTTCAGCGTGTCGATCGGCAGTCGGCGCAGGTAGGCGAGCGACGAGTAGCCGGTGCCGAAGTCATCGATCGCGATCGAGACGCCGAGCTCGCGCAACTGCTGCAGCCGCCGGACGATGTCCGCATGCTCGCTGAGCAGCGCCGACTCGGTCAGCTCGAGTTCGAGCAGCTCGCCCGGGAGGCCGGACTCGCGCAGCGCGCCTTCGACGCTTCCGACAAAGTCATCGCGGCGGAGCTGATGGGCGGAGACATTGACGGCGATCTTCAGGCGGCGCCCCGCGACATTCCACCTCTGCCCCTCCGCGCACGCGGCACGGAGCACCCACTCCCCGAGCGCGATGATCAGACCGGTCTCTTCGGCCAGAGGGATGAAGCGATCCGGCGTCTCCACGGTCTGCGCGTCTCTTCGCCAGCGCAGCAGAGCCTCGGCGCCCGACACTTCGCGGGTTCGCAGCGTCACCTGCGGCTGGAAGAAGAGTTCGAAACCGCCGCAGGCGATCGCGTTGCGCAGCGCTTCGATCATCGCGATCCGGTCTCTCGCCTGTCCGGTCAGCACATCGGAGAAGAACTGGAACTGATTCCGCCCCGCCCGCTTGGCGCGATACATCGCCGCATCGGCATGCTGGAGCAGCTCGTCCGGAGCGCTTCCCTGCTCTGGGAAAGTCACGATGCCGATGCTGCAGGACACGCGCAGCGGAGTGCTCGCGCCGATCTCGATCGCGCAGTCGAGCGCCGCGATCAGATCCTCGGCCACGAGGGCGGCTTCCTCGGCATGCGTCAGAGCGGGGAGGAGGACTGCAAACTCGTCGCCCCCCAGCCGGCACAGCAGGTCAGACTCCCTGAGCCGCGTGCGGATCAGGGTGCTGACGCTCTTGAGGAGCTCGTCACCCGCCCGGTGCCCGAAGCTGTCATTGATGTCCTTGAAGTGGTCGAGATCGAGCATCAGCAGCGCGAGCGGGCGCCCTTCCCGCCGCGCAAACCCGATGGCCCGCTCGACCGTCGCAAACAGCAGCGACCGGTTGGGCAGCCCGGTCAAGGGATCGTGGTGCGCCATGTGCTCCAGCCTGGCTTCGGTCGCCTTGATCTGCGAGATGTCCGTCATCACCGCAACAACGCGGATCACCTCGCCGCGCTCGCCCGTCACGGCGCTGACCGTCGTCAGCTGAGGATAAATTTCACCGCTCTTGCGGCGGCTCCACATTTCTCCACGCCAAAGCCCATGAGCGACGACTTCCTTCAGGATGTTCCGGAAGAAGTCGGGCTCATGACGGCCGGAGGCGAGCAGCGAAACGGACTGTCCGACCATCTCATCGGCGCCATAACCGGTGATGTCCGAGAAAGCCCGATTGACCGACAAGATGGCCCCTTGCGTATCGGTGATCAGGACTCCCTCGTGGGTGCTCTGAAAGACCGCAGCGGCCTCCAGCAGCGCGAGTTCCGCGAGCTTCTTTTCATGGATGTCGGTATGGGTTCCGGACATCATCACCGGCGCGCCGGCCGCGTCCCATTCGACGACCCGTCCGCGGGTGAGAACCCAGTGCCATTCGCCGGATTTCGTGAGCATGCGCAGCTCGGCTTCATGGGCCGGTGTCTCGCTCTTCAGGTGCGCATCGATCGAGCGCTGTGCCTGCTGCAAGTCAGCGGGCCAGACGTAGGCCCACCAGTTGGAAGGATCCAGACGCATCTCGCCCGGCTCATAGCCGAGCATCGTCTCGAAGCGGGGCGAAACGCTGAAACGATTGCTGGCGAGATTCCAGTCCCAGTAGCCCTGCATCGACCCTTCGAGCACGCGTTCGAGCTGCCGCGTCTTCTCGATCAGCGAGCGTTCGGCATCCTTGCGCTCGTTGATGACGTCGAAGATCGCGATGAAGTATCCGGGAGCCGGGGAGAAGGCCGAGACGTTGAACCACATCCCGAGCGCCTCGACGAAGCAGTCGAAACGCTCGGCCTCCGTCCCCGAAGCGATCCGCCCGTAGCGCTCGATCAGCGCAGGGTCGGAGCTCTGAAAACCGGGGATCAGCTCGGAGACCCGCCGCCCCACCGCATTCGCAAGCCCGGTCAGGCGGACAAACGCGTCATTGACCAACAGATAGCTGAAGTCCGTCGCACGCCCCGCCGCGTCGCGGTGGATCTGGCACAGGGCCAGCCCATTGAGCAGCCGATCGAACACCTGCTTCAAACTGCTCATCTGCCGCAGCAACGCAACGGAAGAGAATCCAGCCGGCTCACTCATCTGCGATTACCCGCAAAGCTTTTCCTCCCACGCGTTCGGGCGCTCCCGGGCGCGCATGGCCTAAAGCGCAAACCCTGCCAAGCATAACGGGCATCTCCAGCAGTTCTCAAGCCCGCTTCGCCCTATCCCGGGCAGATCTGCGCAAATGTTCCGGCCTGCGCGCAGACCGGACGCCCCCGAAAGACAACGCGCCGCGGCGGGAACTCGCAGGTTCCAGCGGCGGCGCGAGGGATGACGCGGACGAAAAGGCTCAGGAAATGGGGTGGTGAAGCGGAGTCCCGATCTCGGTGCGCTCGATATTAACGACGTTGGCCCTCTCGGCCATCAAACTCAGGGGCATGCCAAGCTGGTACTCGGCATCGATGAATTCGAGCAAAGGCATCATCGTTGCGACCACCTCGCGCATTCTGCGCCGCACCTCGTCGGCCTGACCGGTGCGCAGCTGGGTCAGTGCGTGATCGACGCTGACCGCGAGGCGGCTGAAGCGGCCGACGTTCTCGGGCGTGACTTCGCCCGAATCGGTCACGACGATGTTGCCGCCCTGCGCCTTGCCGTCCTGAACCCGGGCGACCGCAATCGCGATCAGCTCTTCGAGCGACATGTGCGCATCGCCGCCGGCGCTGGCGATGCCGACGGTCAGGCTGATCCGGATTCGCTCTTCCTTGTAGGTCATCACGATCGTTTCGATCGCGCGGCGCAGGCGCAGCGCGAAAGCGCCGCAGGCATCGAGATCGGCCGACGGCGAGATGATCGCGAACTGACCTTCGGCCAGATGCGCAACCGTGTCTTCCTTGCGCACCTTGGCCGACAGCAGCTTGGACATCTTGCGGTGCACGAGCTGCGCGACATGGCGACCGTAACGGTTCGACAGCTCTTCGAAATGGTCGATCTCGATCGCCATCACGCTGACATCGCCGTGGTAGTTGCGCACCAGCTGTTCGCGGCTGTGTTCGAGTTCGCGACGCGTCTGGGCCAGCTTGACCAGCGCATCGAGACGGGCGAGCAGCTCGACGGTCGGCGTGCCCTTGGTGATGAAGTCGGTTGCTCCGGCGCTCTTGGCGCGCTCGCGCGCTTCGTTCTCGTCTTCGCCCGAAATGATGATGACCGGCAAATCCAGGACCCGGGCGATCTTCGAGCTGCGTATCCGCTCGAGCAGGCCATAACCGTCCAGCCGGGGCATGCCGATGTCGGAGATGACGACCTCGATGGTCGGGTCGAGGAGCAGGGTCTGCCAGCCCGCTTCGCCATCCGCTTCCTCGCGGATGTCGAAGGAGGCGCGAATCTGCTTGATGATCGAGGCGCGCACCATCCTCGAATCATCGATGATGAGTACCCGCGGAAGCGGCTGTGCTTGTGTTTCGGATACAGGATTCATTTACGGAAAACGCTTCCAGATTCAATCGGAAATGCGCACGACCACCCGTCCGTGCGCCTGACCAGCGATATAACGGTCAAACTCCTCCGGCAATTGAGCGAATTCGATCTCGCGCGTCAGCTCATTGAGATGGGCCGGCTTCAGGTCCGAGGCGAGACGCGCCCAAACCTTCTCGCGGACCGCAGCGCCAACATAGCCTGAGTCTATCCCGAGCAAGCTGACGCCGCGCAAAATAAACGGCATGACGGTGGTCTTGAGCTCCACTCCCGCGGCCAGGCCTATGCTGGCGATGCAGCCCTGGGGTTTCATCGTGCTCGCGAGCCAGGCCAGAGTGTCGCCGCCCAGACAATCCACGGCTCCGGCCCACAAGCCCTTGTCCAGAGGCTTGACGTGCTCGAGGTCGATCTCGCTGCGCAGCATCACGCGCGCGGCGCCCAGCGAGCGGAGCCAGTCCGCCTGGTCGGCTTTGCCGGTCAGCGCGACGACTTCATAGCCACGGCGCGCGAGCATGTCGACCGCGAGCGAGCCGACGCCGCCGGTCGCGCCGGTCACGAGGACCGGACCGTTCTCGGGCTTGAGCCCGTTCTCCTCCATCCTCTGCACGCCCAGTGCTGCGGTAAAGCCCGCGGTTCCGATCGCCATGGACTGGCGCAGGCTCATGCCCTCGGGCAGGGGCAGAACCCAGCCTCCCGGAACCAGCGCATATTCCGCATAGCCGCCGTGGCGCGCGACGCCGATGTCATAGCTCGTCGCGACGACCGCGTCGCCCGGACGAAAGCGCGGCGCGGCGCTGCGCTCGACGATGCCAGCCAGATCCACGCCGGCCACACAGGGAAAGCGGCGGATGATCCGCCCCTTGCCGGTCGCGGCCAGCGCATCCTTGTAGTTGATGCTCGAATAGCAGACGCGGATCAGCACGTCTCCGGCATCGAGAGCCTCCTCGTTGAGCTCGACAAAACCCGCCTTGTGGCTGCGGTCCGCCCCCTGCTCAACCATATACGCCCGGAATGTTTTCATCTGTGTTTCTCGGCCCCTGGCCAGTCGAATCGCGCTGCGTCGATTATATGCCGGGTGGGCGTTGTCGCCCGGCCTGCGCAGCAAATTCAAGCCCGCCCCCCGTGCTGCCGTTATAGGGAAAGGAACCGAGGATCATCTCAGGCATGCTGACCAAACCATTCACCGAGCTCTCCAGCTACATCGCCTTCTTCCGCAACGTCGAGTTTCCGGTGCTGCGCAAGACGGCCAGACAGCTTGCACAGCTGCGCGAGAACGAGGACGAGCTGTCTCCCCGCCAGGTCGGGGCAGTGATCCACGACGATCCGCTGATGGCTCTGAAGCTGCTGATCTATCAGCTGCGCAGGCGCGGCCGCAACCAGAATCACGACATCACGACGGTCGAACGCGCCGTGATGATGATCGGCATGACCCAGTTCTTCGAATACTTCGGCGATCTGCCGACGATCGAGGACACGCTCGCCGAGCACCCCAAGGCGCTGATCGGCTGCCTGAAAGTCATCGCCCGCGCCAAACGGGCCATGTATTACGCCCGCGACTGGGCGATCCTGCGCCACGACATCGACGTCGAGGAGATCACGGTCGCGACCTTGCTCAACGAAGTCGCTGAGATCCTCTGCTGGTGCTGCGCGCCGGATCTGACCGAGAAGGCTTTTGCGCTGCAGCGCGCGACGCCGGGTCTGCGCAGCGCGGCGGCTCAGAGGGCGATGATGGGAGTCTCGATCGCGGAGATCCAGCTGGGTCTGGCTCGCGAATTCGAACTTCCCCAGCTGCTGATCACGCTGATGGACCCGGCCAATGCCGAAAACCCGCGCGTGCGCACGGTCACTCTGGCCTGCGATCTGGCCCGGCACGCGGCCAACGGCTGGAACGATCCGGCCTTGCCCGACGACTTCAAGGCGATCGGCGAACTGCTTCACCTCGATCACGACGCGCTGATGAACCGGCTCAAGGTCCCGGAAGACGCGAGGCCGGCCCAGGCCACGCCGGACGGCGCGCCCGAGCAGGCCTGAAAGGACCTGGCCGGGCTCGCGCCCGGCCAGGCAAGGACTTCCGGCTTCAGGTTTCGAAGCGCGAAACGACAACGTTGAGCCGCTCGGCGATCGTCTCCAGATCATGGGTCGCCTGAGCGGTTTCATCCATGCCCAGGCTGGTCTGCTCGACCGTCCGGGCAACTTCCTCGACCTGACCGGCGAGTACCGTGCTGACCGTGCCCTGCTCGCGCGTCGCATTCGCGACATCGGCAACCCGGCTGGACGCCGCGTTCGCCTCTTCGGCGATGCTGGCGAGAAGCTCGGCCGAGCGTTCGGACGAGGCGACGCCCGCTGCGGCCTTCCCGGAAACCTCGGTCATCACGGACACCGCCGCTTCAGTCTCGGTCTGGATGCTGACGACCTTGCGCTCGATATCGACGGTTGCGTGAGCGGTGCGCTCGGCGAGCTTCCTGACTTCATCGGCAACGACCGCAAAGCCCCTGCCCTGCTCTCCGGCACGGGCCGCCTCGATCGCGGCATTGAGCGCCAAAAGGTTGGTCTGCGACGCGATCTCGTTGATCGCCGACGCGACCGTTCCGACCTCGTCGGCGCGCACGCTCAGGCTTCCGATCCGCTCGACCGCAGCGGCGACGGTCTGGGCCAGCGAGCGCATGTCCGAAGTTGCGACGCCGACCTCTTCCTTGCCCCTGAGCGCCATCTGCGCGGCCGCGTGCGCGCGGCGCTCGGTCTCCTGAGCATTGTCGGAGATGTGCGCGATGCTGACGGTCAGCTCTTCCATCGCCGCGGCCATCGCCTGGGTCGATTCGCTCTGCTCACGCGAAGCGCTCGCGACCCCCTGCGATGTTTCACTTATCTGGTGCGAGGCCGCCCCCAAACGAACCGAATCCGCCGCGAGGTCCGCAATCGTCGTACGCAGCTTCGCGATCAGGCTCCCCAGCTCGGAGAGCAGGCTACCCGGTGCGCTCCCCGAGAGTTCGACCCTGAGGTCTCCGGCTGCCACACGCCGCATCGCGGCAACCGCATCGGCAGGCTCACCCCCGACCTGGCGCAGAACCAGGCGGCTGATCGCGAGAATCAGACTGAACACAAGCGCCGAGAGCAGCAGCACGACGATGAGGGTCTTCGCCAGGTCGACGCGGAAAGCCGCCTCGATGTCATCGACGTAGAGCCCCGAGCCTATGGCCCAATCCCAGCCGGGAATCCCCTGAACGAAGGCGATCTTGGCCAGAGGCTCGGTCCCCCCCGCTTTCGGGAAAAAGTATTCGATGAAGCCGTTCCCCGACTGAGCGGTGCGGGTGATCATCTCGATGAAGTGATTGCCCTTCTTGTCGACTTCGCCAATCCTCATCGTGCCTTCCCACTCGGGGCGGGTCGGCAACAACACGTTCTGGCCGCTGAACGTATAGATAAAGATGTACTCCTTGCCGCGGAACCTGACCTTGCGCAGCGATTCCTTGGCCTGGGTCTGCGCGTCGATCCGGCTCAGCTTGCCCGCCTTCTCCATCTCCTCATAGAAGACCACGCTGGTTCGGGCCGTCTCGACCGCGGACTGAACCAGAGCCCGCCTCTGTTCAAAACCGCTGCTGCGCTGCGCAATCGCGCTCCAGACGCCGATCGCGAGCATGCCCAGCAACGCAGCCACGCCGATCAACACCATCCGCCCCCTCAAACTCTCGAAAAACCGCATCACGGACTCCTCTTTCTTATTGGCAAGAATTATTACGGCTTTTCAGGCCAGGTCTGAAACAGAATAGGAAACTTTTCCACTATCTTTCTGTCATTCCCTGCCCGGTGCGCCCTGCGCTGCGCGAGCCGGGGGGGCATCGAAAAGCCCGCCCCCGCGGCATCGCACTAGATCCAGTAAGTCAAGACTTACAAAACACTATCGGTTGTGCTTGAATGTCGCTCTTGCGTCCTCCAGCCAACCCTTATTCCGGAGTCCCGACATGAGTCCCAGCCCCCATTCCTCCAACCTGGACAGCCTGGCCCCGCAAGAGATCTCGGGCGAAGTCCTGCTCGAAAAATATGCGAAGGGGGACGAGCAGACCGTCGAGCAGGTGCGCCGCCGAGTAGCCGGTGCTCTGGCCGCCGTCGAGAAGGAAGAGGAACGCGGGGCCTGGGAGGAGCGCTTCTATCAGGCGCTCGCCGCCGGCTTCGTACCGGCGGGCCGGATCAACTCGGCGGCCGGCACCAGTCTGACCGCAACGCTGATCAACTGCTTCGTCCAGCCGGTCGGCGACTCGGTCACCGAAGTCGTCGATGGCCGCCCCGGCATCTACACGGCGCTGGCCGAAGCTGCCGAGACGATGCGCCGCGGCGGCGGAGTCGGCTATGACTTCTCGTCGATCCGCCCGTCCGGCGCTCTGGTGCGCGGCACGCAGAGCCGCGCCAGTGGCCCGGTCAGCTACATGCGCGTGTTCGACCGCTCCTGCGAGACCGTCGAATCGGCCGGCGCGCGCCGCGGCGCGCAGATGGGCGTGCTGCGCTGCGACCACCCGGACATCGAAGCCTTCATCCATGCCAAGGACGAAGGCGATCTGTCGAACTTCAACCTGTCGATCGGCGTCACCGACGCCTTCATGCGGGCCGTCGAAGACGACGCCGAAGTCGAGCTGGCCCACAAGTCCGAACCCGGGCACGAGATCATGGAGGCCGGGGCTTATCGGCGCAAGGACGGCCAGTGGGTCTATCGCAAGCTGCGCGCCCGCGAGCTGTGGGACCAGATCATGCGTTCGACCTACGACCACGCCGAGCCGGGCATCCTCTTCCTCGACCGGATGAACCGGGACAACAACCTCTCCTACTGCGAGACGATTGAGGCCACGAACCCCTGCGCGGAGCAGCCGCTCCCGCCCTATGGCTGCTGCTGCCTCGGCTCGATCAATCTGACCCGTTTCGTCCGCGAACCTTTCGGCCAGAAGGCCCGTTTCGACTTCGCCGCCTTCGGCGAAGTCGTCGATGTGTCGATCCGGATGCTCGACAACGTGCTCGACGTGACGACCTGGCCGCTCGAAAACCAGCACAACGAGGCGAGAAGCAAGCGCCGCGTCGGCCTGGGCTTCACCGGTCTGGGCGATGCGCTGATCATGCTGGGCCAGCGCTACGACACGGCGGAGGCGCGCGCGGTGGCCGCGAAGATCTCCGAAGCGATGCGCGACCGCGCCTACCTCGCCTCCGCGAAGCTGGCCACCGAGCGCGGCGCCTTCCCGCTCTTCGACGCGGACAAATACCTGTCGGGCGAGAGCTTCGCGTCCCGGCTGCCGGCAAAGGTCAAGGACGAGATCCGCAAGAAGGGCCTGCGCAACTCGCACCTGCTGTCGATCGCACCGACCGGAACGATCTCGCTCGCCTTCGCTGACAACGCGTCGAACGGCATCGAGCCGCCCTTCTCGTGGACCTATACGCGCAAGAAGCGGATGGCCGACGGCACTTTCAAGGAACACCAGGTCGAGGACTATGCCTGGCGCGCCTGGCGCCATCTGGGCGGCGACGTCAAGAATCTGCCCGACTACTTCGTCACGGCCCTGGCCATCTCCGCCCAGGCGCACAAGGACATGGTTGCAGCGGTCGCCCCCTTCATCGACACGTCGATCTCGAAGACCGTCAATGTGCCGGGTGATTACCCTTACGAAGACTTCGAGGGCCTCTATATGAGCGCCTGGAAGGCCGGCCTGAAGGGGCTCGCGACCTACCGCCCGAACAGCGTGCTCGGCGCGGTGCTGTCGGTCGAACCGGCCGCGACCGAGAAAAAGCAGCCCCAGGACGTCGAGATCTCCGATGCGAACCGCCGCCTGTCGATCAAGTCCCTGCCCGCTCCTGTCCTCGCGAGCCTGCGCTGGCCGGGCCGCCCCTCGCTGCCCGACGGCAATACGGCCTGGACCTATATGCTCGAAGCGCCCCAAGGCGAATTCGCGATCTTCGTCGGCCACATGGAAAGCAACGGCGATGGCCGGGGCAGCTTCCCGTTCGAAGTCTGGGTCAATGGCGGCGATCAGCCGCGCGGTCTGGGCGCCGTCGCGAAGACTCTGTCGATGGACATGCGCGCAAACGACCGCGCCTGGCTCAAGCTCAAACTCGACACGCTGGCCCGCACCGTCGATGACCGCCCCTTCGAACTGCACTTCCCGCCCAGCGGCGAAAAGCGCCTCGTACCCGGCGTCGTCGCCGGTTTCGCCCAGGTACTGCGCTACCGCTGCGAGAAGCTCGGCGCCTTCGAAGCGTCCGCTGCGCCGACACCGGTGCTCGACGCGGTGTTCAGCCTGCAGGAACCAAAGACCGGAACCGATGGCACGCTGTCCTGGACCGTCGATATCGCGAACCCGGCAACCGGCGAAGAGTTCGTGCTGGGCTTGAAGGAGATCACGCTCCCCGACGGCGTGACCCGCCCCTACTCGATGTGGCTGTCGGGCAACTACCCGCGCGCGCTCGACGGTCTGACCCAGATCCTGTCGCTGGACATGCGGGTCATGGATCCGGCCTGGATAGGCATGAAGCTCAGAAAGCTCCTGAACTATCCGGAGCCTCTGGGCGACTTCATGGCCTTCGTGCCCGGGACGCGCCGCCAGCAGAACTGGCCCTCGACGGTCGCCTACCTCGCCCGTCTGATCATCCACCGCTATTCGATGCTGGGCGTGCTCGACGACAACGGCTATCCGACCCGCGAGATGGGCATCCTCGAAGCGCCGCGCGCCGAGCGCGATCCGCAGCTGATGCAGGGTTCGCGCTGCAATGAGTGCGGCAACCTGTCGGTGATCCGCAAGGACGGCTGCGACTTCTGCACCGCCTGCGGCGCGGTCGGAACCTGCGGCTGAGCCCAGCCCCGAGCCGAGAGGCTCACGATGGCCAGAGGGCGCGACGCGTCGAACGCACAGACTCAGCGACCCCCTTCACGCCCCTCGGCACTCCCGAGGGGCTTTTTGCTTGCGCGGATGCCTTGAAAGGCCTGCCAGCAAGACGCGTAAACCGGCACCGAGAAGACCCGCATCGGAAAGAGGAATCGCCAGGGGTGAATGCGAGCTTTGAAAAATTACTAGACGACCGGTCTATTTTTGTTTAAATTGCTCTTCACATTGAAGCGAAGACGGCACCCGTTCAGCCCCCTCCCGCCGCAGCGCGACACGGGCTCAGGCCATGGGCTCACCGCTGAACCGAGAAAAAGGAAAACCCGATGAATTCAAACGCAGTGATTGCCCGCCTGGGCAAAACCCTCTCCGCGATGAAACGCGCCCACCTCGCTGATGGCCCGGCCAACGCAGCTTTGCGCCGGAATCGCCTTGAGCGCGCGATTCGCTTGCTCAGCGAAAACCGTGCCGCGCTGATTGAGGCGGTCAGCGAAGACTTTGGCCATCGCAGCGGCTACCAGACCCTGCTGGCCGACGTGATGAGCTCCATCGCCGCCTTGCACAATGCTCATAAGCACCTTGAGCAATGGATGCAGCCCGAGGAGCAGGAAGCGCCGGGCGAAGGCATGCAGGCCCGCGTGCAGTACCAGGCGCTTGGCGTCGTAGGCATCATCAGTCCGTGGAATTTCCCGATCAATCTCGCCTTCAGCCCACTCTCAGGCGTGCTCGCCGCCGGCAACCGCGCCCTGATCAAGCCCTCGGAGCTCACGCCGCGCACCGCCGCCCTGCTCGCCGAGCTGGTCAAACGTTACTTTGATCCGCTGGAGCTGAGCGTCGTACAGGGAGACGCGACCGTGGGCGCGGCCTTCAGTGCCCAGCCATTCGATCACCTAGTCTTTACGGGCAGCACGGCGGTGGGCCGCCAGGTGATGCGCGCCGCCGCCGAAAACCTGGTGCCGCTAACTCTGGAGCTGGGTGGAAAATCGCCCGTCATGATAGACACGGACGCGGATCTAAGCGCTGCGGTCGAGCGCACGCTCAGCGTCAAGACTTTCAATGTCGGCCAGATCTGCCTCTCGCCCGATTACGTTCTCTTGCCTGAATCCGCGCGCGAGGCTTTCGTAGACAACGCTCAGCGCTTTGTCCGCGAAATCTTCCCGAGCATGCAGGCGAATCCGGACTACACCTCGATCATCAATGAACGCCACTTCCTGCGCCTGCAAGGCCTGCTCGAAGACGCCCAGGCCAAGGGTGCAACACTGGTGAGCCTGGCGCCAGAGGGTGAGCCGAACGCGTCGATCGAATCGCGCAAGATGGCTCCAGTGCTGGTGCTCGGTGCGCGTGATGACATGAAGGTGATGCAGGAAGAGATCTTCGGCCCCATCCTGCCCATCTTGACCTATCAGGATCGCAACCAAGCGCTGGACTACATCAACGCGCACCCGCGTCCACTGGCAGCCTATTACTTCGGCCCGGATCCCGAGCGTCAACAGCATTTCGCGACGCAGACGACCTCGGGGGCGCTGGTGATCAACGACATCATGACCCACGCTTCGGTCGAAAGTCTGCCCTTCGGCGGAGTCGGCCCCGCGGGCATGGGTGCCTATCACGGCGTCTACGGTTTCCGCCGCTTCAGCCACGCCAAGGCGGTAGTCGTGCAGAGCGCCGGCGGTGAGTACAACCTGCGCCTGCGCGCACCCTATGCCGAAAAGCTGGCGCACATTGAAGCGATGCTGAGCGCCTGAGCCAGGCGCAAGCCTGCCTGCTCCCGCTCGCTTGCGAGGCCGCAAAAAAAGCCGGGTCTCCCCGGCTTTTTATCGTGGATTCGGTTCAGAGCACCGATTCGAGGAGCTTTGCAAAAGCCTGTTCGAACTGGACCAGTCCCTCCTGCTGCAGCACTTCGCCGACCGCATCGAGGTCGATGCCGAGCTTCTTCGCCTGGTCGAGCGCGGCGCGCGCGCCGGTCGGGTTCGCGGAGAGCGTCGGATGCGCTTCGCCGTGATCGCGGAAGGCGGCGAGAGTCGCCTCGGGCACCGTGTTGACGGTATCCGGCCCGATCAGCTGTTCGACGTAGAGCACATCGCGGTAGAGCGGGTTCTTCGTGCCGGTGCTGGCCCACAGCAGCCACTGCGGGCACGCGCCCTTCGCGGCCAGAGGCGCGAAGCGATCTCCTTCCGGCCCCCAGTGCTTCTTCCACTCGTCGTAGGCGAGCTGCGCCGCGGCGACCGCGATCCGGCCCTGCAGCGGCTCGGGAAGCTGAGGATCGAGTTTGCTGTCAAGCCGGGAGATGAAGACGCTGGCGACCGAGCGAATGGCCGCGACCGGCAGGCCTGCCGCAACCCGGTCGAGCAGACCGTCGGCGTGAGCCCGGGCAACCGCGTCGACATGGGCGGGCGAGAACATCAGCGTCACGTTGACGTTGATGCCGGCCGCGGTCGCCTGACGGATCGCGAAGAGGCCTTCGCGGGTCGCCGGGATCTTGATCATCGCGTTGGGCCGGTCGATTGCGGCCCACAGCCGCTTCGCCGCGGCGAGCGTACCGACCGCGTCGTGCGACAGACTGGGCGAGACTTCGAAGCTGACGAAACCCTTGTTGCCACCACTCGTCCGGTACAGCTCGGCAAACGCGTCACAGGCAGCCTGGATGTCGGGAATCGCGAGCGCCTCGAAGCGCTTCTCGGGGTCGGTCAGATCCGCCGGCAGCAGAGCTTTCGCCTGCGCATAGCTCGGGTCCCGGCTGAAGGCCTGCTGGAAGATCGCCGGGTTCGACGTGACGCCGGCGACGCCGTCCTCGGCGATCAGACGGGCGAGTTCGCCGCTCGCGATCAGTTGGTGAGAGATCGAATCGAACCAGATCTGCTGACCCAGTTCGCCGACTGCCTTGATGCGACTCATGCTGACTCCTTTACCAGTTTGCGCACAGCTTGAGCGACGGCCTCGGCGGTGATGCCGAAGACATCGTAGAGTTCGCCGGCCGGGGCCGACTCGCCGAAGTGATCCAGACCGATCACTTCGCCTTCCAGGCCGACATACTTGCGCCAATAGTCGGTGACGCCGGCCTCGACCGCAACCCGGGCGAGTCCTTTGGGCAACACCTGGGCACGATAAGCGGTGTCTTGCTTGTCGAAGAGATGCGGTGAAGGCATCGAGACGACGCGGGCTGCGATGCCTTCGCTGGCCAGAAGGGCCTGGGCCGCGACGGCGAGTCCGACTTCGGAGCCGGTCGCGAGGATCACGGCCTGGGCGCTTCCTTCGGCCTCGTGAAGGACATAGCCGCCGCGGCGGATGTCAGCAATCTGCTGCGGCGAGCGCGGCTGATGGGGAAGGTTCTGACGGGAGAGGATCAGCGCGGTCGGCGTCGCTTCGTGTTCGAGCGCGACCTGCCAGGCAACGAAGCTCTCGACCGCATCGCAGGGCCGCCAGACGTCGAGGTTGGGCACCATCCTCAGCGTCGCGGTCTGCTCGACCGGCTGGTGGGTCGGCCCATCCTCGCCGACGCCGATGCCGTCGTGCGTGAAGACGTAGATCGGGTTGATCTTCATCAGCGCCGCCATCCGGATCGCGTTGCGCGCGTACTCGCTGAACATCAGGAAAGTGCCGCCATAGGGGCGCAGACCTCCATGCAGCACGAGGCCGTTCATGATCGCGGCCATGCCGAATTCGCGCACACCGTAGTTCAGGTAGTTGCCACCGGCATCGCGCACCGGCGAGCAGCCCTTCCACATCGTCAGGTTCGACGGCGCGAGGTCGGCCGAGCCGCCGAGCAGCTCGGGGATGTGCGGGGCCAGCGCGTCGAGCGCGTTCTGGCTCGCCTTGCGCGAAGCGATCGTCTCGCCCTTCGCGACGATCGCGGCGAGCGCCTCATTGCTCAGTTTCGCGTAGTCGGCGGGCAGAGTTCCCGAGACGCGCCGAGCGAACTCGGCGGCGAGTTCGGGGTATTTCGCGCGGTAGGCTTCGAACAGGCGCGTCCATTCGCTCTCGAGCGCCTCGCCGGCCTCGCGGGCATTCCAGGCTGCGCGCACTTCGTCGCTGACCTCGAACGGCCCGGCGGCTATGCCCAGCGCGGCGCGCGTCGCGGCGATCTCGGCGTCGCCCAGGGGAGAACCATGCACGTCGTGGGTTCCGGCCTTGTTCGGCGAGCCCTTGCCGATCACGGTCTTGCAGCAGATCAGGGTCGGCTTGGCGGATTGGGCTTTCGCTGCGCGGATCGCCGCATCGACCGCATCGACGTCGTGACCGTCGACGGAGCGGATCACATTCCAGCCATAGGCTTCGAAGCGGGCCGGCGTGTCATCAGTGAACCAGTTCTCGACGCGGCCGTCGATCGAGATGCCGTTGTCGTCGTAGAACGCGATCAGTTTGGAGAGCTTCCAGGTTCCGGCGAGCGAAGCCACTTCGTGCGAAATGCCTTCCATCATGCAGCCATCGCCCAGGAACACGTAGCTGTGGTGATCGACGACGGGGAAGCCTTCGCGGTTGAATTCGTTGGCCAGCAGGCGCTCGGCGAGTGCAAAGCCGACCGCGTTGGCGAGGCCCTGGCCGAGCGGGCCGGTCGTCGTTTCGACGCCGACCGTGTAGCCGTATTCGGGGTGACCGGGAGTCTTGCTGTGCAGCTGACGGAAGCGCTTGAGCTCGGCGAGCGGCAGATCGTAGCCGGTCAGGTGCAAGAGCGAATAGAGCAGCATCGAGCCGTGACCGTTGGAGAGCACGAAACGGTCGCGGTTGGGCCATTTCGGATCGACCGGGTTGTGACGGAGGTGGCGGTGCCACAGCGCGACGGCGATATCAGCCATGCCCAGAGGCATGCCGGGGTGTCCGGATTTTGCGGCCTGGACACCATCCATCGCGAGCAGGCGAAGAGCGTTGGCAAGGGACTGCGGATTGATCATGGAATCGTCCTTCAGGGTTCGGCGCCCAGAGCGTAACGCAGCGGTTTGCGCCCGCAAGCCCTCCCCTCCATGATCAGCCGTTCCGTCCATAGCTTGCGGAGCGCAGTACAGGTGAGATGGCCACGCAGACAGGCGCACGGCCACGGCGGGGTTCGATTACCCCCGCCGTGGCGGTGGCTGCGCCACCGCGTACAGGGTGGATCAGATGTAGCTGTTGAGCAGGTTCTCGGTCAGTTCCTGACGACCGGAACGGGGCAGCACATCGACGTTGCGGTCGATCACATGCTGGGCAACCGCATCGAGGCCCAGCTTGCCGGTCATGATCTTCTGACCGAATTCACCCTGCCAGCCCGCGTAGCGATCCTTCGTGACCTGCGCGAACTTGCCATCGTTGATCATCTTCTCGGCGATCAGCAGCGCGCGCGCGGTGACGTCCATCGCGCCGATGTGGCCGTAGAACAGATCGACCGGGTCGATCGACTGACGGCGAACCTTGGCGTCGAAGTTGACGCCGCCGGTCGTGAACCCGCCACCTTGCAGGATGTAATACATCGCCAGAGTCGTGTCGGGGATGCTGTTCGGGAACTGGTCGGTATCCCAGCCGCACTGCGCATCGCCCCGGTTCATGTCGATCGAACCGAAGATGCCCAATGCGTTCGCGGTCGCGATCTCGTGCTCGAAGCTGTGGCCGGCCAGCGTCGCGTGGTTCGCTTCGATGTTCATCTTCACTTCGTTTTCAAGACCGTACTTCTTCAGGAAGCCATAGACGGTCGCGGTGTCGAAGTCGTACTGGTGCTTGGACGGTTCGCGCGGCTTCGGCTCGATCAGGATCGGACCCTTCAGGCCGATCTTGTGCTTGTAATCGACGGCCATCGTCAGGAAGCGACCGAGCTGTTCGAGTTCGGCTTTCATGTCGGTATTGATCAGCGTCTCGTAGCCTTCGCGGCCGCCCCACATCACATAGTTCGCGCCGCCGAGTTTCAGCGTTGCATCCATCGCTTCCTTGACCTGCAGCGCGGCCATCGCGAAGATTTCCGGATCCGGGTTCGTCGAGGCGCCGGACATGAAGCGACGGTGGCTGAACATGTTCGCCGTGCCCCACAAGAGCTTCATGCCGGTCTCTTCCTGCTTCTTGGCCAGCACATCGACGATGCGGCGCAAGTTGTCGACGCTCTCGCGCGGAGTCGCGCCTTCGGGAGCGACGTCACGGTCGTGGAAGCAGTAGAAAGGCGCACCGAGCTTGCTGAAGAATTCGAACGCGACATCGGCCTTGAGCAGCGCTGCGTCCATCTCGCTCGCCATGTGGTGCCAGGGGCGCATGAAGGTGTCGCCACCGAACGGATCGCCGCCGTTCCAGCAGAAGTTGTGCCAGTAGCAGGCCGCGAAGCGCAGCTGGTCTTCCATCCTCTTGCCGAGCACGACGCGGTCGGCATCGTAGTACTTGAACGCGAGCGGGTTGCTCGATTCCGGACCTTCGTAGCGGATTTTCTCGATGCCGTCGAAATAGCTTTTCATGTCTGTCTCCTGAACCACTTGTTTATAAGGAATGCCCCTCAGCGCACGAACAGCTCGCGCAGCCGGGGATAGAGCGAAGTGAAACGTTGATAGCGGGGAAGCAGCCTTTCGCGCTGTGCGGCGTTGGGCAGGAAGCGGTCGCGCACGACCGGAGCACGGCAGACCGTCTCGACGCTGCCGCCCGCGGCCAGCCAGCCGAGCCGGGCCGCACCGAGCGCACCGCCGGTCTCGCTGCCCTCCAGCGTCACGACCTCGGTATTGAGGATAGACGCCAAAAGCTGGGCCCATTCGGCGCTGCGCGAACCGCCGCCGACCAGAGCCAGACGGCCGACGACAGTACCCGCCGATTGCAGCGCGGCCAGACCATCCATCGTTCCGAAGGCGACGCCTTCGATGACCGAGTAGGCTAGATGCGCCGCGCTCGTGTCGTGATTGAGGCCGAAGAACACGCCCTGGGCCTGGGCATCGTTGTGCGGAGTCCGCTCGCCGGACAGATAGGGCAGAAAGATCGGCGCGGCCATCCGCTCATCGACGCTCAAGGCATTCGCCTCGGCGAGCAGAGCGCCTTCGTTCTCGGCGTGGACCAGCCGGGTCACCCAGGAGAGGCAGCTCGCGGCCGACAGCATCACGCTCATCTGGTGCCAGCGATTCGGCACCGCGTGGCAGAAGGCATGGACGGCCGAAGCCGGATTCGGACGGAAGCGGTCGGTGACGACGAAGAGCACTCCGCTGGTGCCCAGCGAGATGAAGCCGTCTCCCGGCGCGACGGCACCGATGCCGATCGCGCTGGCCGCGTTGTCACCGCCGCCGCCGGCGACGACGACATCCTCCGACAGGCCCCAGGCGCTCGCGACTTCGGGCAAGAGCTTGCCCGAGACTTCGCTGCCTTCGACGAGGCGAGGCATCTGCGCACGGGTCAGGCCCGTCGCGGCGAGCAACTCGTCCGACCAGTCGCGCTTCGCGACATCGAGCCACAGCGTCCCGGCGGCATCGGACATCTCGGAGACCTTGTCTCCGACCAGCTTCATGCGCAGGAAATCCTTGGGCAGCAGAACCGCGGCGATCTTCTTGAAGATCTCCGGTTCATGCTTGGCGACCCAGACCAGCTTGGGCGCCGTGAAACCGGGCATCGCGAGGTTGCCCGAGATCTGCGGCAGCTCCGGGCAGCGCGCGGTCAGCTCGGCGCACTCGGCGGCCGAACGGGTGTCGTTCCACAGGATGGCCGGACGCAGAACCTGATCCTTCGCGTCGAGCAGCGTCGCTCCGTGCATCTGGCCGGACAGGCCGATCGCCCGCACTTTCGCGAATTCATCCGGCGCCTTGGCGCGCAGCGCCGCGACAGCCTTGCCGGTCGCGCTCCACCATTCATTCGGGTCCTGCTCCGACCAGTGGGGCTGGGGCCGGGAAACCGCGATCTTTTCGCCCGCCGTCGCGACGATCGTGTGATCGTCGGCGAGCAGCAGCAGTTTGACTTCCGAAGTACCCAGATCGATTCCGAGGAACATGTTCTCCCCTTGTTTTCGTTTTGGTCCGAAGCGGACCTCCTTTGGTGATTCGAACTCTAGGACAAGTTTGTTCGAGCGTCAAACAAAATATAAAAAAGATATTTCGCCCGGCTGTGAACGAAAAAAAGCCCGTCACGAGGACGGGCTTTTCGGTATGCAAGGAAATTCAAAGGCTTCAGTCCTTGCCGTGCATCAGGCGCCGAACCAGCGGCGTGATCAGCAACAGCACGACGCCAGCGCCGATCGACGAGCCGACCAGGAACCAGTAGAGCGGGATTCCGTAGCCGTGCAGCATCGCTTCGAGCGTGCCGGACAGGTAGTTCGCTACCGCCGACGAGAGCAGCCAGACGCCCATCAGCAGACCGCCCAGACGAGCCGGAGCAACCTTGGAGACCATGGACAGACCGACCGGCGAGAGCATCAGCTCGCCCATCGTGTGGATGAAGTAGACGATGAACAGCCACTGCGGGCCGACCGGACCGGTCGCATCGGCCTTGGCCTGGGCGATCGCGAGCACGATGAAGCCCAGACCCAGAACGACCATGCCCCAGCCCTGCTTGGCAGTCGAGGACAGCGCGAAGCGCGAGCTGTCCATCCGCTTCCACAGCGCCGAGAAGACGGGCGCGAACAGGATGATCACCAGAGGATTGACCGACTGGAACCAGGAAGCGGGAATCTCGAAGCCCTTGGACAGCGGCAGCAGGATGTTGGCGATGAACCAGTTATCCGATACGAGCCAGGATTCCGGCGTAGCGAAGAACCCGGCGACATGGCGATCGGTCTGGGTGTCGGCGAACAGGCTCATCGTGCCGCCCGCCTGCTCGAAGCCCATCCAGAAGAAGATCACGAAGAACACGATGATCGCGATCGCGAAGATCCTGTGCCACTCTTCCCGGGTGACCGGCTGGGCCGAGGCGTCCTTCTTGCCGATCAGGCCGGGCGCCTTGACCGCGGCGACGATCAACGCGGCCCCGAGCAAGAGCTTGCCCCACAGCGGCAGCGGCGCGATCAGCGCCGAGATCCCGCCCCAGGCCCAGATCACCGCATAGACGAAGGGGATCGCGGCAAGGCTGATCGCGAGAATGCGCAGCCAGTCGGAGCGGTCGATCGCGGTCTGCCCGGAGCGAAGCCCGGCGTTGCCGAGCAGTTTCTGGTTGTACAGCAAAGAGAAAAGACCGCAGCCCATACCGATACCCGCCGAAGCGAAGCCCCAGTGCCAGCCCACCTTCTCGCCCAGAGTGCCGGCGACCAGCGGCGCGAAGAACGCGCCCATGTTGATCCCCATGTAGAAGATCGTGTAGCCGGCATCGCGGCGCGAATCGTGTTCGCGATAGAGCTGACCGACCATCGTCGAGGTGTTGGGCTTGAAGAAACCGTTACCGACGATCAGCAAGCCCAAGGCGAGATGAAGCAGAGGCTCGAAGGCCATCGCGAAGTGGCCGAACATCATGATGATGCCGCCGATCACCGCGCCCTGGCGAAGGCCGAGGTACTTGTCGGCGAGGTAGCCACCGATCAGCGGAGTCAGATAGACGAGTCCCGTATAGATCCCGTAGAGCTCCAGCGCGTGGGCGCGGTCATAGTGCAGCGCATTGACCAGATAGAGCACCAGCAGGGCGCGCATTCCGTAGTAAGAGAAGCGCTCCCACATCTCGGCGAAGAAGATCACCTTGAGGCCACGGGGGTGACGCTCGGTAGGCTCCGCGGCCAGGACTCCGGGCGCGGGGACTGCGGTTGTTGTCATCGTTTGTTCTCGTCAGTGGATGGAACAGGCCTTCCAGGCCCAAAGCGTGATTCTCTCACTGCTAGGGGCTTTCCCGCATCGCTTGTCGCTATATCCATCTTACGAAAAACACGACAAACCCCGGCTCCGCGCTGTAGACAAAGCCTGCGCGCGTAGCACCCCGCGCCTATGCTGATCTAAAACAACATTTATGCCTCGATAAATGCTAGGGTTAACCCTCATCAGGGTATACCCGGACTCCTTCCGCGGAAGAACCCGACAACCATTTGAATCATCAGGAGTTGTTTGATGCAAGCACCCGCAGCCAGGCTGGAAATCCTCGCCCCGCTCTCCGGGGTTCTGATTCCGCTCGAATCGGTTCCGGATCCGGTCTTCGCACAGAAAATGGTCGGTGACGGCATTTCTCTGGATCCGACTTCGGGCGAGCTGCTCGCCCCGGTCTCCGGCGTCGTGACCCAGCTTCACCAGGCCCACCACGCTCTGACGATCACGACCGCCGAAGGCATTGAAGTGCTGGTCCACATCGGCATCGATACCGTTCTGCTCAAGGGCGAGGGTTTCAAGCCCGCGGTCAAGCAGGGAGACCGGATCACGGCCGGCCAGCTTCTGATCAGCTTCGATGTCGACCTCGTCGCACGCAAGGCGCGCAGCCTGCTGACCCAGGTTCTGATCGCCAACGTCGAAAAGGTGATGCGCTTCGTGCCGGCCAACGGCCTCGTCGAAGCGGGCAAGTCGGTCGCGCTGACGATTGAACTCGCTGCCGAGACTTCGACCACCACGCAGACTGGAACGCATGCCGCGCTGACCGGCGAAGCGGTGAGCCTGCCCAACCCGTCCGGCCTGCACGCTCGCCCCGCCGCGGTGCTCGCCGCCGAAGCGAAGAAGTACAAGTCCGACCTGCGCCTCGTGCGCGGCTCCGACGAAGCGAACGCGAAGTCGGTCGTCGCGATCATGGGGCTCGCGACCCGCGAAGGCGATGCGGTCGCGATCCGCGCCACGGGTCCCGACGCAGCGGAAGCGATCCGCTCGCTGTCGGCGCTGCTCGCGTCCGGCTGCGGTGAAGCCGCCGGCGAAGCGCCGGGCGAGGAAACCACCGAGCCCGCCCCGGTTCGCGCCAAGCCCGCCTCGGCCAACGAACTGGCCGGTGTCTCGGCCTCGCCGGGTCTCGCGGTCGGCAAGATCGTCCAGTACCGCCAGCAGATCATCGCAGTCAGCGAGCGCGGCGAGTCGGCGAGCGTCGAACGCCTGAAGCTCGATGCCGCGCTGCACGAAGCCCGCAACCAGATCGAAACGCTGAAGGGCCGCCTGTCCGACCCGGCCAAGGCGCAGATCCTGGTCGCCCACCAGGAACTGCTCGAAGACCCCGACCTCGTCGATCTGGCGATCGAAGGCATCGGCGATGGCAAGAGCGCCGGCTTTGCATGGCGCGAAGCCTTCACCCGCTATGCGACCCGCCTCGAAGGGCTGGACAACGCACTGCTGCGCGAACGCGCCAATGACATCCGCGACGTCGGCCGCCGCGTTCTGGCCCTGCTCGCCGGAGTCGAACAGGCCCAGATCGACGTGCCCGCAGGCTCCATCCTGATCGCCGAAGAGCTGACTCCGTCCGACACGGCTTCCTTCGACCGCAGCAAGGTGCTCGGCTTCTGCACGACCGGCGGCGGCGCGACCAGCCACGTCGCGATCCTCGCCCGCTCGCTGGGCATCCCGGCGATCTGCGGCATCGACGAAGCAGCGCTGACCCTGACCGAAGGTTCGCTGGTCGTTCTCGACGGCAGCAAGGGCCTTCTACTCAAGAAGCCCTCTGAAACAGAGATCGCCGAAGCCCAGGCCAGGGTTGCCCGTCAGGCCACCAAGCGCGCCGAAGAGATGGCCGCGGCCAGCGAAGCGGCGATCACGACCGACGGACACCACATCGAAGTCGTCGCGAACGTGCGCAACGCCGCCGACACCCAGGAAGGCGTCACCCACGGCGCCGAAGGCGTCGGCCTGCTGCGTTCCGAATTCCTGTTCGACGACCGCGATACCGCCCCGAGCGAAGAGGAACAGGCTGCCGCCTACAAGGCGGTTGCGCAGGCGCTCGGCCACGACCGCCCGCTGGTGATCCGGACTCTGGATGTCGGTGGCGACAAGCCCCTGCCCTATCTGCCCCTGCCCCGCGAAGACAACCCCTTCCTGGGTCTGCGCGGCATCCGGGTCAGCCTTGAATATCCGGAGATCTTCCGTACCCAGCTGCGCGCAATCCTTCAGGCTGCCCCGCTCGCCCGACTGCACATCATGTTCCCGATGGTCGCAACGCTCGACGAGCTGCGCGCCGCAAAGGCAATCCTCGCCGAGGAAGTCCAGGCCAGCGGCCATCCGTCGGCCAAGGTCGGCGTCATGATCGAAGTTCCGTCGGCGGCGGTGATGGCCGAAGTGTTCGCACCGGAAGTCGACTTCTTCTCGATCGGCACAAACGATCTGACCCAGTACACGCTGGCGATGGACCGCGGCCACCCGAAGCTCGCGAAACAGGCCGACGGCCTGCACCCGTCGGTGCTGAGGATGATCTCGCTGACCGTCGAGGGCGCGCACAAGCACGGCAAATGGGTCGGCGTCTGCGGCGGCCTCGCGTCCGACGCGATGGCGGTCCCGGTGCTGGTCGGCCTCGGTGTCGATGAGCTCTCGGTCTCGGTCCCGGCAATCCCGGCGATCAAGGCCCTGGTCAAGCGCCTCTCGCACGCCGAGTGCACGCAGATGGCAAATGAAATCCTGCATCTGGGAACGGCCGCAGAAGTGCGCTCGCGCCTGGCTGCATATGCAGATTGATCGCAGTACCCCTTTGGAGGAGATAATTAACCATGTTTAGCAACGCATTCGCGGTCCTGCAGAAGATCGGCAAAGCGCTGATGCTGCCGGTGGCCGTCCTGCCTGTCGCAGGTCTGCTGCTCGGTCTCGGCGCCACCGATTTCCACACGACCAACCAGGTCGCACTGACCATCCTGTCGCTGATGAAGAACTCCGGCGACGTGATCTTCGGCAACCTGCCGCTGATCTTCGCGATCGGCGTCGCGCTCGGCTTCACCGAGAACGACGGTGTCGCGGCGATCGCCGCAACGATCGGCTACCTCGTCATGACCGTGACGCTGGGCGTGATGGCCGGAATCATGGGCATCAAGCCGGACACGATCATGGGCCTGCCCTCGATCCAGACCGGCGTGTTCGGCGGCATCCTCGCCGGCGGCCTCGCTGCCTGGATGTTCAACCGCTACTTCCGGATAGCGTTGCCGGCTTACCTCGGCTTCTTCGCCGGCAAGCGCTTCGTCCCCATCGTGACCGCGATCGCCGCGATCGTGCTGGGAGCGATTCTGTCCTTTGTCTGGCCCCCGATCGGCGGCGCCATCAAGGCCTTCTCGCACTGGGCCGCGGTCAGCGATCCGCGCACCGCAGCGACCGTCTACGGTTTCGTCGAACGTCTGCTGATCCCCTTCGGTCTGCACCACATCTGGAACGTGCCTTTCTTCTTCGAGATGGGCTCCTTCACCGACGCAGCCGGCAAGGTCGTCAGCGGCGACATCAACCGCTTCTTCGCGGGTGACCGCACCGCCGGCGTGCTGGCGGGTGCCTTCCTGTTCAAGATGTTCGGTCTGCCCGCCGCCGCGATCGCGATCTGGCACAGCGCCAAGCCCGAGAACAAGCTCGCCGTCGGCGGCATGATGGTCTCGGCCGCACTGACCTCGTTCCTGACCGGCATCACTGAGCCGATCGAGTTCGCCTTCCTGTTCGTCGCTCCTGTGCTGTACTTCATCCACGCTCTGCTCGCCGCGTCCTGCCAGTTCGTCGCGAACACGATCGGCATGCACATGGGCTTCACCTTCTCGCAGGGCGGCATCGACTTCCTGATGTTCAACCTGATCGGCAACAAGTCCCAGGGTGCGCTCTATGTGTTCATCCTCGGCCCGATCTACGCCGCGATCTACTACACGGTGTTCCGCTTCGTGATCACGAAGTTCAACCTGAAGACTCCGGGTCGTGAAGACACCGTCGAAGGCGCGGCCCCCGTCGCGCACAGCGCCGGCCAGCACGGCAAGGCCCTGGATCTGGTTCTCGCTTTCGGTGGCCGCAGCAACATCGCCAGCCTCGACGCCTGCATCACCCGCCTGCGCGTCGCGGTCAAGGAACCGGCCAAGGTCGATCAGGCCCGTCTGAAGGCACTCGGAGCTTCTGGCGTCGTCACGGTCGGCAACGGCTTCCAGGCGATCTTCGGGCCGCTGTCCGAAAACCTGAAGACCGACATGTCCGAGTACCTGAAAGTGGCCGGTCCCGAAGCGGATCTGGGCAGCGCTCCGATCGCCGCGGCTGCGCCTGCACCCGCCGCAGCCGCTCCGGCCGCCGCAGTCGCGATCGAGCCCTGGGTTCGCGAAGCTGCCGGTCCCATGCTCGCCGCTCTGGGCGGACGCGCCAACCTCGGCAAGATCGAGGCAGTCGCCTTCACCCGTCTGCGCGTCGAACTCAAGGACGGCGCGAAGTTTGACGAAGCGGCAGCCAAGCTCGCCGGCGTCGTCGCGACCATGAAGGTCTCGCCGGGGGTCATCCACCTGATCATCGGCGACAAGGCCGAGCAGTTCGCCACTGCGCTTCAATCCGCCTGACAGCCCTTCCCCCTTGGAAGAAGACCCGCACCCCGGTCACGGCCGGGGAAGCGGGCTGGCCAAACGGCACAAATCGGGCGATCCTTCGGGGTCGCCCGATTTTTTTGGATTGCCAATGGAACACCGACTCGAACAACAGATCCGTTTCATCGTCGAGATCGACCGCCTGAAAACCGTGCTGAGGCAGAGCTATCTCGTCGATTCCTCCCGCCGCGAGAACTCCGCCGAGCACAGCTGGCATGTAAGCCTGATGGCTCTCGTGCTCGCCGAGCACTCGGCTGAGCCGGTCGATCGCAGCCATGTGATGGAGCTGCTGCTCGTGCACGACCTGGTCGAGATCGACGCCGACGATACCTTCGCCTACGACGATGCCGGTAACGCGACGAAAGAGGCACGCGAGAAGGCCGCAGCCGAACGGATCTTCGGTCTGCTGCCTGTCGATGACGCGATGCGGCTGCACGCACTGTGGGACGAGTACGAGGCCGGCGAAACCCCCGAAGCGCGCTTCGCGCTGTCGCTGGATCGCCTGATGCCGATGATCCACAACGCGATGACGGCCGGCCGTGCCTGGCAGGCCAACGGGGTCACGGCCAACCGCGTGCGCCAGCGCACCGAATCGATCCGCCGCGGCGCCCCCAGGCTTGCCGACTATGCGCTCGCGCTCGTCGAATCCTCGGTCAGGGCCGGCCATCTTCCGGAAGGACCGGAACAGGCCTGAAACACAGCGCGAAAGGGGGGATTCCCGTAGCGTTCAAACCCGCTTTGTGGCAGGCTTGCAAACGTTATCACACGCAGCTCGCCCGGCCCCGAAACCTCCGATGACACGCGCCCCCAGCCCCCACACCCCACTCGACAGTCATGCGAGAAGGCTCAACCGCGTCATCGACCATGTCGACACCCACCTCGCCGAGGATCTGAGGCTGGAGCATCTGGCCCCGCTCGCGGCTTTCTCTCCGTTTCACCTGCACCGTCTCTTTCACAGCTGGACGGGCGAGACGATCAGGGATTTCGTGCGCCGTCGCCGGCTCGAGACCGCCGGAATCCGGTTGCGCAACGCGCCAGGCCTGTCGATACTCGAGATCGCGCTGTCCTGTGGCTTTTCGTCCGCCGAGACTTTTTCGCGCTCGTTCCGGCAGCACTTCGGTCTCTCGCCCAGCGCCTGGCGCGTCCACCCCGCCCTCGCATCCCGCCCCGACTCGCAATCGATCAGCCCGGCACAGGATCTGGGGCTTGAATCCGTCGAGCTGCACCGCTTTCCCTCACGCGAAGTGCTCTACTGGCGCGCCCGAGGGGACTACGCCGAGGTGGTCGATTCGCTCTGGGCGCGCTTTCTTCCCTGGGTGCGCTCCATCGGTCTGGAGAACCAGCCGCTGCTGGGCATGGGCCTGGACGACCCGGCCATCACCGCCGCCCGACACCGGCGCTACGATGCCTGCGTGGTCCTGCCCGAAAGCTGGCAGGACATGGCTTGCCAGCTCTCCTCCCGCAAGCGGGTCGAGGGGGGCTGGTACGCCTGTCTCGCCTTCCCGGCCGAGCGCATCGACATCGGGGCCGCCTGGTCCTGGCTGCTCAAAGAGTGGTTGCCCGGAAGCGGTTTCACCGCGGGGACGGCCCCGTTTTTCGAAGCCTATCCGGTCAATCCGCAACTCAGCGAGAGAAGGCGGACCGATGCCTTGCTCTGCATGCCGGTCCTTCCTCTGGCGCGCTGAAGCGCAAGCCGGGCAAGGTTTGGCGCAAGCCGCGACAGCAGGGCTCCGGCTTCTCCCCGCTATATTGGGCACACCCTGAATGAATCCGAGGAGACACCCGATGCGCATGCCCCTTCTTGCCCTGCTGCTGCTCGCCGCCTGCGCAGGCTCACCGACCGCCAGCAAGCCGGACTTCCCGGCCCCCGGACGCAGCGAAGCCGGAGTCAGCGCGGACTGCGCCGCCTGGGCGAGCGCGATCGTCGGCCCCTACAAGTACGAGAACAACGTCTGGGGAATCGACAAGGCTCATGGCTTCACCCCGGAACAATGCCTGCTGCGCCGGAACCGGGATGGCCATGACGAGATCGGCTGGACCTGGAACTGGCCGGGAAACGATCCGACCGTGTTCGCCTATCCACAGATCATGTTCGGCTGGAAACCCTGGTCCGGCGGAACGCCTTCCGACCCTCGCTTCCCGCTTCGCATATCGGACATGCAGAGCCTGAGCCTCGACTACGAGGTCGAGACGCAAGCGACGGGCAGTTACAACCTGGCTCCCGAGATCTGGCTGACCCACAGTGGAAAATGGAGCGAAAAGCCCGATCCGACGCTGATCACCACCGAGATCATGTTCTGGATGGACTACCGGAAGGACGCCGTTCCTGCCGGCAAGATCGTCGATCGGCCCGTGCTCGGAGGCGTTCGCTACGACCTGTTCCGTGCCGACAACATCGGCAACCGTGGCGACGGTCGCGGATGGACGCTCTACTCCTTCCGCAGCCCCACTCGTCAGCTCTCTGGCCGCATTCCGATCGATGAACTGCTGCGCTACATGATCGGCAAGGGCCTGGTCAGCGCGGACGAATATGTCGCCAGCGTCGAATTCGGCAACGAAGTCGTTGGCGGCAGCGGAACGACCTGGGTGCACAAATTCGCGGTCAATGTCGCGCCTTGAGTGCGGAGGGACAAAACCCGGGGTCACGCCCCCGGGTTTTGGAGAGCGCCATCCGGTCTGTCAGTCCGGTAGCAGCGGCAGCTTGACCCTCACCACGCGCTGAGCAGATGCGACTCGCCAATCCCCTGCAACGGCCCCAGAGGGTTGCGGTTCTCCTCGCGCTCGCGAATCACCGGCTGACCGCCAGAGAGCTTGTAGATCACCCTGTTGTCCTTGACGAGCAGGATGCCCTGGAAGCGCCAGCCGGCAATGTCGACCTTGCGCTCGAAGTTCAGGAAATCCACCCAGAAGTTGCCATAGCGTTTGCGCTCGACGACTCTCTGCTCGATCTCATAGCCCTGGCAGGCTGCCTTCGCGGCGATGCATTCGAGAACCCCGGGGGCGATATCGAGGGAACCGTTCAGCGAGACCGGGACGAAGCGGCGCAGCACATCGGAATAATTGAGAAGGATCACGTTGGGATTCGCAGTCAGCGAAAGGCCCAGCGCCGGCAGCTCTTCGACCCGGGTTTCGCCCGGGGAGATACAGTCAAACGCGTTCTGGGCCTCGGCAAAACTATGCCATGGTCCTTCCGTCACGCTCTCACTCTTGGGCAGCAACGAAGAGCATCCGGACGTCAGAAGCACGACGCAGCCACATCCCGCCAAAACCCGAATCCCCTGCATGCCCAGCCCCCTTCCCTGTCGTGAGCGCTTGCCCCACAGCGAAAGCATAGGAAAATCCGCGAGGGTCGGCCGGGCTTGATGGCAGGATAAACCCACAGCCCTCGCAGGCTGTGGGTCTTGAATTTGGCTTCATCTGGTTTCAGTCGGTTCCGTACCTGAGCGAGTGCGGACCGTAGAGGATGCGGGATTGCTCGGTCGCACAGGCGGCCGGGCTAGGGGTAGAGCAGATAGGCCTGTCTGTGCGCACGAAAGCGCTCCAGCTCCGCTCGCCAGCCCTCGGCGATCTGGCGCGGATCGCGGCCTTCGCGCAGCGCCGCCATCACCGAGCGCGACGCGAGCGCGGCAGCGATCTCGTCGAGATGAAAGGCCGCCGGGAAGAGGCTCTGCAACGCATGCGCGAGTTCGATACCCAGTTCGGGCGAGTCGAGCTTCTTGCGATCGACCAGGATCAGCCTCACTCCGTGGCAGAGCTGGTTCCGGTAGCGGTTCTCGGTCGGCGTGAAGCGCGTCGGCTCAAAACGGACTCCGGCGATTCCCCGCGCGTTGAGTCGGCGCGCCAGCGCTTCTGCGTCAATCCACGGCGCTCCGACGAGTTCGAAGGGCGTCGGAGTCCCTCGCCCGACGCTCAGGTTTGCGCCTTCGACGAGACCGACTCCGGGGTACAGATTCGCGGCGATCGCGCTGCGCAGGTTCGGAGAGGGCGGGAGCCAGGCTCGCCCGGTCTGCTCCAGTCCTTCGCGGCGCAGATAGCCGCGCATCCGGATGACCGTCAGCTTCGCGCCGATCGCGTTTCCGGCGTTGAAGAGGCCGGCGAGCTCGCCGACCGTCATGCCGTGGCGGACAGGCAGCGGAAAATAGCCGGTGAAGGAGCGCTGATCGGAGTCGAGCAGCGGTCCCTGGACAGCCTCGCCGCCCAGCGGATTGGGCCGGTCCAGCACAAAGAAAGGAATGCCTTTCGCCGCCGCGGCCTCCATCGCATAGCCCATCGTCGAAATATACGTATAGAAACGCGCACCGGCGTCCTGGATGTCGAAGACCAGCGCGTCGAGACCGGCGAGCATCGCGGGCGTCGGCTTCAGATGTCTGCCATAGAGGCTGAACACCGGAATCTCTCCGGCCGACTCGGTCCCGGTCGGGATCTTCTGGTCGAAGCGGCCATGCAGTCCGTGCTCGGGCGAGAAGATCGCGGCGAGCTTGACGCCCGGCGCACGGCGCAGCAAGTCGATTGCGGAGCGCCCCTGCTCATCGACTCCGGTCTGGTTCGTGATCAGACCCACGCGCAGGCCGGCAAGCGGCGAGAAGCCCGAGCCGGCCAGCACATCGAGGCCGGACGCGAAAGGCGCGACACGCATCGTCGGAAGATCCGCGTAAGACGCGAGCTCAGGCCTCACCTCGGCGATCCTGGCGAATTCGAGCGGCCCCTGGGCGGCAGCGACCAGCGCGAGGATCTTCCAGCGCAGCTCCTTCGCGTCCCCTTTGCCATCGGGATGGACCCGGTTGCTCAGCACGGCGACGAAGCTATCGGTGACGGGGTCTATCCACAGCGCGGTGCCCGTATAGCCATAGTGGTTCAGCGCACCGACCGCGGGCAGAGACTCGCGGTTCGCGACCAGAGGCGGCTCGAGGCGCCAGCCCAGCCCGCGCAGTGGCGGCTCGGCTTTGATCTGGGGCAGGCTCAGCTTTGCGACGGTCTCCGCCTGCAGTATCCGCCGCCCATCGAGACGGCCACCCCCGAGCAGCGCCTGGGCGAAGCGGGCCAGGTCATCCGCAGTCGAGAAAAGCCCCGCGTGCCCGGCCACGCCGCCCATCCGCCAGGCGCTCGGATCGTGGACCTCGCCGCGACGCAGATGGCTGTTCAGGAAACCGGTCGGCGCGATCCGCCCGCGCCAGGCCTCTGGCGGCAGGAAACGGCTGTCTTTCATGCCCAGAGGCGAGAAGATGTGGCGCTCGCAGTAGCGGTCGAGGCGTTCGCCCGAAACCCGCTCGACCAGCATGCCAAGCACTTCGAAGTTGATGTCGCTGTAGAGAATCCGGCGGCCGGGTTCGAAGACGGGATGCTCGGCCAGTATCAGTCTGCTCGCTGCCCTCTCGCCCGACCAGGCGGGGACGAGATCCAGATCGGCGCGCAGGCCCGAGCTGTGCGCGAGCAGCTGCCCCACCGTGATCTCCCCCTTGCCGTGGGACGCGAACTCGGGCCAGTAGCGGGAGGCCGGCGCTGCCAGATCGAGCTTACCGGCTTCGACGAGCTGCAGCACGGCCGTCGTCGTCGCAACGACCTTGGTCAGCGAAGCGAGATCGTAGATCGTGTCCGGCCGGACCTTGTCCCCTTCACCGCTCAGCACGCCGAAGGCTTCCCGATAGAGGATGCGACCGTGCTGACCGACCAGAACCACCGCGCCGGGGAGATGGCCGGCGCGGATCTCTCCTTCGACGACAGGCCCGATGCCGGACAGCGCTTCGGGCGTCAGATCAGCGGCCGCCGCGGGAAGGATCGCGATCAGCGCGAGGCCGGCGAGAAACAGGGCGCGGATCAAGACGGGCCTCTCAGCGCGCGGCGGAAGGTTCGGACTTGAGCCCGGCCGAGCTGTAGTCGTTGCGCGGATTCCACAGCATCCAGCCGTCGCTTCCGAAGGCCTCGGCGGCCGAGATCTGCTCGCGGATCTCGCCGGCACCGAAAACGCGACGGTCGAAAGCGTAGTCGCGGAAGGCCTGCAGCCAGGGGCGGAAGCGCAGCGGCGACACCTTGCTCCTCTCGCCGGCCCGCTTCAGGCTCAGGCCGACGATCTCGCGCGAATGGGCGACCGGATCGCGATAGCCCGGGATGCCGAAGCGAAAACCCGACGGATAGAGCATCGGCGACAGATAGTCCAGATGTTGCACCAGCGCATCGAGCCTCTGGCCGATCTGGGTATCGTCGAGGTTCCAGCTGACATAGCCGAAGATGTCGCCGGCGATGAAGACGTTGTAGGGCGCGAGTGCCTTCCTCGCCGCGGCGAGAAAGGAAGAGATCGCGCCGACCCGCCCTCTCTCGGTGCTGGGCTGCGAGAAGACCGGACTCTCCGCGTCGGGAAAGCGCAGATAGTCGAACTGGATCTCGTCAAAGCCGAGCCCGGCCGCTTCGACGGCGAGCTTGATGTTGTAGTCCCAGACCGCCTCGCGGAAGGGATCGACCCACGCGAGATCCTCGCGATCGCGCCAGAGCCCACCCTTCTTGGTCCGGACAGCCAGCGCGGGGCGCGCGTTCGCGAGCTTGTCGTCCTTGAACACGACGATGCGCGCGATCAGATAGACCCCTTTCTGTTTGAGCGTCGCGATCAGCTCGCGGATGTCCCTGACCGTCGTGATGTCCAGCGCACCGATCTCGCTGGCGAGCGGTACCGAACTCTTGAACGGGATCATGCCCCGGTCGCCCTTGAAATCGATGACCAGTGCATTGAGCTCGGTCCTCTCGATCAGATCCAGAGCCTGATTCCTGATCCCCCGATCGCCAATGCCATAGAAGGAGAGGTAGAGCGCCTTGGCCCGGAAAGGGGCAAGCCGGATCTCGACAGGCTTGCCCGGCGCGACGTTCTGTTCGATGCGGCGGTATCCCGGCGCGCGCGCGGCGATCTTCCCTGGCGCGCCCGCGATGCGGAAGACGCCACGGGCATCGCTGCGCACGACGAGGGCGCCGACGGTGAGCTGTGCATCGGCAATCGGTTGACCGCTCTGCGCATCGAGAACCCGGCCGTCGAGCGCGGCAGCGGCGAGCGGCAGAGTCAGCGCAAAAAAGAGGAGGAGGGTTTTCTCGATCATGGCCTGGTTCCAGCGGGACTTCCCGCCTCCAGCATCCGCGCGAATTCGCGCAGGCTGACGGCGTCGGTGATCAGATAGCGCGGCAGAGCGAGCAGGCGGTCGCCAGCGCGCGGATGCCGCCGATCCAGCGAAAAGGCAGCACGGTAACCGGCCGCAGCGGCCGCCGCAAGCAACTCGTCGTCATAAATCCCGAAAGGCCATGCCAGCATGTCGGCCTCCACGCCCAGGTGTTTCGCCAGCGCGGCCCTGGACTTGCCGAGCTGGGAGCGGAGCAGTTCGCGATACTCGTCAGCCGACAGCCGGCGCTTCTGCTGCTTGAAATTCGGATGCCAGTAGGTATGCGACTGGATGTCGAAGCCCGCCTGGTGCAAAGCCTCGAGCTCGCTCCATTTCAGCGCATAGCTCGCGTTCGAGATCGCCGACGGATAGATGAACAGCGTCACCGGAACCCGCTCGCGGCGCACCAGCGGCAGCATCTCGCTCAGCACCGTCTTATGCCCGTCGTCGACGGTGATCACGACGGCCTTGGCTGGCAGCTTCCCGCCGCGCGCGAGGCCATCGACGAGGCGGGCGAGCGGGATCACTTCGAAGCCATTGCTCCTGAGCCATTCGAGCTGGGCCTGGAAAGCGCTGGTTCGGACCGTCATGCTGTCCACCGCGCTCGCCCCGAACCGGTGATAGACGAGAATCGCGGGCAAGGGGCCGGAGGCCTTGCCCACGACAGTGAAGGGTAAAGGGCCGGAGGCCTTGCCCACGACAGTGAAGGGCAAGGGGCCGGAGGCCTTGCCCACGACAGCATTGATGCATTTTGATGCATCAATGCAAGACCAGCCCCCCTCTGCGCCCGCAGCCACGGCGCCGGAAAGCAAGGCGAGCACCGCGCAGAAGATTCTGCAGATCGCGCCGAACATGTTTCCCCTCTCTCAGCGCAAGAGCAAAGCAACGGCGACGAGCAGCGCAACCAGGCTCGCGACCAGCACCGCGCCCGCCGCGATGTCCTTGACCGCTCGGATCTGCGGATGGATTTCCGGATGCAGGTGGTCGGAGAGGAGTTCGATCACGGTGTTGAAGAGTTCGGCGACCCAGACCAGCCCCACGGCAAGCGCGACGATCGCCCACCACAGCGCGGAGGGGCGGATCAGCAGCAGCGCAACAAACACCGCGGCGCCGGCCAGCGCCTGGAGGCGGAAGCTCGATTCACGGCGCAAGGCCAGGAGGAGGCCGTCCGCGGCAAAGCCCAATCGCTTCGCCAGAGGCTGTCCTTTCATCGTCCCCTCCCCGCTCAGTTTCCGTGCCGCAGGATCACATCACCCTTGTCAGCTTAGCCGGGCGACGGCGCAAAGCCAGCGTTGAGGACGCGAATTTCGCGCTGCGGGAACGGGATCTCGATTCCCTCGTCGCGGAAGCGGCGGAGGATTTCGCGGTTGATCGCCGATTTGACCCCCAGGGAGCCCTGGGCGGGATCGAAGATCCAGAAGCCCAGCTCCAGATCGATGCCGCTGTCACCGAAGTTCGCGAGGAAGGCCGTGGGTTTGGGCTCCCTGAGCACGCGCGGATGGATCAGAGCGCACTCTTCGAGCACAAGCAGCGCCCGTTCAACGTCGCTCGAATAGCCCACCTGGATCTTGATCGAAATCCAGATGTTCTTGTCCGCATAGGTTTCGTTCTGAACCGTTGAAGCGATCAGGGTCTCGTTCGGGACGATCACGTTGATCCCGTTCGGCGAACGCAGCACTGTGTAGCGGGTCGTGATCTCCTGGACTTCGCCGCGATCGCCCGCGACGCTGATCATGTTGCCGATCCGGATCGAGCGGTCGAGCAGGATGATGAAGCCCGAGACATAATTACTCGCGATCTTCTGCATACCGAAGCCCAGCCCCACACCCAGAGCCCCCGAGAACACCGACAGCGTCGTCAGGTCGAGGCCGGCCAGCGACATCGCGACCAGCACGCCGAAGAAAGCCAGCAGAGCCCGGACAATACGCGACATCACGACCCGCGTGCTCAGATCCATCCGTTCGACCTTGAGCAGGCGCTCCTCGATCACGCCGCCGGCCCACATCGCCGACACCATCGTGACCGCGACCGTCAGCCCGCCCTGGATCAGCGACCACATCGAGACCCGCTGGTGCCCGACATGGAAACTGAAGCTGTCCAGCCAGACGATGATGTCGGACAAGAGGCCGATCAGGTCGAGCGCGACGACGATCCAGACCAGGGCTGCCAGGTAGCGCTCGACGCCCTTGAGCCAGCTCGAACGCGCAAAGACCTGACGCAGCGCCAGCTCAATGGTCCGGATCAGCAGCATCGCGAAAGCCATCTGGCCCATGACCGCGAAGACCGTCGAGCGAAAATCCAGGTGGCGGGCGGAAAATCCCGCGATGCCGAAGGTCATCCAGGCCACGGTCGAGGGCAGAAGGTGGCGGGCGAGGCGTTCGCGCACCGAATCCTCGCCGAACTTCGCACGCAGACGCCGGCCGATGAACCAGGCAATGCCCAGCAGACCGACCGCGATCGCGAGCTCGACCTGAACCTCGGTCGAGTGCAGCGCGTCCAGCCAATCAAGAACGCCGTCGATCAAACGCGAAGTGGCCCGGCCATTCGTCATTCAAGCTTCTCCATCACCGCGGCAAAGAAGCCGTCGGTGCCGTGATTGAGCGGATCGAGGCGCAGGCGCTCGCCGCATTCGAGAACGATGTCCTGATCGGCCAGCACCTGCTGGGCCGATAGGGCGCGAAAACCCGGGTGGGCGGCGAGGAAGGCGTCGACGATATCGTCGTTCTCCTCGGCCAGCGGACTGCAGGTCGCATAGACTATGCGGCCGCCCTTCTTCAGCAGCTTCGCGGCCGCGGCGAGGATCGCCCCCTGTTTGACGACGAGTTCAGCAATCGCCTCGGGCGACTGCCGCCACTTGAGGTCGGGGTTGCGGCGCAGAGTCCCCAGCCCGCTGCACGGCGCATCGACGAGGACACGGTCGATCTTGCCAGCCAGGCGCTTCAAACGCGCATCGTTCTCGTGCGCGATCGCCGAAGTGTGGACGTTCGACAGGCCGGAGCGGGCGAGCCTGGGCTTGAGCCGGGCGAGCCTCTTCTCGGACGTATCGAAAGCATAGAGCCGACCGGTCGAGCGCATCTGCGCGCCGAGCAGCAGGGTCTTGCCCCCCGCCCCGGCGCAGAAGTCGGCAACCATCTCGCCGCGTTTGGCGCCGAGCAGAAGGCCCAGCAGCTGGCTGCCCTCGTCCTGCACTTCGAAAGCGCCTTCGAGGAAGAGCGGATGACGCGACAGAGCGGGCTTGTCAGCGAGCCGGATCGCAAACGGAGAATAGCGGCCGGGTGCGGCCTCGATGGCGTCGGCGGCGAAGCGTTCGAGCACCTGCTCGCGCTTGGCCTTGAGCGGATTAACGCGCAGATCCAGAGGCGCGGCCTGGTTCAGCGCCTGGGCGAGTGCCAGCGTCTTCTCCTCGCCGAGACGGGCGACGAGCTTTTCGGTCAGCCAGTCGGGGAGGTCGGCGCGTTCAGCCAAGGACAGCGACAGCGGTTCGCTCTTCGCTGCTTCGCGCCGCTCGGTGATCCAGGCGAGCTCGCCTGCCGAGACCGCGCCTTCGAGATTGCGCGTCGAGAGGCCGAACACCCTGACCTGGGCGGCCACGACGAGGCGGCGTGCGGTCACGCGATCGCCGCACCAGGCTTCTAGATGCCTCAGGTTGCGCAGCACCGCATAGACGGTCTCGGCGATGACGCCGCGGTCGCGGTGGCCCAGAGTCCGCTCGATGCGGAAATAGGACGAGATCAGCGCATCGGCCGGCTGTTCGAAACGCAGCACTTCGGCGAGCACTTCGGTCGCGTGTTCGAGTTGATTCTGATTGACTTGCATGCTTTCTCCGGCTGATTTCTCAGCCTTTATCGTTGGGTCCCCGGTTCTGGGGAGCATTCAGATTGAACTGGATCTTCGTCCCGTCGAGCTCCAGCTCACGGGCGATCTGGTCTATGACGTGGCCCTGCTTGCGGTCATCGACCCGGATACGGATAGGCGCGTTCAGATGATCGCGATCGAGCCATATATCGATGCCGTAATCGCCGCCCTTGGCTTCGCAGTGGAAATGCCGGGTCAGCATCTTGCCCCAGGGCACGCTGAGCACTTCGTTGGCAACCTGGCTCAGTTCGGCTTCGACCCCCCAGCGCCCGGCGACCACCAACAGATCGACCTTCTCAGTGCTCTCGGGCAGAAAGGCCAGATGGAAAGCGAGGCTCAGGATGTCCTGGGCCGCACCGACGATCAGGTACTCACGAACCCGATCCGGCCGCGACGAGATGACCTTGCCGGCCTGCCAGTCGAAGACCGCATGGGACTGCCTGCCGTTCAGATCCTCCTGGAAGCCGGTCGGCGTCAGGCCTTCGGGCCCGACCTTGCCCTGGCTCTGCTGATTCGCGGTGAAGCGCTTGAAAAGCCGGGCGAGACCGGAAGTATTGCCTTCGGCGCGCATCGTATAGTGTTCACCGTCGTGAGACCAGCTCGTCACCAGCTCGCCGACCGCGATCACGTCGCCATAGCGCAGCTGATAGCGGATCCTGCCTTCGCGCGGCCAGGCCAGGACGGGGGCGGCGGGTTTCGCTTCCTCTTCCTCCTCGGCGGCCGGCTCGGAAGCCGAAACTTCCGGCGCATCCTTCTCGGCGAGCGCTCCGGCTCCGGACTCCTCGGCCGGCTTCGCGGCCAGCGCGACGCCCTCCCCCGCGCCTGGCGCGGCGGGGCGCGCCAGAACGGCTTTTCCTCCTCCGGCGCGCGCCGGCGCCTTGCTGCGCGCGTGCGGCTTTGCGCTCGCTGCGACGCCGACCGCCCTGGCGGGCGGCAGCTTCAGCGTTGCCTCGATCCGGATCGGCTCTTCCCTGCCCGGAACAGACCAGGCGGGAGAGAAGAGGATCAGCAGGTGCAGCATCAGCGAGACCGCGAGGGTCAGGTGAAACAGCGTGATCCGGCGCCGGAACCGGGAGAAGCGGGACGCGGCGGAATCAGGCATCGAGGGCGGGCGAGCAGAAGCTACGGGAAGCCGCCGCGCTACCGCGCAGACGCACCCTCCCGCCTGCGCAGCTCAGGCGATCCTCGACGAACCAGCGCAGGGCTTGTGGATAGATCCGGTGCTCGATCTCGAGCACTTTTGCCGCGAGCGTCTCTTCATCATCGGCATCGCTCACTTCCACAACGCCCTGGATCACGACCGGACCTCCGTCCAGCGCCGGCGTTACGAAATGGACCGTCGCGCCATGCAGGCGCACTCCGGCTTCGAGCGCCCGTCGGTGCGTGTGAAGACCGGTGAAGCTGGGCAGCAGAGAAGGATGGACATTGATCATCCGTCCCTCGAAATGGCGGACGAAGTCGTCGCCAAGCACGCGCATGAAGCCCGCCAGCACGACGAGATCGGGAGAGTAACTGTCGATCAAGGCGAGCAATTCGGCGTCGAAAGCCGCCCGATCAGCAAAGCCGCGGTGATCGAGAACACGGGTTTCAACCCCTGCGGCGCGCGCGATCGCCAGCCCTTGGGCGTCGGGGCGGTTGGCGACGACCGCGCAGATGCGCGCCCCCGGAATTGACGCATTCAGGATCGCTTCCATGTTACTGCCGCGACCGGAGATGAGGATCAGCAGATTCTTCATGTCAGTAAAAACGGGCCGGTCCCGCAAGACTGGCCGTTGCAATGATCGGGAATTCGGTCAGACCGCGGCCCGGCGCGCGAGATGCCCGCGCAGATAGCCCACAGCCAAAGGCAGCAGCGAGATTCCGATGATCGCGAAGATCACGATCGAGAGGTTCTGCTTGATCCAGGGCTGATTGCCGAACCAGTAACCGGCCAGGGTCAGCGAGAAGATCCACAGCCCGCCGCCGAGCAGATCCAGCGGCAGGAAGCGGCGATAGTCCATCTTCGCGACGCCGGCGACAAAGGGCGAGAAAGTCCGCACCAGCGGCATGAAGCGGGCAAGGATGATCGTCTTGCCACCGTGGTGCTCAAAAAAGGAATGGGTCTTGTCGAAAGCCTTGCGGTTGAAGAGGCGCGAATTCTCCCAACGGAAAACCCGCGGCCCTATCCCGCGACCGATCCAGTAGTTGACGTTGTCGCCAAGCACTGCGGCCAGGAAGAGCAGGCCCGAGAGCAGGCGGATGTCCATGCCGCCGGTCGCGGCCAGCGCTCCGGCGACGAAGAGCAGCGAGTCTCCCGGCAGGAAAGGCGTCACGACAAGCCCCGTCTCGCAGAAGATCACCGCGAACAGGATCGCGTAGATCCCTATCCCGTAAAGCGCCACCCAGGCCGCGAGATGTTGATCCAGGTGCAGGACGATGTTGAGGAAATCGCTGAGCAGTTCCACTCGGGCTCCAAGGCATGGGTTCGATGAGCGGGCCAGACAAGGCCCGGCGCCGAGCTTAGCACAAGCGGGAAAACCCCATCAGTCGACGCCCCCGCTCACCGGGCGGAGCCCGGCCTGGACTCAGTGGCGCGCCGAAGAGCGCTTGCCGAGGATCACCGCATTGATCTCCTCCTTGTGCGCAAACACGACGCGGCCATCGCGCACTTCGCCGGTCACGACCATGTCCTCGCTGAAGGCTTCGTGGCTGGCGCGCGAGTAGGGCTTGTCGTAAGTCGTCACGATGCCCAGGACCTGTGCTTTCAGGTTTTCAAGCGCGTTGCGGACAGCCGTTCCGTTCACGCTGTTGGCCTGTTTGATCGCCGCCGCGAGAATCAGCACGGAATCGTAGCCCTGAGCCGCGGAGACCGCGGAAGGGATCGCTTCCATCTTGGACTGCTTGCGGAAAGAGATCAGGAACTCCTGGCGCCGGGAGGTGATCGGCTCGGCGATGAAGGTCTGGGTCATCTTGGCCCCATCGCCTGCCTTGCCTGCGCCCTTGATGAAGTTGTCCAGCGACAGGGTCCAGCTCCCCAGCAGCGGGACTTTCAAACCCTGCTTGGTGCGCTCTTTCGCGATCGCAGCCAGTTCAGGCCCGATTCCCCAGACCATCAGGGCCTGGGCTCCCGCGGCGTGGGCCTGGGTGATCAGCGAACGCATATCGGTCTGACCGATCGAAAAGCCTCCCTCGAAGACGGGCTTGAGCCCTCTCTCGGCGAGCTCGCTGCGCAGCAGTTCAAGACCCTGGGTTCCATAGGGCGTGGTGTCGCAGAGCAGGGCGATCTTGCTCAGCTTCATCCGGTTGACCACTTCGCCGACCAAGCGCTCGGTCTGGATCTTGTCGCTGGCCGCGAGCCGGAACACATAGCTGTCGGGGAGCTTGGGCGGCGCGAACTGCTGGGTCAGCGGAGCGCCGGCCGCCATGTTCACGATGACCGGAATCTTTGCCTGCTGAAAGCGCTTCAGGGCCAGCAGACCGACCCCGGTATTGGCGATGCCGAGCACGGCATCGACTTTGTCCTTCTCGACCAGGTCGCGGGCCGCCGCATCGCCCTTGGCGGGATTGGCCTCGTCGTCCTTCTCGACGAGCTGGACAGGGCGACCGAGCAGACCACCCTTCCAGTTCACTTCCGAGACGGCCAGACGCACCGCATGCAGCATCGAAATGCCCATCGACGCGGAGCCCCCCGAGTACGGACCGATCACGCCGATCCGTATCGGCTTCATCGCCTCATCGGCCGCATACGCGGGCGCGACAAGAGCAGTTGCCAGTAAACATCCGAGAATCCAGCTGCCGATTTTCTTCATTTCCGCCTCCACTCAAGAGCGCTGCAGATTGCCAGAAGAACGTCATAAACAGCAAACCCGAAATGAATAAACCCTGCGCCAGCTCAGCACTCCATCTCGGCTGCAAGACGGAAATGCTGCAAGGCAACGTCAGCGCGTTTTAGTTTCTCGGAAAGGCGGGCAAGTTCCAGGTGGGCAGCCCGGCTCGGAGCGATCGACAGCGAAGCCTCAATATAGCTCTGCGCCTTGCCCCACAGCTGAACCTGCAGGCAGAGCCGGCCCAGGGCCAGCAGCAGCCGGGCATCGTCGCGGTGGTCGCGCAGCCAGGCTTCGGCAGCGGCGATGCGCTCGACGACATTCCCCCCTTCGAGCCGACCATAGAGCTCGGCCAGAGACGAATCCCAGTTCGCGTCGAGCGCATGCTGAAGAGCCTCAGAGGCCAGAGCGCTCTCGCCCGCGGCATTGAGCAGCGGCGCCGCATCGCGGACCAGCGACAGATCCTCGCGCTCAGCGCGCGGGATCTGCCGCCAATGGCGGCCCAGCTCCGCAGCCTCGCTCTCGCGCAAGGTTTCAAGGTGCGCGCGGCGGATCAGCGGCGCAGCCTGATCCGCGGTCAGGGCATGGTGCTTCGCAAGCTGGCGGGCCAGGCGCAACACCTCCCCCCACTGACCGAGCGCGGAGCAGGCCTGCAGCGACAGACGCAGCGCCGCGATATGCCGGTAGCCGCCCGAACGCAGGCTCTCCAGACGCTCGGCAGCGATATCGAAACGACGGTCCGCAACGGCGAATTCCGCTTCGGTCATCAGACGCGCGATCCGGACCTCGTCATCGCTCTGCGCCGCTTTCGCGAGCCACTCTTCGCAGCGGACGAACTCGCGCAGCGCGTGCGCGGCGCGCGCCGCGATCAGCGCCGCGAGGCCGCGCGACCACCCCGACTCCCAGGCCGCTTGAGCCTGGGCGTAGGCGCGCCCATAGCGTCCTTCGAGCAGATAGCGCTGCGCATCGCGCAGGCTCTGCCGGGCGTGCATGCGCTTTTGACGGTCGCGAAAAGCGGCGACCGCCGCGGGCAATTCCAGCGTACGGATCACGATACGCAGACCCGAATAGCCGACAAAGAACACGACGAGGCTCACAATGGCCAGCAGGTTCAGCGAAATGTGCAGCCGCCAGGGCGACCACACGAACAGCGCATAGGCGTCGTTATAGCGGGCAACGATTGCCAGACTCACGGCCAGCGCAAAGATTCCGATCAGCCACAGCAAGGCACGCATCCGGGCCTCCTCAGCGCGAGCCCGCGAGGCGCGCATTGCGCAGGTTCGCGAGCGATTCGTTGAGATTGGGCAGTTCGAGCGAGAGCCTGACCGACTGCATCTTCTTCAGCTCCGCGAGCCTCTGCGCGACATCCCGGTCGGCTGTATCGAAATAGCGCTCGATCCAGACCCCGGCCTGCTGGGTATCGTCCCTGAACACCCGGCCGTCGCGCTGCAGCAGCGCGAGGCGAGCCGAGAGCAGGCGCAGCCTCAGGTTCTCGCGCAGGAACACCGCCTGGCTCGGCGAAAGCAGGGCCGGATCGGGCCGGTCGAGACGCTCGACGCGGATCACCTGCTTCACTTCGTTCCAGAAATCGGCAAGCAACGCCGAGAAGAACCCGGGCTCCTCGACCGGCGCGGCAGAGGCCGCGACGGCGACGGACTTAGCCCTCTTCGCGTGCAGCTGCTTGCGCGAAGGCTTGGGCGGCGAATGCTCGAAAGCCAGAGGCAGCGCATCAACGCGATCGATCAGGTTCTCGAGCGCAAGCCCCAGCGTCGAGGTGTCGGCCATCGGCAACGCTTTCAATTTCTCGATGTCGCGTCCTATCGATTTCCTGAGCGGCAACAATTGGGGGCGCGACAGATCTGCCAGACGCGCATCGGCGCTCTGCAGCGCGATCAAAGCCGCCTGGACATTGCCGGCAAGCTGCAGCTGCTGCTGGGCGATGTTGAGCGCCTGCTCGACTTCGGCCAGCACCGCTTCGTCGCGCGAACGCGACAGATCCTGGTAGAGCGCCTCGAGCGCGGCCTGCTGGCCCTGGGCCTCGGAGAGTTTCGCCTCGATGACGGCGAGACGGTTGCCCTGGGCCTGGATGCGCTCGACCGCGTCACGGGACTGGGAGCGGACTTCCCGCGTCGCGGCGTCGGACTCGCCCAGACGAAGCGCGACCTGCTGCTGCAGCACTTCGAGGCGCGTACGCATCTCCAGCCACTGCCAGGCGAGCAGGATCAGCGCGATCAGCGAGATGACGACGAAAGGATTGGCGACCAGAGTGCGCAGGCGATTGCGCGGCGCGACCGGAGCCGATTCGGGCAAACTGGTGGTGTTGTCGTTTTCCATGCCGCAATGATAACCATAACCGGAGCGATCGCCGGCGTCGTTGAAGTATCGCGCGATCCCGGCCAGCAAACCCGGATCCGCAGCATCAGTCTGGATCACTTCCGTGAAACCGGCCATTTGCGCCGCCTCGACAATACGCGGATGCGGCGCAAAGACGGGCAGCGCCTTGAGTCCGCACTCGCCTTCGAGCGCGCCCCCCAGATGGCGGGCCGCTTCGCTGCTGGTCAGCGTGATCGCGGCGAGCCGGCCTTCGCGGAACGCGCTCTGCAGTTCGGTGACCGGAACGGGAAGAAGCTGGCGCCGGTAAGCGCGCAGATGCACCACCGCCCCCCCGCGCCGGATGAGTTCATCGGCGATCAGTTCACGCCCGCCCTCGCCGCCGACGATCAGGACTTTGCGCCCGCGAATCGCCTCCGCGGAGAATTCGGGCAAGGCCAGCAGACCTTCAGAGTCGAAGCGGATTTCGGGGCTCAGCACTTCGGAAAATCCGGCCTCGCGCAGAACCCTGGCCGTTCCGGGCCCTGGCGCGGCAAGCGCGAGCGACGCGGGCCAGGCGCACCGGGCGCGGATCGCGGCCAAGCCCAGCTCGACCGCGTTGGCGCTGACGAAGACGGCGCAGCAGAAATCGTCCAGCGCCACCAGGATCGCGTCCAGGTCTTCGGGCTCAGCAATCGCCTCGATGCCGATCAACGGCAGCACCCAGGGGGTGAAGCCCGCCGCGCTCAGACCATCGGCGAAAGCCACCGCCTGGGCCGCGGGCCGGGTCACCAGGATCACCGGCGATCTCATTCAGCCCCCGAGCGAGGCGAGGATCTCGTCGGCCCCCTCGCGCCTGAGCGCTTCGGCGAGCGTGCGGCCCAGCGTTTCGGCTTCGCCGATCGGACCGCGCGCCTCGGCCCGGGCGAAGCGTTCGCCATCCGGGCGCGCGACGAAACCGCGCAGCCAAAGCCCTTCGCCTTCGGGCACCGCGAAAACGCCAATCGGCACTTCGCAGCCTCCGCCCAGCGCTTCAGTCGTCGCCCGCTCGGCGCACACACAGCCCGTCGTCAGCGGATCGGCGAGCGGCGCGAGCCAGGCGGCAAGATCAGAGCGCTCCCCGACGATCTCGATCGCCAGAGCGCCCTGCCCCGCCGCGGGGAGCGAGACCTCGGCCGGCAGCTGCATTCTGATCCGCCCGGCCAGATCCAGCCGGATCAGACCCGCCGCGGCGAGGATCACCGCGTCGAACTGCCCTTCGTCGAGTTTGCGCAGCCGGGTGCCGAGATTGCCGCGCAATGGGCTCACCGCGAGCCAGGGATGGTTCGCGTGGATCTGCGCTTCGCGGCGCAGGCTGGACGTGCCGACCACCGCGCCCGGCGGCATCTCGTCGAGCGACGCATAGCGGTTCGAGACGAAAGCGTCGAAGGGCGTCTCACGCGCGAGGATCGCCGCGATCGAGAAAGGCTGGGACAGTTCGGCCGGCACATCCTTCATCGAATGCACGGCCAGATCGGCGCGACCGTCGAGCAACGCCGCCTCAAGCTCCTTGACGAAGAGACCCTTGCCGCCGACTTTCGCGAGGCTGCGGTCGAGGATCTGGTCTCCGCGCGTCGTCAGACCCAGCAGCTCGACCCGACAGCCCGGATAGAGTGCTTCGAGCCGCGCCTTGACGTGATGGGCCTGCCAGAGGGCCAGCGGACTCTCGCGGGTCGCGATGCGGATCAGTTCGGGGGCAGCGTGGCTCAATGCGGTCTCCAGAGGGAAAAGCAACACTGTCGCGATGTTACCACTGAGCAATTATTGACCCTTGAGCGAGGGCTGAAGACGGGTAAAATTGCATTCGCGTCGCCTCCGGCTTGCTGCCTCGACAGCGCGCACGTGACATCGGCCGCCACTGCCGACTGCCGTCCTGGGGCCTCCCCCCTCCCCCCTGTACTAGCGCATAGACAATGAGTGATCTGGACAAGGACCTTCCGCTGAAAGAAGACATCCGCCTGCTCGGGCGGATTCTCGGTGACACCGTACGAGCACAGGAAGGCGAAGCCACTTTCGATCTGATCGAGAGAATTCGCCAGACTTCGATCCGCTTCCGTCGCGACGACGACAGCGCGGCGAGGCGCGAACTCGAATCAATGCTCGACGCGCTCTCGCGCGACCAGACCATTCATGTGATCCGCGCTTTCAGCTATTTCTCCCATCTGTCCAACCTTGCCGAAGACCAGCACCACATCCGCCGCTCGCGCGCCCATGCGATCGCCGGTTCGACTCCGCGCGTCGGTTCGATGGCCCGCTCTATCCAGGCTGCCTTCGAAGCCGGAGTCAGCAAGCAGCAGATCTCTGAATTCTTCGACGACGCTTTCGTCGGCCCGGTCCTGACCGCCCACCCGACCGAAGTGTCGCGCAAGAGCATCCTCAATTGCCAGATGCGGATCTCCCAGCTGCTCGACTCGCGCGACCGGCTGGAGATGACGCCCGACGAGACCTACGACAACGAGCAGTGCCTGCGCTCGTCGATCCTGACGCTGTGGCAGACCCGGATGCTCAGGCCCACGAAGCTCTCGGTGCTCGATGAAGTGCAGAACGGCCTGTCCTTCTACCGCTACACCTTCCTGCATGGCGTGCCCCGCCTCTACAACGCGCTCGAAGACCTGCTCGCGAAGTACGACGAGAGCAAGGCAACCCAGGAGCTGCCGCCCTTCCTGCGCATGGGCAGCTGGATCGGCGGGGATCGCGACGGCAATCCCTTCGTGACCGCCGATGTGCTGGATCAGGCGCTGAAGCTGCAGGCCACGGTCGCCTTCGAATTCTATCTGCACGAGCTTCACCAGCTCGGCGGCGAACTGTCGCTGGGCCAGCTGCTGGTGTCGGCCTCGGACAGCCTGCTTGATCTGGCCGACCGCTCGGCCGACCGCTCGCCCCACCGCAGCGACGAGCCCTACCGCCGCGCGGTCGCCGGCATCTACGCCCGCGTCCATCAGACCGCGTTCGGCCTGCTCGGCGAGAACATCGGCCGCCCGCCTATCGGCACCGGCGAGGCCTATGCGACGCCCGAAGCGCTGCTCGAAGACCTCGACATCATCCATCGCTCGCTGGTCGCCAACGGCTCGGCCACGATCGCCAGCCGCCGCCTGCGCCGCCTGCGCCGCGCGGTCAAGGTCTTCGGCTTCCATCTGGCCACGATAGACCTGCGCCAGAACTCGAACGTGCACGAGCAGACGGTCGCCGAACTGCTCGCCGCGGTCCGCCCCGGGCTCGACTACCTCGCGCTTGACGAGGATGCGCGGATCGAACTGCTGCTCGAAGAGCTGGCGACACCGCGCCCGCTCGCCTCGCCCTACATCGAATACTCGAAGCAGACCCTGGACGAGCTCGCGATCTTCCGCACCGCCGCCCGGGCCCACAAGCTCTACGGCAGGGATTGCATCCACAATTCGATCATCTCGATGGCCGAAGGCATCTCCGACATGCTCGAGCTGGCGGTGCTGCTCAAGGAAGTCGGCCTGCTGCGTCCGCACGAGGACGCGCTCGACGTCAATATCGTGCCGCTCTTCGAGACGATCGAAGACTTGCAGGTTGCCGCGGGCGTCATGGACCGGATGTTCTCGATTCCCGCCTATCGCACGCTGCTCGCCTCGCGCAAGCAGACCCAGGAAGTGATGCTGGGCTATTCGGACAGCAACAAGGACGGCGGTTTCCTGACTTCGGGCTGGGAACTGTACAAGGCTGAGATCCAGCTGATCGAAGTGTTCAAGCAGCATGAAGTGAAGATGCGCCTGTTCCACGGCCGGGGCGGCTCGGTCGGTCGGGGCGGCGGTCCCAGCTATGATGCGATCCTGGCCCAGCCGGGCGGCGCGGTTCAGGGCCGGATCCGGATGACCGAACAGGGCGAGGTGATCTCGTCGAAGTACGCGAACCCGGAAGTCGGGCAGCGCAACCTCGAAGTGCTGGCTGCCGCGACCTTTGAAGCGACCGTGCTGGCCCACCCGGGCGCCGCTCCGCGCGCCGAGTACCTCGAAGTGATGGACAGGCTCTCGGACCTGGCCTTCAAGGCCTACCGCGGCCTCGTCTACGAGACCGAAGGTTTCGAGCAGTACTTCTGGGAATCGACCGTGATCTCCGAGATCGCGAACCTCAATATCGGCTCGCGCCCGGCTTCGCGCAAGAAATCGACCGCGATCGAGGATCTGCGCGCGATTCCCTGGGTGTTCTCGTGGGCCCAGTGCCGGCTGATGCTGCCGGGCTGGTACGGCTTCGGCTCCGCAGTCAAGGCCTTCGTCGCCGAACGCCCGGACGGCATGGCGATTCTGCAGGCGATGTACAAGGAATGGCCTTTCTTCGCCTCGACCCTGTCGAACATGGACATGGTCCTCGCGAAGAGTGACATCGCGATCGCTTCGCGCTATGCGGAGCTGGTTCGCGACGAGGCGCTGCGCAACGCGATCTTCCCGCGCATCCGTGGCGAGCATCAGAGCACGATAGCCGTGCTGCTCGAGATCTCCGGCCAGAAGGAGCTGCTCGACGGCAACCCGCTCCTGAAGCGCTCGATCCGCAACCGCTTCCCGTATCTCGATCCGCTCAACCACGTCCAGGTCGAGCTGCTCCAGCGCTACCGCGACGGGCACCAGGAAGACCGGATCAAACGCGGCATCCACCTTTCGATCAACGGCATCGCGGCCGGCCTGCGCAATTCGGGCTGATCGTCCTCGCTCCAATAAAAAACGGCGCCCTCGGGCGCCGTTTTTGCTGGGATCCGGAGCGGTCCTACTCACCCACCTCGCTGCCCAGCAAGGCGGTGCGCACCGTCGGCCACTGGCGGCGGCTGACCGCCAGGCGTTCGGGGTAGCCCTGGATCTTGACCAGCCACTGCTCAGCCTCGTCGTCCCGCTCGAAGCCGGTCACCTTGTCGCGGGCGACCAGACAATTGCGGTGGATGCGCACGAAGCGATCCGCAAATTCGCTCTCCAGCTGAACCAGGGATTCATCGAGAAGAAAATCGCGCTCGGCGGTGAAGGCGGTCACATATTTGAGCTCGGCCTTCAGGAACAGGATCTCGGCGACCGGAACCAGCGTGATGCGTCCCCGCTCGCTGGCCGCGAGATGGCGCCGGGGCTCGGCCATCTTGTCGAGCACCTCGCGCGGCGGAGGCTGGCTGACTCTGGCCTTGGCCAGCGCCAGCGCCAGCCGCTCGGCGCGAACCGGCTTGAGCAGATAGTCGATCGCATTCAGTTCGAAAGCCCTGACCGCGTACTGGTCATAGGCCGTCACGAAGACGATCCTCGGCGACTCGGGCTGGCGCATCAGGTGCTGGGCCAGTTCGATTCCGTTCATGCCCGGCATCTGGATGTCGATCAGCAAGAGCTCGGGCTTGAGTTCCTCGATCAAGCGCAGGGCTTCGAAACCGTTCGCAGCCATACCGACGATATGAGTGGGCTGACGGGCGGCGATATCGCCCAATACGTCACGCAGGCGCGTGCGCGCGGGCGCTTCGTCGTCGACGATCAGGATAGCGAGCGGATTCACTTTTCCTCCTTCTTCAGCGGCAGTCGGATATGCACTTCATAACATCCATCGCGCGGACCATTTTCCATATGCGCTTCGAGGTCGAAGAAAAGCCCCAGACGCTCGCGGATGTTCGCGAGCGCCATCCGGTTGCCGCTCAGGTGCTTGATTTCTCCGCCCAGCGGATTGACCACCCGGATGTGCAGATCGCGCCCCCTCTGAGCGATCCGGACATGGATCTCTCCGGGTTCGGCCAAGGGTTCGACTCCGTGGTAGACGGCATTCTCGATCAGCGGCTGGAGCATCAGGGGGGGCACCAGCGCGTCAAGCGGGCAGTGGCGAAGATCCCAATCCATTCTGAGCCGCTCGCCGAGGCGCAGCCGCTCCAGATCCAGGTAACGGTTCGCGACATCGATCTCCTGCTGCAGCGTCACGAGTTCGCGGTTCTCCTGCATCAGCGCGCGGAACAGATCGGCCAGCGATTCGAGCGCCTGCTCGGCCCGCCGCGGGTCGGTGCGGATCACCCCCAGCACCGCATTGAGGCTGTTGAAGAAGAAGTGCGGCCGGATCCGCGCATTCAAGGCCAGCATCCGCGCTTCGGCGATCGCCGGAGCAGCCGCGCTCATCCGCCAGTGCAGATAAGCCATCGCCAGCGAAGCCGCGGCGCAGGTCCACAGACTCCAGCGCAGCGGTGACTGCGGCTCGCTCAGACGCACGAGCCAGGGAAAACAGAGCAGCAAACTCACCTCGGCCAGGACAATGGCGCAGATCGCAACACAGCGAAAACTGTAACGGCGCAGCCATGGCGCGAGCGCATAGAGAACGGTCAGGCACAGCATCAGCGGCCATTCGACTATTCCCGCCATCTCGACCGAACCGCCGACCCAGGAGACGAGATCCTCGCTGCCCACCGCGACCGTCAGCAACACCAGCAGATGGATCAGCAGCAGCGTGCGCACCAGCATGCCCGGGTTGCGAAAATCGGGCGGTGGGACGCGCACTGCGCTCGAAGCGGGAGAAAGGGGCTTTTGCCGTATACTTGCCATCTCTGGATGCGCCGTCTGGCGCCATGTTCCGCGCGGACTCACCGCGCGCTTTCGGATCCCTATTATGACAGAGCGCTCTCCTTCTCAGCCCGCCAAAGCGTGGTCTGGCCGTTTCAACGAACCCGTCTCGGAACTGGTCAAGCGCTTCACCGCTTCGGTCTTCTTCGATCGCCGGATGGCCGAGCAGGATATCCGCGGCTCGCTCGCTCACGCGAAAATGCTCGCTAAACAGGCGATCATCAGTGCCCAGGACCTCGCCGACATCGAACGCGGGCTGTCCCAGGTACAGCAGGAAATCCGCGACGGCCGCTTCGAATGGAGTCTGGATCTCGAGGACGTGCACCTGAACATCGAGAAGCGCCTGACCGCGCTGGTCGGCGATGCCGGCAAGCGTCTGCATACCGGCCGCTCGCGCAACGACCAGGTCGCGACCGACATCCGCCTGTGGCTGCGCGACACCGTCGATGAAGTGATCGAACGGCTGGCGGGCTTCCAGCTTGCGCTCAGCGATCTCGCCGAACAACACGCCGCGACGCCGATGCCCGGCTTCACGCACCTTCAGGTCGCCCAGCCCGTCACTTTCGGCCACCATCTGATGGCCTACGTCGAGATGGCGCGCCGCGACGCCGAGCGCCTCGTCGACGCCCGCCGCCGCATCAACCGCCTGCCCCTGGGCGCTTCGGCTCTGGCCGGAACCAGCTATCCGATCGACCGCGAGTTCGTCGCTCGCGAGCTCGGCTTCGAAGGCGTCTGCGAGAATTCGCTCGACGCGGTCTCGGATCGCGACTTCGCGATCGAGTTCACGTCAGCCGCCGCGATCGCGATGGTGCACCTCTCCCGCCTCTCCGAAGAACTGATCCTGTGGATGAGTCCGCGGGTCGGCTTCATCGATCTGGCCGACCGCTTCTGCACCGGCAGCTCGATCATGCCGCAGAAGAAGAACCCGGACGTGCCCGAACTCGTGCGCGGCAAGACCGGCCGCGTCAATGGCCACCTGATCGGGCTTCTGACGCTGATGAAGGGCCAGCCCCTCGCCTACAACAAGGACAATCAGGAAGACAAGGAACCGCTGTTCGACACCGCCGACACGCTGCTCGACAGCCTGGCCATCTTCACCGACATGGTCTCGGGCATCCGCGTAAAGCCCGAAGCGATGCGCGCGGCGCTCAAGCAGGGCTTCGCGACCGCAACCGAACTGGCCGACTACCTCGTCAAGCGCGGCCTGCCCTTCCGCGACGCGCACGAAGCGGTCGCCCGCGCGGTTCGCGAAGCGGAAACCCGCGGCTGCGACCTGCCTGAGCTGCCTCTGGAAGTACTGCGGAGCTTCTCGGCACTGATCGGCGAGGACGTCTATGCCGTGCTGACCGTCGAAGGCGCCCTGGCTGGCCGCAATCATATCGGCGGCACCGCGCCCGAACAGGTTCGCACCGCGATCGCCCGCACCCGCGCCCGTCTGGCCTGAACGATGTCGCTGCCCCCCGAGCTCGCCGACGCGATCGAAGCGCTGATCCGCGCGCAAACGGGCAGCGCTTTCCGGATTGAGACCGCCACCGCGCAGCCCGGCTCCTCCGTCGCAGCGCAGTGGCGCATCGAGGGTGCGGGCAGCCGCTTCTTCGTCAAGACCGCCGAGGCTTCGCGCGCCCCGCTCTTCACGGCCGAATGCAATGGTCTCGCCGCGCTCGCCGCGAACGGTGCCTTCCGGGTACCTCAGGCTCTGGGCTGCGGCGAGGATCAAACCCACGCTTTTCTGGTACTCGAGCACCTGGATCTCGTCAAACTCACGACCGAGCACGCCCAGCAGGCAGGAGAAGCGCTGGCTGAGCTGCACCGGGACGAGGGCGAGCACTACGGCTGGCCTTCCGACAACTTCCTCGGCAGCTGCGCCCAGTCCAACAGCGAGACCGAACACTGGCCCCTGTTCTTTGCCGAGCACCGCCTGAAACCCCAGCTTGAGTGGGCCCGAGCGTCCGGCTTCAGAGGGGAGCTGCAGCAGATGGGCGAGCGGATCTGCGAAAAGATCGGCGCGTTCTTCCTCGAATACCGGCCGCGCGCCGCGCTGCTCCACGGTGAGCTGTGGTCGGGCAACATCGCGATGCTCGCCGACGGCACGCCGGTCGCCTTCGATCCGGCGGTCTATCGCGGCGACCGCGAGACGGATCTGGCGATGAGCGAGCTCTTCGGCGGTCTGCCAGAAGGTTTCTATGCGGCCTATCGCCGAGCCGCTCCGCTCAATGCCGGCTATGAGACGCGCAAGACGCTCTACAACCTCTACCCCATCCTCAAGCAGCTGAACCTCCGCGGCTCAGGCTACCTGCGTCAGGCCGAGTGGATGGCCAGGACGCTGGTCGATCACCTTCGCCATTGAGTGTGTCGAGATTTTTGACAACTGAAGGCAAAAGCACACTACCTCCCCCGACAAGAGCCATCAAGCCACTGATTTTCAATAAGTTTTCCGACCTCTCCCCATACGCACGCTTCTTGCTTTGAACACGGTGACGTGCGGAGCCAAAGCGCCGGCGTGACGGATTTTGCAGTCATGCTCAGCCTTTCGCTGACACAATGCAGACCAATCCACGGGACAGAGCGCCATGATCGATCAAGACTCAGCACGGCAGGATTCCTCCGCCTCAGCCGGCGAGAACAGCGCAGTCAGACCCATTTCCGCACCCCGGCGCAAGATTCTGGTCGCCGGCGGCACGATCGCACCGATCGTGCTGACTCTGGTCAGCCGTCCCGTTCTCGGCAACGGCGGTCAGTGCATCTCGCCCTCGGCAACGCTGTCCACATCGCTAAGCCACAAGGAACAGAAAATCGGGACCTGCTCCGGCAAGTCCCCGGGTTACTGGATGAATCACCCGGGAGATTGGCCGATCTCGACGAGCACGACCTTCTATTCCATCTTCGTTGCCAAAGGTCCGACTCATTTCTACAGAACGGTCGGGGTGAGCGAAGTCCCGATGACGATGCTCGAAGTGCTGCAGGCCAATGGCACCGTCGATCCGCAGCAGATGGGCGCGTATTTCACGGCGGCCTACCTGGCAATCCTGAAAGGCTGGATCAGCCCGCGCGCGCTCGATCAGGCCAAACTGATCGCAATGTGGACGGACTGGGCCTCGACGGGCTACTACCACCCCTATGCCGGCTCGACTGGCTGGGATGCGGGTCAGATCAAGAGCTACCTGACCAGCAACTACATCGTCCTGTAGGCCGGGTTCTGTACATGGATAGAGGGCGCTGGCTGAGCCACGAATGGGATGACGGTTGCGTGCTGTTTGACCGATCGAGCGGAGACACCCATGCGCTGGATCCGCTGTGCGCCGAAGTGCTCGGTTTCATCGAGACGGACTGCATCGATCCTCGCCTGATCAGCGAGAAGCTCGCGGCCGGGCTGGGCGTCCAACCATCGGAACTGCTCCCCGGCGTCGAGGCTGCCTTGACGCAGCTGCGCCAGAGGGGAATCGCTTGAATCCCCGTCTCGATCAGCTGAGCGGCCGAGCTCTGCGCAACAAACTCCACGGCCCGGGTCTCTTCGTCCAGACCGGCCCGCTCATCTTCGCGATCCGCAGCCGCGAAGCGGCGATCGCCGAAGCGCTGCCCCGGCTCTACCCCGAGCAACGCCTGGCGGACGAGGACTTCGCCGATTTTCACGTCGAAGTGCGCCGTGTCCCCGGCCTGCGCGGCTGGGTCAAACCGCAGATCGAATTCCTGATCGACGGCAGCTCCCCTTTTCAGCCCCTCCCCCAGGCCCAATCCTTCGCGATGCTCGAATGGGGAATGAACTGGTGCATCGCCGCGCTGTGCCACCAGTATCTGGTCATCCACTCCGCGGTCGTCGAAAAGGACGGTTTTGCCGCGCTTCTTCCGGCCCCTCCGGGATCGGGAAAGAGCACCTTGACCGCCGCGCTGGTTCAGCGCGGCTGGCGGCTGTGCTCGGACGAGCTGACCCTGATCGATCCGGCGAGCGCAAAAGTCATCGCACTGGCCCGTCCGGTCAATCTGAAGAATCAGTCGATCGACGTGATCCGCGCTTTCGCGCCCGAAGCGGTGTTCGGCACCGCGCTCGCCGACACACAGAAGGGACGGGTCTGCCACATGAAGCCCCCGCCGGACAGCGTCGCCCGCGTCGATGAGGCGGCCAGCCCACGCTGGATCGTCTTCCCGCGCTGGGAAAAGGACGGCAAAGCCCAGCTGCAAGCGAGACCCCGCTCTGCTTCCTTCATCGATCTCGCCGAGAACGCGTTCAACTACAGCCTGCTCGGCGAACTCGGCTTCACGACGCTGACGAAAGTCATCGATGCGAGCGAGACCCTGTCTCTGAGCTACGGTCGGCTCGACGAAGCGGTTGCCCTCTTCAACGGCCTGGCCGAGGGCGCACGATGAGCCGCGACCTTCTGACGGCTCTGCTGTGCGCCCCGCAAGGCGCGGCGGGCTTGAGCCTTGCCCAATGGGACGGAGTGCTCAGACTCGCACGCAGCGCCAACCTGATCTCCCGGCTCGCCTTCGATCTCAAGGCACAGGGCCTGCTCGAAGCGGTACCGCCCCAGGTTCGCGCCCACCTGATCGGCGCACTGACGGTCGCCGAGCGTCAGAAGACCGCGACCCTGGCCGAAGTCGAACATGTCCGCGCCGCGCTGGCCGAGGGCGGAATCCGGCTGGTTCTGCTCAAGGGCGCGGCCTATCTCGCCGCCGGTCTTCCTGTGGCGCGCGGTCGCGTGTTCGGAGACATCGACCTTCTGGTGCCGCGCGCCCAGCTTCCCGAAGCTGAATCGGTGCTGCTCCGAAATGGCTGGGTCTCCAGCCACCTCGACGCCTACGATCAGCGCTATTACCGGACCTGGATGCACGAGCTGCCGCCGGTTCGCCATCTGCGGCGGGACAGCGTGCTGGACATCCACCACAACATCCTGCCCCTGTCGTCTCGTCAGCCTCCCGACGCCGCGCGGCTGCTCGAAGAAGCCGTCGCAGTCTCACCGGGCGTGTTCGTACTCGCGCCCGTCGACATGGTTCTGCACAGCGCCTGCCACCTCTTCCACGAGGGCGAGCTCGAAAAAGGCCTGCGCGACCTGCTCGACCTGGACGGCCTGATCCGGCACTTCGGCTCGGCGCCGGACTTCTGGCCGCGAATCGCCGCGCGCGCCGAAGCGCTTCACCTCGCGCGACCGCTGCGCTATGCGTTGGCGATGTGCCGGCAATTGCTAGCGACGCCGCTGCCCGCCTCAGCCCAGGCGCTCGCCGGAGACTGGCCAAGAGGGGCGCGCGAGACGCTGCTCGATCAGGCCTACCGCCGCGCCCTGAGGCCCCACCACCCGCTCGCCGACGACTTCTTCAGCCCTCTGGCGCGCGCCCTCCTCTACCTGCGCGGGCACTGGCTCAGGATGCCGCCTCTGCGGCTGCTCGCGCACCTCTCGCGCAAGGCCTGGCTGAGCTGGACGGGGCTGGACGGCAGCAAACCCACCGAGCTCAAAAAAGACCCGGGCGTCTGAGCCCGGGTTTGCGTTCGCGTCAGCTGCGGCGCGGATGCACGCGCGAAGCCGCGCTCTTCGCCCGCTCCCGAGCCGTCTCGACGTCATCAGCTGTCGCGATCGCGACGCCCATCCGGCGCTTGACGAAGGACTCCGGCTTGCCAAAGATTCGGACATCACTCTCGGGAAGCAACAGCGCTTCGGCGACTCCCTCATAGACGATTGCCTTCGCATCGACGCCGCCGTAGATCACCGCGCTCGCGCCGGGTCGCGCCAGAGCTGCGTCGACCGGCAGACCGAGGATCGCGCGGGCGTGCAGCTCGAATTCCGAGAGGCGCTGAGAGACCATCGTCACCATCCCGGTGTCGTGCGGGCGCGGGCTCACTTCCGAGAACCAGACCTGATCGCCCTTGACGAAGAGTTCGACGCCAAAGAGACCCCGCCCGCCCAGAGCCCCAGTCACCTTGTCGGCGATCTCGCGCGAGCGCTCGCGCGCGAGATCGCTCATCGCCATCGGCTGCCAGCTTTCGACATAATCTCCATCGACCTGGCGGTGGCCGACCGGTTCGCAGAACGAAGTCTCGATCGCACCGGATGCGCCCGTCGCGCGCACGGTCAAAAGCGTGATCTCATAGTCGAAATCGACAAAGCCTTCGACGATGACCCGCCCCTGCTTGACCCGCCCGCCGGTCGCCGCGTACTCCCAGGCCGCGTCGACATCCGCGGCGCTGCGCACGACCGACTGGCCCTTGCCCGACGAGGACATCACCGGTTTGATCACGCAGGGCGTACCGATCTTTGCGACCGCGGCGCGCATCTCGTCCAGAGTTCCGGCAAAAGCATAGGGCGAAGTCGGCAGGCCCAACTCCTCGGCAGCAAGGCGACGGATGCCCTCGCGGTTCATCGTCAGCTGCACCGCGCGCGCGTTCGGCACGACTTCGGCGAGGCCCTCGGCCTCGATCCGGGCGAGCTCGTCGGTCGCGATCGCCTCGATCTCGGGCACGATCAGCGCGGGCTTCTCCTTTTCGACGAGCGCGCGCACCGCGGCAGCATCGGTCATGTCTATCGTGTAGGCGCGATGGGCGACCTGGTGGCCGGGCGCGTCCGGATAGCGGTCGACGGCGATCACTTCGCAGCCGAAGCGTTGCAGGGCGATGATGACTTCCTTGCCCAGTTCGCCGGAGCCGAGCATCAGGACGCGGGTCGCGGAAGGGCTGAGCGGAGTGCCGAGGATCATGGTTTTCTCCGTGGGAGAGCAAAACAGTTTGTCGGGAATGCGAAGGGGCGCCCGCGGGCGCCCCGTCCTTGGGTCAGTGCATCAGCTCTCAGGCGTGCGTTTCGCGCGGCTGAGGCAGGGCCTGGTTCAGCAGCACGGCGAGCACGCCGCACAGGCTGATGCCCTGCAGGCTGAAACTACCGATCGTGACGCCGAGGCCGCCGATGCCGGTCACCAGCGTCACCGACACGATGCACAGGTTACGCGGGTTCATCAGGTCGACCTTCGCATCGAGAATGGTCTTCAGGCCGATGCCGGCGATCGAACCGAAGAGCAGGACCATGATGCCGCCCATGACCGGCAGCGGGATCGAGCTGAGCAGCGCGCCGAACTTGCCGACGAAAGCCATCAGGATCGCGAAGCAGGCCGCCCAGGTCATCACGGCCGGGTTGTAGTTGCGGGTCAGCATCACGGCACCGGTCACTTCACCGTAGGTCGTGACGGGAGGGCCGCCGAAGCAGCCGGCCGCGGCAACTGCGAGGCCGTCGCCGAGCAGGGTGCGGTGCAGACCGGGCTTGTCGGTGAAGTCCTTGCCGACGACCGAACCGATCGCGAGGATGCCGCCGACGTGCTCGACGATCGGTGCGATCGCGACCGGGATCATGAACAGGATCGCGGACAGGTTGAACTCGGGATGGCCGAACTGGGGAAGCGCGAACCACGGAGCGGCCATCACCTTGCCGAAATCGACGATGCCGAACATCACCGAGGCGACATAGCCGACCGCGACGCCGACCAGGATCGGCACGAGCTTGAGCAAGCGGCGGGCCCAGATCGCGGTCAGCATCGTCGCGAGCAGCGAGATGCCGGCCACCGCGATCGCGGTCTGGTAGGGCACGGCCTGGGTATCGCCGGCCTTGCCGCTGGCCATGCTGACGGCGACCTGGGCGAGGCCCAGGCCGATCACCATGACGACGGGGCCGATCACGACCGGCGGCAGCAGCCGGTGGATCAGGCCAACGCCGCGCCACTTCACGAGCGCCGACGCGACGAAGTAGAGCAGGCTCGCCGAAGCGAGCGCACCGAGCGTCGCCGGCATGCCCCAGTGCTGGACCGAATAGACGACCGGGGCAATGAAGGCGAAGCTCGAACCCAGATAGATCGGCACCTGGCGCTTCGTGCACAGCTGGAAGATCAGCGTGCCGATGCCGGCACCGAGCAGTGCGAGGCTGGGATTGAGTCCGGTCAGCAGCGGCACCAGCACGGTGGCGCCGAACGCGACAAAGAGGATCTGGGCACCGGAGAGCGCGGTGCGCCAGACGGGTTCGGGGGTGGCGGTCATGAAGGCCTTTCCAGGGTCAGGAAACGAGGAGCCGGCTCACCGGGTAGGTGGCCGGCCTGTCGGAAAAAAGAATCAGGCCAGCTTGGTGCCGAAGATCTTGTCTCCGGCATCGCCGAGGCCGGGGATGATGTAGCCGTGTTCATTGAGGTGGCTGTCGATCGCCGCCGTATAGACGACGAGATCCGGATAGGCCTTCTCGACCGCGCGGATGCCTTCGGGCGCCGACACCAGGGTCAGCGCGCAGACGTGCTGGCAGCCATTGCGGCGGAGCATGTCCACAGTCGCCAGCAGCGAGCCGCCGGTCGCCAGCATCGGATCGATGATCCACGCGACGCGGGAGCCGAGATCGCCGACGAAACGCTCGAAATAGGGTTCGGGCATCAGGGTTTCTTCGTTGCGCGAGATCCCGACCACCGAGACCTTGGCCGACGGGATCATGTCCAGCACGCCGTCAAGCATGCCGATGCCGGCGCGCAGGATTGGCACGACGGTCACTTTCTTGCCCTTGATCTGGTCGATTTCGACCGGGCCGGCCCAGCCCTGGATCGTCACTTTTTCGAGTTCGAAATCCTTGGCGGCCTCGTAGGCCAGAAGGCGGGCAAGTTCCGCGGTCAGTTCGCGGAACTTTTTGGTGCTGATATCAGCTTCCCGCATCAGGCCAATTTTGTGTTTGACCAGCGGATGACGGACCTCGATGACAGGCATGGGAACTCCGGAAAGAAAATCAAAACCCGCCAAGGATAGCCGATAGCGAGCCCTCTCCTACCCTTTCAGGTCAATTACGGCCATCATCGATTCGATATGTCAGCGCTTCTTTCCCCCGATCAGACCCGCGACGCCGATCGCGATCAGGATCACCGGCCACCAGGTTCCCATCTGATGGAAGAGCTCGCGCAGGTGCAGCAAGCCGAAATTGCTGAGCAGAAAAAGGACTCCGACCACGATCAGGACCAGAGGGCCGACACGAAATTGCATGCTTCTCTCCTCGGAACAGAATGGTGACTGTGCCCTGAGCCGGATTTTCCCGCAAGATACATCTCCCGGCCATTCTCCCCGCCCTGGCTTGCACCGAGACGCTCTCCCGCCTACCATGGCGCCCCTTGCGAAGCCGCTTTCGCAAGTAAATCAATGGATAACATATGGGTATTTACGCGCTCAAGGATCGCGAACCGCAAATCGGCAAGGGCTGCTGGGTCGCCGAGAACGCGATGGTGGTCGGAACCGTCAGCCTGGGCGACAACGTGAACGTGTGGTTCGGCGCGACGCTGCGCGGCGACAACGATCCGATCACGATAGGCGAAGGTACGAACATTCAGGACGGGGCGATCCTGCACACCGACGAAGGCGTTCCACTGACGGTCGGAGCCGGAGTCACGATCGGCCATATGGTCATGCTGCACGGCTGCACGGTCGGCGACGGCTCGCTGATCGGCATCAACGCGGTCGTGCTGAACCGGGCTGTAATCGGCAAGCACTGCCTGATCGGCGCGAACACGCTGATCCCGGAAGGCAAAGTCATTCCCGACCGCTCGCTGGTCGTCGGCACGCCGGGGCGGATCATCCGCGAGCTGACCGATGCCGAGATCGCCCACCTCGAAAACAATGCGAAGTCCTATCTGGTGAACAAGGATCGCTTCAATGAAGGGCTTCGCCGGATAGGCTGATCTAGCGAAGCCTCGCTGCTACACTGTTCGCAACTGCACTTGCGAAGAGGCTTATCTGATGCGCCTGACCTTCCCGATGAAAGCCGCGACGACGTTCGCGCTCGCCGGTCTGTTGCCCCTGGCCGCGCTGGCCGCCCCCGCCCAGCCCTCCTCCGAAGCGCCGACCCTGGAGCTCTCGGTCGAAGCCCAGGGCAGCGCCCCCAACGACCTGTTCGCTGCAACGCTGTTTGCCGAAGCAACGGACAGCCGGCTCGCCCCCCTCGCCCGCAAGCTGAACACGGCGAGCACTGCGGCCCTCGCGACGATCAGGAGCGCCCCGGCGGTCAAGCTGCGCAGCAGCGCCACGAGGACGACTCCAGTCCGTGGGCGCGATGGCAACCGGATCGAGAGCTGGAGGATGGTCAGCGAGTTCGCGCTCGAATCGCGCGACGCCCAGGCGCTTTCCGAACTGATCACAAAACTGCAGGACTCCGGCCTGGGCCTCGCCCGGATCGACACGACGGCATCACAGCAGACGCGCAAGAAGACCGAGGACCAGGCCATAGGCGAAGCGATCGCGGCCTTCAAAGCCCGCGCTGAACTCGCCGCCCAGGCTCTGGGTCAGCACTACCGTATCCGCAAGATCACGATCAACACCCAGTCGGCGGAGCGCCCTCAACCGGTCTTCAGGGCCGCGCTGGCGAGTTCGGCCGGCGCCGCGGCACCGGTTGAAGCCGGAGAGAGCCTTCTGACGGTTTCGGTCAGCGGAACGGTCGAGCTGCTGCCGTGATCGCGCTGATCCAGCGAGTGCTCTCGGCGAGTGTCGTCGTCGCAGGCGAGACAATCGGCGAAATCGATTCCGGCCTGCTCGCCTTGATCGGCGTGCGCCCCGGGGACAGCGCGCGCGACGTCGGGCGGCTCACCGAACGGCTGCTCGGATACCGAGTCTTCACCGATGAGGCCGGGAAGATGAACCGCTCGCTCGCCGACACCGGAGGCGGCCTGCTGCTCGTCCCGCAGTTTACGCTGGCCGCCGACACCCGCAGCGGAACGCGTGCAAGCTTCACGGCCGCCGCGGCGCCGGATCAGGCCCGCGAGCTCTTTGACGCGCTCGTCGCTGAGGCCCGCCGTCGCCACGGACGGGTCGAAACCGGGCGTTTCGGCGCCGAAATGAACATCAGTCTGACCAACCATGGCCCAGTCACCTTCTGGCTCGAAAGCTGAGTGCCTGCGCGCGCTCGCTCTGGCTTTCGCACTCGTTCTACTCGGCGCCTGCTCCGTCGCGCCCACCGGGCGTGACCGCGCGGCACGCAGCTACCTCCACCTCGCCGACCCGAATCAGACCAGCGACATCGTCGTCTATGCGCTGGGCCTCGTCGATACCGGTTACCGCTTTGGTGGCAGCAATCCGGAAGCCGGCCTTGACTGCAGCGGCATGGTCAGCCACGTCGTTCAGAGCGTTTCCGGCCTGCGCCTGCCGCACAATGCCGCACAGATCGCCGGCGTGACGCGGCCGATCCCGCGCGGCGCACTGCGCCCGGGCGATCTGGTGTTTTTCAACACGATGAACCGCCCCTACTCACACATGGGGCTCTACATCGGAGACGGGCGTTTCATCCACGCCCCGTCCGCGAAAGGTCGGGTCAGGATAGAAAAACTCGACAGCGCCTATTTCGCGTCCCGCTTTGACGGCGCCCGCACGCTGACGAATTGAACCCGATCAACGGCCCACGGTGGCGAGCAAACTCTTCAGGTACTGGATCGGGATCGCATAGGTGATGCCCGAAGGCTGGGAGAGCGCGCTCTCGCGGCTGCCCTTGACGAAGACCATGTTGACGATCGCCAGCACTACCCCGCTGTCCGGGTCGAAGACCGGGCTGCCGCTGTTGCCCGGATAGGCCGTCGCGTCGAGCTGTAAGACGTTGAAAGCGCCTTCCCTGGCTCGTCGCACGGCCTGCGCATTGAGCTGGGCGCTGCCCTGCTGGGGCAGCACGATAGGCGTGATCGCTGCAACGATGCCCCTGTGCGTGGCCGGATTCGGGCCCAGAATGCCGATGATCGGATAGCCGGTAAAGGCGATCGACTGCCCTTCCCTGCCCTGCCCCCCGTCACCCAGCGTAAGCGGCGCGAGCCGGGCGCCCGTGAGCTTGAGCAAGGCCAGGTCGTGGGTAGGGTCGCTACCGACCTTCGCGACCTTGAAGGCCTGCTGGGTTCCCGGCGAGGGCATGCTGATCACGATCAGCTCCTCGAAGTGCTCCTCGTCCAGAGTCGTCGGCACGACGTGGGAATTGGTCGCGATCAGCGAGCCGTCGCCGACGACAAATCCGGTCCCGAGCAGATGGAACTGAGGCGAGCGGGCGCGCTGGAAAGTGCCGACCGCAACGATAGAGGGTTTGACCTGACGGATCGTCTCAGTCAGATCCGCATGCGCGGCCCCCGGCCACAGCCAGGCCAGGATCAGCAGCGCTTCAGCGGAAAGCGATCGCCGGAGAAGGCGAGACCAGATGCTCATCAAAGGGGTGAGAAGGCTTGCGGAACATCCCGTAGATCCGTTTGACATAGTCGATGGTCTCCCGGTAGGGCGGGATTCCGTGGCAGCGGTCGACCGCTCCCTCGCCCGCGTTGTAGGCGGCGAGCGCGAGCAGCACGTCTCCCCGGTAATACGAAAGCAGCCAGCGCAGATAGGCGAGCCCACCGCGAATGTTCTGCGTCGGATCGTAGAGATTGACGACCTTGAAACGCTGGGCCGTCCCGGGGATCAGCTGCATCACGCCGAAGGCGTTGCGCGGGCTCCTCGCCAGCGATTCGAAGTTCGACTCCGCCGCCGCCACCGCCAGCGCAAGGCGCGGATCGATCGCGTACTGGGGTGAGAGCAGCCGGATCAGCTGAGCAACCCGCCGCTTGTTCGGCGCCAGGCTCGCAAGGATCTGATCCAGATCCGCATCGTCGGCGATCGCCTGCCGCGCGGCAGGCGCGGAGGAAGCGTTCGCGACCGGTGGGCGCGGCATCAGGCAGGGCGGCAGGACCCCGGCCGAAGGACCAAAGAAGCGCTGGGCATTGACGGCCGGTGCGAAGCCCATATGGGCCGCGCGGCCGATCAAGGTCGCGGCGATCTCCTCGCTGCGCGCAACGCCCTGCCCGTTGCCGTACATCCAGCCCAGCGCGAAAAAGGCTTCGGCGCTGCCGTAACGGGCGGCATCACAGTAGAACTCGGCGGCGCGCGAGACGTCCTGGGTCAGACCGTCGCCGCGCTCGTACTGAACGGCCGTTGCGAGCAACTGCCCGGCGAGCTCGCCCTCGGCCACATCCAGCGCGGAGCCGGCGAAAGTCGGCGGCGCGAGGACGAGGGCCAGCAGTGCGGCGAGCCGCTTCATCGCAAGGCCTTACAGCCTCCAGAAGCGCGCGCCGGCGGCGGCGACCGCTTCGGGGTCGTAGAAGCTCTTGACATCGACGAAGACGCCATTGGGTTCGAGTTTTTCGAGCAGGATCGGCAGCCCCATGTCCGCGTACTGCTGGTGCGCAACGCAGGCGACGATCGCGGCCGCCTTTGGGAGCTTTTCCCACGGAGTCAGCTCGACTCCGTATTCGTGCCGGCATTCGTCGTTGTCGGCGAGCGGATCGTGGATCACGACTTCGATGCCGAAGCTCGCCAGCTCGTGGATCACATCGATGACCCGGCTGTTGCGAAGATCCGGGCAGTTCTCCTTGAAAGTCATGCCCAGCACCAGCACTTTCGCGCCCTTGACCGGATGCTCGGTCGCGATCAGCTGCTTGACGGTCTGCTCGGCGATGTACTTGCCCATGCTGTCGTTGATCCGACGCCCGGCCAGGATCACCTGCGGGTGATAGCCGATCATGTCGGCCTTGTGGGTCAGATAGTATGGATCAACGCCGATGCAGTGGCCACCGACCAGACCCGGACGGAAAGGCAGGAAATTCCACTTCGTTCCGGCCGCCTTGAGCACATCCAGCGTGTCGATGCCGATTTTGTGGAAGATCACCGAGAGCTCGTTCATCAGCGCGATATTGAGGTCGCGCTGCGTGTTCTCGATCACTTTCGCGGCTTCAGCGACCTTGATGCTGCTCGCGCGGTGCACTCCGGCGGTGATTACCGAACCGTAGACGCTGGCGACGCGCTCCAGCGTTTCCGGCGTATCGCCCGAGACCACCTTGGTGATCTTGGTCAGCGTCCTCTCCTTGTCGCCCGGATTGATGCGCTCGGGCGAATAGCCGACGAAGAAGTCCTTCTTCCACTTGAGGCCCGATACGCGCTCGATGATCGGGATGCAGACTTCTTCGGTCGCCCCCGGATAGACCGTCGATTCATAGACCACGGTCGCGCCGGGCTTGATGTACTTGCCGACCGACTCGGACGACTTGACGAGCGGCGTGAAGTCCGGCTGATGCGCTTCATCGACAGGAGTCGGCACCGCGACAATGATGAAGTCGGCTTCACGGATCACGGCCGGATCCGTGTGACAGGAGAGATGAGTCGCCGCGCGCAGATCCTCGCTGGAGACTTCCCCTGTGGGGTCGAAGAACTGGCGGTAAGCTGCAACTTTCTTCTCCGACATGTCGAAACCCAGTGTCCTTCCCTGTTTGCCGAAGGCGACAGCGAGGGGAAGGCCCACATAGCCCAGGCCGATGACTGCAATAGTGGTCATGTTCCAGATACTCTTTTCAAAGTTTCAATCGATCTCTCAGAGCGTCTTGAGCAGTTTTTCTGCTTCCTGACGCACCGGGGAATTCTGTCCTGCGCCGCGCACCAGCTGATCGAGCTCGCTGCGCGCCCCGCTCTTGTTGCCGGTCTTGATCAGAGAACGCGCCAGGTTCAGGCGGATCTCTCCGTTTTTCGGCGCCAGGCCGACTGCGCGGCGCCAAAGTTCCTGAGCCGGAGCGACCTGTCCGCCGGCGTCGAGCAGCCCCGCTTTCGTGTCGAGCGCGGCGGGCGCGTCCGGCACCAGCGCGAGCGCCCGGTCCACATAGGATATCGCTTTCGGGTCTTTGAGCTGCCCGGCAACCCAGGCAAGATTGTTGAGAATCAACGCATTCTTGGGCTCGATCTCGATCAGTCCCTTGTAGATCCGCGCCGCTTCCTGGTATTCACGGGCCGCAAGAGCCCTCTCGGCAAGATAGGCCGGGAAGGCAAGGTCCTTGGGCTGAGTGCGGATCCAGTCGCTGCGCAACCGGTTCGCTTCGCTCGCCTTGCCCGCCAGAAGCAGCGCATTGTGGAGCTTGGCGGCGAGCAGCCCGTCCTTCGTCAGCTCCAGCGCCCGCGCATAGGCCACCGCGGACGCGTTCCAGTCCTTCGCGACCGAGCGCGCCTCGCCTTCGAGGAAGAAGCCCTGGGAGTCTTTGGGCTTGGCCTTCTGCAGATCGCGGGCGAGAGCGACCGCGTCATCTATCTTCTTCTGGTCAATCTTCAGCGCGAACATCCGGCGGTTCGCCTCATTCGAGTCGGGTTGCAGCTGCAGCGCCCGCCTGAGGCTCGCCTCAGCCCCCGCCGTATCGCGGGTGCTGTACTGGCCGTCGGCGAGCATGATCAGCGCTTTCGCCGACTTCGGTTGCAGCTGAACGACTTTCTGCAGCAAGGAAATTCCCTGCTGGGTGTCCCCCGCCTGAAGCTGGGCGGCGGCGGCAAGCGACAGAGCTGGCGCATTCCTCGGGAAAGCCGCAGCAAGATCATTGCCCGCGGCCTGAGCCGCTTTTTTGTCGCCCGTGCGCAAGAGCAGCTCGACCAGCGCCATCCGTGGCTCGACGGCCATCGCATTGGCAGCGATCGCGCGCTCGAGCACTTTCCTGACCGCCTCGGGTTTCGCATGAGTCTGGATCAGAAGGCGGGCCAGCCCCAGCGCGGCCCCGGTGTTCTTGCCATCCTTGTCCAGGATGGCCTGGAAGCGCGCCTTGGCCTGATCCGGTTTGCCCTGATCGAGATCCAGGCGCGCGAGATTCGCCGCGGCGGGCACGAATCCGGGTTCGACCTGCAGCGCCTTTTCAAAGGCCTGACGCGCCCCCTGCATATCCTTGCTCTGGACCAGCACGGCCCCGAGTACGTTGAACGAAACCCCCCTCTTCGGCGCGCGGCGGATCAGCTCATCTGCCGTCGCCCGCGCCTTGGCGAGATTGCCTTCGTGCAGATGAGTCATCGCCAGTGCGATCAGGGCTTCATTCGCGTCCGGGGACAGCGCTGCGGCACTTTCCAGGTCGCGGATCCCGGCGCTCAAGTCACCTTCGAGAAGCCGAACAACGCCCATCCGGGTCTTGGCTGCAGGATCCTTGGGGTTGCTCGCACTCGCTTTCGCGAAATACTGTTGGGAATGCGGGAAGTCCCCGGTCTGCAGCGCCGCCTGCCCGGCGATCAGAAAGGACTGAGGATCGGGCTTGTCCGGATCGAGCAGAGGCTGGATCACTTCGAGAGCGCGCGCCGGATCGCGCACGGCCAGATGACAGCGCGCCAGAATCCGCCGCGCTTCTGCGGCGCGAGGAGCCCTGGCCAGCGCGTGTTCGAGCTGGGTCTGGGCGGCCGCATAGTCCTTGAGCCGGAAGAGCGCCGTCCCCTCGACGATCAGGGCCGGCACGAATTCGGAATTCGCCTTCAGCACTTGCCGTGCGGCATCGCGGGCGGCTTCGTTGCGGCCGCGCTTGAGCGCAAGCATCGCTTCGACGAGGCGTACCTGGAGGTTACTCGGCATCGCCTTGTGCGCAAGAACCAGCTCGGCATCCGCCTCATCGAGACGGGAGAGGGAGATCAGGATCTGCACCTTGTGCAGACGCGGCTTGATGTCGCGCGGCTTCAGGCGGATCTGGGTGCTGATGTCAGCGAGAGCCTTGTCCACCTTGCCGTCGACCTGAAAGAGATCCGCCCGCAGATTCAGCGCGTCATATTCCAGCGGGTTTTTGGCCAGGATCGCATCGACCTGGCTCAACGCACAGGCGAAATCCTTGCGGACCGCCGCGATCCTGGACAGCGTCAGCTTCGCGCCGACGCTGCCCGGATCCACGCCCAGAGCCTCCTTCGCGGCGCTCTCGGCCTTTTCGATCTGCTGGTCGACGAGCCAGGCGTCGGAGCGCGCAACAGCGACCGCCACCTTGAGCGCCGAAGTGTTTGCCGTGATCGCATCCAGTTCGGTGAGCCATTCCTTGGACTTGCCCTGGCTCAGCAGGGAGCGACTCAGCAGAGGAATCACGAGTTCTTTGGGCTGACCGGCATCGAGCGCCTTGCGCAACTCCTTTTCTGCGCCAATCATGTCCCCGCTGTCGAGCAGGATCTGACCGAACAGCAAACGCGCCTCGGCAAGATCCGGCTTCTTCTGCAGTGCGTTCTTCAGCTGTATCGTCGCCGCATTGACATCCCCCTTGGCGAGATAGTCGCGCGCCGAACTCATCATCTTCTCGGGGCTGTCGCCACAAGCGGCAAGCAGCAGACCCAGGGTCAGGGCAGCAATCAGCTTCTTCGAACGGAATCCGGGCATGGTCAATCCTGAGTTAAATGGTTTCCCGTTTCAGACCAAAACGGTTCATCAGGTCATAGAGCGTGGGCCGGCTGATGCCGAGGATTTCGGCAGCCCGGGCGATGTTGCCATTGACGCGTGAGAGCACCCGCACAATGGCCTTGTGCTCGGCCTCATCGCGGATCTGGCGCAGGTTGAGCCGTGCAAGATCCTCATCCGGAGCCGAAAGACCGAGGTCATCGGCGCAGATCCGCCCTCCTTCGGCCATGATCACCGCGCGTTTGACACAGTTCTCGAGCTCGCGGACGTTTCCTGGCCAGCTGTGGGCTTCGATCGCTGCGACCGCGTCTTCGGCGAGGTTCATCGAGCCGCGCTTGTTCTCGGCCGCAAAACGCTGCACGAAAGCGTGGGCGAGCAGGCTCGCATCGCCGTTGCGGCTTCTCAGCGGAGGAATCTCGATCACGATCTCGGCCAACCGGTAGTAGAGATCCTCGCGAAAGCGTCCCAGCGCAATCTGGGACTTAAGATTCTGGTGGGTCGCGCAGACGACGCGGACATCGACCGGAATCTCGTCACGACCACCGATGCGCTCGACGACCCTCTCCTGCAGGAAGCGCAGGAGCTTGGCCTGCAGCGAAGTCGGCAGATCGCCGATCTCATCGAGAAAGAGCGTGCCTTTGTGCGCGAGTTCGAACTTGCCCTGGGTCTGCTTGACCGCACCGGTGAACGCACCTTTCTCGTGACCGAAGAGTTCGCTCTCGAGCAGATTCTCGGGAATCGCCGCGCAGTTGATCGCAACGAAGCGCTCGTTCTTGCGGCAGGACGCTTCATGCACCCCTCGCGCCAGCACTTCCTTGCCGGTCCCGCTCTCGCCGAGCAGCATCACGCTGACATTGGCAGAAGCGACTTTCTCGATCGTGCGCAAAAGCCTCTGCATGCCCGGATCGCGTGTCAATACCGCACCGAGCGGCCCCGCCGCGTTGTTCATCTGCAGGCGCCGGTTCTCCAGCTGCAGGTCGAACATCCGGAAGGCCCGATCGATTGTCAGCAGCAGCAGTTCCGGTTCGAAGGGCTTCGCAAAGAAATCGTAGGCCCCGGCCGCCACCGCACGCACCGCGTTCTCGCGGTCGTGCTGTCCGGTCAGCACGATGACCCGGGTGTCGGGCACCAGCGTAAGCAGCTCGGAGAGCAGCCTGAAGCCTTCTGTGGTGTCGTCGGGGAAAGGCGGGAGCCCCAGATCCATCGTCACGACCGCAGGCTCGAAGCGGCGCAGCTGGGTCAGAGCCGACTCCCTGTCCTCGGCCGTCACGACCTCATACTGGTCGAAAGCCCATTTCATCTGCTTTTGCAGCGCAGGGTCGTCCTCGATGATCAGCAGGCTTCTTTTCTTGTCGTTCATGTCTCACGCCGCCGCACTGGCAAGGTCCGCACCGAGCACGGGCAGGCGAACGATCATCCGGGTACCCTGGCCGGGCTCGCTCTCGACGTCGATCTTCCCGCCCAGCTCACTGATGTACTGCAAGGCTTCGTAGGCGCCGATTCCCATTCCTGCTTTCTTGGTCGTCTGAAAAGGCTTGAACAAGCGCTCGCGGATGAACTGGGCCGACATGCCCGCACCGGTGTCACGCACTTCGGTGCAAACCCAGGCGCCATCCGCGTAGACCTCGGCACTGACGATACCCTCGTCATCGGTGGCGTCGAGTGCATTTTGCACAATGTGGCCAACGACGCGTTCGACCCGCTCCGGGTGGGCCATCGTCAGCAGGCCGGGCTCACCGGAGACCTTGATCTCGGGTTTTTGCTGACGCTTGGCTTCGGCTATCCGGCGCAGCACATCGAACAGGTCGACCGGCCGCCGCGGATCGATCGGACGCTTTTCCTGCAGCTGCCCCATCAGATCCTGCATCCTCTGCTGAACGTGCCTGACCGTCTCGAGCATGTCCTGCTGGAACTCGGGATTGCCGACGTGTCGATCGGCATTCCTGAGCATCAGCTGCAGCTGGGCGACGAGATTCTTCAGATCGTGGACAACGAAGGCCGACATCCGGTTGAAGGAGTCGAACTTCTGCGCTTCGAGCAAGGCCTCTGTTGCGCGCATCCGCTCGAGCTGAACCGCCGCCTGCCGACCCGCGAGCTTCAGAAGATCGAGCACTTCCCAGTCGACATCGATTCGGGTTCGTGCCGTCAGCAGCACGACGAAACCTTCGAGTTCCTCGCCAACGAATAGCGGCACGATCAACCAGGCATCGGGAAGCTCGGACACCCATTCCGGCGGCACGAAACCTTCGTAGCTCGAAGGATGACTCCTCACCTGTTCCAGATCGATGATCCAGCCGCTCGTGCGCAGAAAGAGCGCCAACGGGCCATCGCCCGCCTCTTCAGCCGAAAGCGGATGGACATTCATCCGCCCCTCCGGGATAAAGGCTCCGCTTCGGTTCTTGAGCCACAGCACGCCGCCCGGGCTCTCGACCAGATCGGCGAGCGTGCGCACGATCCTGATCAGGAAATCCGGACCGCCTTCGCTCGCCACCAGCGCATTCGTCACCTTCAACCACTCAGACCGATAGTCGTAGCGGTAACGGAAGAAATGCTTGGACAGCCAGACCTTGAGGTGGGCACGCAGCGAACCGGAGAACAGCGCGATCACGGTCACGACCAGGCTGACGAAGAAGAGCAGGGTCTGCAGGCTGCGCCCCCACTCGCCACCAAAATAGCGAACCCAGTAGCCAACGCCCGAGACGACCAGCAGGAAGCCGCCGACCAGAGCCAGAGCCGTCGTATGAAAAGCCACTTCCCGCGACAGCGAAATCCGGAAATCCCAGTCGCGACTGCGCGTCGCCGATACCGCAACCAGAGGCATCGTCAGCGCGGCGGGAACCGCGCGCAGCGCCCACAGCGCGAGATCGACGCGGCGGAACAGAAAAGCGTCGGCCAGGACGTAGATATCGAAGAAGAAACTGGCCGCCAGCCCCAGGCACAAGGGCTTGATCCCCCAACGCGACTCGACCGGGAAATTGCGGTAGAGCTGTTCGACGGCGACCAGACCGGTCACCGCGCAGGCCAGAGCGCTCGCGATGGATGCGAGGCCTGATCCTTGCCAGCCTCCCAGACCCAGCAGGATCGAAAGGTCTATCGCCGCCCTGGCGGCAACCGAGGCGAGCACCAATGTGCGAATCCTCGCGACCGAAGACGCGACGGCGCCCCCCTCCGGACTCAGCAAGGCCATGCAGAACACGATCCAGAAGCCGATCCGCGCTGCATCGGCGAGGCTCGCCAGCACCCATAGCTGCCACAGCGGATGGAAGGCGAAGAGGCCGGAGAGCGCACACCACAGTGCACTCGCGGCGACCGCGCAGAGCAGCCAGCCTCCCCGTCGCGTCCCCCGCCAACCAAACCAGAGGTGAAGGCCGAAGAGCAGAAAGACCGTCAAACCCAGTCCGTAGCACCAGGCAGCCCACTCCGAAGTCAGTGCATTCATCGTCGAGATCCGCGGCCCGCTTCAGTGCGCGCCTTCGCCGGTCAACACGACGCGAACCGTTTCAGCGAGAATCAGAGTGTCGAGAAAGAGCGTGTGATTCTTGACGTAGTAGAGGTCGTACTGCAGTTTCTGAACCGCGTCGTCCTTCGAGGCTCCGTACTGATAACGAACCTGGGCCCAGCCGGTCAGACCGGGCTTGACGCAGTGGCGGACCGCGAAATACGGAATCTCGCGCGCAAGCTGGTCGACAAAATACGGGCGTTCGGGCCGGGGGCCGACCATACTCATGTCCCCGCGCAAGACGTTGAAGAGCTGGGGCAGCTCATCGATTCGCGTTCTGCGGATGAAAAGCCCGACCCGGGTGATCCGGTCATCCTGTTTCGCCGCCCAGCGCGGGCCGTCCTTTTCCGCATCCAGACGCATGCTGCGGAACTTGAAGACACGGAAAACCCGGCCCCCCTGACCGACCCGCTCTTGCGAATAGAGGATGGGAAAACCCGTCTCGATTCCGATCGCGATCGCGGCCAGCAGCATCACGGGCCAGAGCAGCGCAAACAGCAGCAGCGCCGCACCGAGATCGAAAGCGCGCTTGATCAACGAGCGCAGCCAGCCCTGACGGAAACCTTCACCGTAGATCAGCCAGCTCGCTTTGAGCGCATCGAGGCGGATCTGACCGCGTACCCGCTCATAGAACGAGGACAGGTCGAGAACCTTGACTCCGGCGAGCTTGCAGTCGAGCAGCTGCTTAAGCGACATCGAGCCGCCGCGCCGCTCACGCACCGCGACGATGATCTGGTTGATGCGGTGCTCGCGGACGACATCGAGCAGCGGCGTAGCACCGGGAAGAATGCGCGAGATTCCGACCATGACTTCATCGTTGTTCGCGGCCTGATAGAAACCGACCACCTCGATCGCAGCGGCCCGCAAGTTCTTGATGCTCTTCTCTATCGTCAGCGCTTCGCTGCCCGTACCGATCACGAGCGCCCGCTTGCGCCACAGCGGCTCCCCCGCAGCTCCGACCGCGAAACTGCGCAGGATCAGAACGATCCCGAGCAGCAGGATCGCCGTCACCTCCCCCCCCCTCTGTTCCAGCCCGCCCCAGGGCAGAAGACGGAACACACCATAAGCGATGGGCACGCTCGCGAGAAGTGACAGCAGAACCCGGAAGAGCGTGTGATACAGACTGCCGGTGGGCCCTCCGCTATAAAGACCCAATATCCCGTTGAAGGACACCATGACCAGAGCGAAGACCAGAGCCGAAGGCGCAACCTGGCCAAGCAGGCCCAGTCCCGCATGGAACCTGAAGCTCGCCGCCCCCAGGATGCCCAGGAACACCAGCACTCCGTCGAGGAAGAACTGGGCCAGCGCATTGGCGGGTACGTAGTGATTGAAGATTCTCAGCATTTAGCCCCTCCTGAAAGGAGTGATGACCGCGCGAAACACGACCAGGAGGAATGGAATGCTTTCACGATAATGAAGCCTGGCCGGGCTGCTCGTGACAAATCTCACGACCAGGCAAAAACCGAGAACATCAAAAAAGTCAATAAAAAACAATGATTTGCACAGCCACATTCGCCTTTTTCGAGCTTTTCGCCGTGAGGCACATCACGTCCAAAGCGAAAACGCCCCGCTATCTGGCCCCGGATCCGGCTGCTACACTCGCCCTTCCCTGCCTCAATCTCCCTGAAAATGCGACAGCCCCCGGGAATCGTCCATCTGGTCGGCGCCGGCCCCGGCGAAACGGATCTGCTGACTCTGCGCGCGGCTCGGCTGATCGCATCGGCCGACGCGATCGTGTTCGACCATCTGGTCGGCGGTGGCGTGCTCGAACTCGCCCGCGCTGACGCGCAGTGTCTCTATGTCGGCAAGCAGGCCGGCCATCACACGCTGGACCAGGCCGAGATCAACGCGCGGCTGGTCCGCCTCGCGCGCGATGGCCTTGATGTCGTCCGGCTCAAGGGGGGAGACCCGTTCATCTTCGGACGCGGTGGAGAAGAGATCCTCGCCCTCGTCGAGGCCGGGATACGCTTCGACGTGACGCCCGGCGTCACCGCCGCGAGCGGTGCGGCGGCTTATTCCGGAATCCCGCTGACCCACCGGCAGATCGCCCGCAGCTGCGTGTTTGCGACCGGCCACTTTCACGATGGCAGCTGCGATCTGGACTGGCCTTCGCTTGCCCGCCCCGACCAGACCGTCGTGATCTACATGGGCGTCGGAGCGCTGCCGGTGATCAGCGCTCAGCTGATCGCCCACGGCCTCGCCGCGAGCACTCCGGCCGCAGCGATCCGCAACGCTAGCCTGCCCGACCAGAAAACGCTGCTCGGCACGCTCGCCGATCTGCCCGAAAAAGTCCGAACCGCGAAGCTGACCCCGCCCGCCCTGCTCGTGATCGGCGAAGTCGTGCGCCTCAGAGACGGCCTGAACTGGTTCGAACAGACATGAACCCGACGAAAATCCTCCTCCTCATCGCCTTGCCGCTTCTCGCCCGTTCCGCGTCGGCGCAAATGACCGAAACCGTCAGCACCAGGACTTACCGAGTCGAGCAGAGCGAAGCGGACTCGCTGCTGCAGGCAATCGATCGAGCAACGCCGATCCGCGAAGACGGAAAAATCTTCCATGGCTACACGACCAGGAACATCCACTGGAATTTCCGGTGGAATCGCGCCTCCGACGGGCGTTGCACGCTGACCCGGAACAACACGCAGCTCAGCGCCGAGATCACCCTTCCTGAACTGGTCACGACAGGATCACCGGCCAGACGCGAATTCTCCGACTACGTCAGCAAGCTGCGCCTCCATGAGCAGGGGCATGTACAGATCGCCCGCTCCGCCGCGCAGCGGATCGACGCCGGAATCGCTGCACTGCCGTCGATGAGCAGCTGCCCCGAGCTGGAAAAGACGGCGAATCAGCTCGGCCAGCGGCTGATCGATCAGGCGAAACAGGAAGGACGGCGCTACGACGAAGCGACCGGGCACGGCAGGACTCAGGGAGCCAGGCTTCCGCGCTGAACGCGCCGTCTTCAGCCGAGAACTTCGCGCAACGCGCGGCCGGCGCGCGCGATCACGGCATCGGCCTGCGGGAAGATCCGGCCCATCGTGATGAAGCCGTGGATCGTGTCGGACACATCGTCGACCGCGACATCGACTCCGGCATCGCGCAGCGCCTGCGCAAAGGCGAGACCATCGTCGTGGAGCGGATCGCACTGGGCCAGCACGATACGGGTGGACGGAAGATTGCCGAGGAAGAGCGCGTCGGCGGGCGATGCGCGCCAGTCCAGGCGATCCTGACCGGCGGGCAGATAGTTGGCCTGAAACCACGCTAAAGTGTCGGCATCGAGCAGGAATCCGTCACCAAAATCCGCGAACGAAGCGCCCCCGGGATTCTGACTCGCGACCGGATAGATCAGCAGTTGGGCGCGCAGCGCCGGCCATCCGGCATCACGGGCGGACAGCGCCGCGACCGCGGCGAGATTGCCTCCGGCGCTGTCGCCTGCCACCGCGATCCGCGCCGGATCGAGCGCCAGATCCGCACCGTGGGCGGCCACCCAGTCGAGCGCGAACAGAGCATCGTCGACCGCGGCCGGGAAAGGGTATTCAGGGGCGAGCCGATAGTCGACGGCCAGAACCGCGGCCGAGCCGGCTTCGGCCAGCGCCCGGCAAAAGGAATCGTAGCCGTCCAGGCTGCCCAGGGTCCAGCCGCCGCCGTGAAAGAAGAGCACGACCGGAAGAGCAGAGATGGCGTCAGGCGGACGGTAGAGCCGCGCCTTGAGGGCTCCGCCCGAGCGGGGCGGACGCGGCAGCTTCAGCTCGGTCGTCACAGCCGGCGCAAGCGATCGCGGCTGATAGCCGAGCAGCAGTTTGGTGAAGGAGTGGCGAGCCTCGCCGAGGCCCATCTCGTGCAGACGGGGCAAACCGGCCCGATACGCCGCGGCGAGCAGCGCTCTTGCCTGGGCCGCGAGCACGGAATCAGGCGGCGACGCGTTCGACGCGCAGGTCGACCTTGAGCGGAGCGCCCTGGGTCAACACGCGATGCTGGGTCGTATTGACGTAGAGTGTCTTGCCACCATAGGAAATCCGGGCGGACAAGGCATAGGTGCGCTTCTGGTCGATCCTGGCCGAAGGAACGGAAAATTCGAACGGAATCGGACCATCCTCTTCAGCCGAAAGACGCATGCGCGCGAGCACGAGGCCCGGAGCATCGGTCAGCGAGATGTCGGCAAGCTCAATGTCGATGACCGCCTGAGGCGGCAGCGCAAGCCCGTCACCATAGTTGATACGGCCGCGCACGGTCGCATGAGCGGTCTCCGGCAGAGTCCCGACGCCCGCCATTGCAAGCGCCAGAACTGCGAACACCGTGCTGCGGCGACGGCCACTGGATTTGCCTGAAGCCATGAATGCCAATAAAATCAGGAGTTTTCGACGCCACCAGGCCCATTCACTGGGGGGAAAGGCCTGATTACTCGTCGTAAGTGGTGCCGGGAGAGGGACTCGAACCCTCACAGTGTTACCACCGGCGGATTTTGAATCCGCTGCGTCTACCGATTCCGCCATCCCGGCGCGGAAGTCCTAATTATCCCGGAAACCCCCCATTCCATCAAGCAAAGCTCATGCCGTATTTTGTATCCGAGTTTGACTATCACCTGCCGCCCGAGCTGATCGCCCAGGCGCCACTTGCCGAGCGCAGCGCCAGCCGACTGTTGCACGTTCAACAACACACCCTCGACGATCGCCATTTCCGCGACCTGCCCGAGCTGCTCACACCGGGAGATCTGCTGATCATGAACGACAGCCGGGTGTTGCACGCCCGGCTCCACGGCCGCAAGGAAACCGGTGGCGAAGTCGAAGTACTGATCGAGCGCCCGATCGGCGACAGCGAAGCGCTGGCGATGGTTCGCGCCTCCAAGTCGCCCAAGCCCGGCTCCAGGCTGCGCCTCGAAGAGGCATTCGACGTCGAAGTGCTCGGTCGGGCCGGCGAGTTCTTCCATCTGCGCTTTCCTGAGGGCCAGACCGTCGTCGAGCTGATCGAACGCCACGGCGCGCTGCCGCTGCCGCCCTACATCGACCGCGCCGCGGCAGAAGCGGACGAGAAGCGCTATCAGACCGTCTATGCTCACGAACTCGGCTCGGTCGCCGCGCCGACCGCCGGCCTGCACTTCGACGAAGCGGTGCTCGCACGCCTTGCCGAGCGCGGCATCCGCCGCGCCTTCGTGACGCTGCACGTCGGCGCCGGAACCTTCCAGCCCGTCCGTGCCGAAAAGATCGAGGACCATCAGATGCACCGCGAGTGCTACACGGTCCCACAGGCCACCGTCGAGGCGATCGCCGCGACCCGCGCCGCCGGGGGCAGGGTGATCTGCGTCGGCACGACATCGTTGCGCGCACTCGAATCGGCCGCCCAGGGCGGCGAGCTCAAGGCCGGCAGCGCCGAAACCGGGATCTTCATCACCCCGGGCTTCCGCTTCCAGGTCGCCGACGGCCTCGTCACGAACTTCCACCTGCCCCGCTCGACGCTGCTGATGCTGGTCTCGGCCCTGGCCGGCATCGAGACGATACGCGCAGCCTATGCCCACGCCGTCGCCGAGCGCTACCGCTTCTTCAGCTACGGAGACGCGATGCTGCTCGAAAGAAAGTAAGGCTTCGCCGCTGCGCGAACACCGCCTGCCCGGGAACCCGCAGCCCTCATCCGCGTCATCTGCGACCAGGCTTTCGGGTTTTCCCCCGCCCCACCACCTTTGCGAAAAGCATCATGAAATTCGAACTCGTCACCACTTCCGGGGCCGCCCGCCGCGGCCGCCTGCAGCTCAACCACGGCATCGTCGAGACCCCGGTCTTCATGCCGGTCGGCACCTACGGCACCGTCAAGGCGATGAGCCCGCTCGAACTCGACGAGATCGGCGCGCAGATCTGCCTGGGCAACACATTTCACCTGTGGCTGAGGCCAGGCGTTGAAGTGATGAACACCTTCGGCGGCCTTCACGACTTCATGAACTGGCACAAGCCCATCCTGACCGACTCGGGCGGCTTCCAGGTCTTCTCGCTCGGCGCACTGCGCAAGATCACCGAGGAAGGCGTCAAGTTCAGCTCGCCGATCGACGGCGCAAAGCTGCTGCTGACGCCCGAAGAGTCGATGCGAATCCAGCGCGCGCTGAACTCCGACATCGTGATGATCTTCGACGAATGCACACCCTACCCGGCCGATCACGCGACCGCCGCGCAGTCGATGCGCCTGTCGCAGCGCTGGGCGAGGCGTTCGCGCGACGAGTTCGACCGACTGGAGAACCCCAACGCGCTGTTCGGCATCGTCCAGGGCGGCATGCACGAAGAGCTGCGCGATGAGTCGCTGGCTGGCCTCGAAGAGATCGGCTTCAACGGCTACGCGATCGGTGGCCTTTCGGTCGGCGAGCCGAAGGAAGAGATGGAGAGGATGCTCTCCTATGTCGCGCCGCGCCTGCCGACCCACAAGCCGCGCTATCTGATGGGGGTGGGCACGCCCGAGGACCTCGTCTATGGCGTCGCCCACGGCATCGACATGTTCGACTGCGTGATGCCGACCCGCAACGCGCGCAACGGCTGGATCTTCACCCAGTGGGGCAACCTGAAAATCCGCAACGCGAAGCACCGCAACGACCCGCGCCCGCTCGACGAAGCCTGCACCTGTTACTGCTGCCGCAACTTCTCGCGCGCCTACCTGCACCACCTCGATCGCGCCAAGGAAATCCTCGGCGCCCGTCTGATGACCGTGCACAACCTGCACTACTACCAGCAGCTGATGCGCGAGATGCGGGCCGCGATTGAAGCCGACGCATTCGAGGTATTCGTCGCCGATTTTCACGCCCGGCGCGCCCGCGGAACCGATTGAGCAGGATCACAACCACCCGGCTTGGCGGGCTCGCGAGCCGGGCTGTCACGATCACACTGCTATACTGCCCGACTTGTTACTGAATCCATTTCCAACAGGAGTACACCGTGCTGATATCCAATGCCTACGCCGCAGGCGCGGCCCCGGGGCCGAGCGAGGGCATCATGGGCCTTCTGCCCATCATCCTGATGTTCGGCGTCCTGTGGTTCCTGATGATCCGCCCGCAGATGAAGCGTGCCAAGGAACACAAGAAGCTGCTCGAAGCGCTCGCGAAGGGCGATGAAGTGATCACCCAGGGCGGAATCGCCGGCAAGGTCGTCAGCGTCAGCGACAACTACGTCCACGTCGAAATCGCCGCCAACACCGAAATCCTGGTGCAAAAACCCGCCATCTCGACCGTGCTGCCCAAGGGCACGCTCAAGAACGCCTGACCAACCCGCAGAGCAAGGAACGGGAGCCGGAGCCCACAGGGTTCCAGCCCCCCAGCTTCCCTCCGCTTCACGCAGCTCTTTCCAACATGAACCGCTATCCCCTCTGGAAGAATCTCCTGATCCTGGTGGTGCTCTTCCTCGGCGTGATCTACACGCTGCCGAACTTCTACGGTGAAGTCCCCGCCGTTCAAGTCTCCAGCGCCAAGGCCACCGTCAAGCTCGACCCCGCCATCGTCGCCAAAGCTGAACAGGCCCTGAAACAGGCCGGCGTCAGCTACGACCAGGCCTATTTCGACACCAACACCGTGCGCGTGCGCCTCGCTACTGGCGAAGCCCAGCTCAAGGCCAAGGACGCGCTCGAACACGCTTTCAACCCCGATCCGAAAGATCCCGCCTACACGATCGCGCTGAACCTGCTGTCGGCCAGCCCGACCTGGCTCACCTCGGTGCACGCACTGCCGATGTATCTGGGCCTGGACCTGCGCGGCGGCGTGCATTTCCTGCTCCAGGTCGACATGAAGGGCGCGATCACGAAGCGCCTGGATTCGACGACCGGTGACCTGCGCAGCCAGCTGCGCGACAAGGGCGTTCGCCACGGCGGCGTCAGCCGCGACGGTGAAAACCTCGTCGTCCGCTTCCACGATGCCGACGTGCGCAACCGTGCCCGCGAGATCATCCGCGACCGCGTTCCCGATCTGATCCTGACCGAGAAGGCCGAAGGCGACGAACTGCTTCTGGTCGGCACGCTGACCCAGGTCGCGAAGCAGAAGATCCAGGAAGACGCGGTCAAACAGAACATCACGACGCTGCACAACCGGATCAACGAACTGGGCGTCGCCGAACCGGTGGTCCAGCAACAGGGCGCCGACCGCATCGTCGTCCAGCTGCCGGGCGTGCAGGACGTCGCGAAAGCCAAGGACTTGATCGGCCGCACCGCAACTCTGGAAGTGCGGATGGTTGACGAGACCGCGACCCAGGCCGGTGGCGGCGCAGGCACCGACACCTTCCCGGAACGCCGTGGCGACCAGGTGATCCCGGTCGTGGTCAAAAAGCAGATCGTGCTGACCGGGGACCGCTTCAACGGAGCCTCACAAGGACAGGATCAGCAGAGCCATGGCTCGATCGTCTCGGTCGATCTGGACGCCGCCGGCGGCCGAATCATGCGCGACGTGACCCGCGAGAACATCGGCAAGCGGATGGCAATCATCCTGTTCGAGCGCGGCAAGGGCGAAGCGATCTCGGTCGCGACGATCCAGGGCGAGTTCTCGAACCGTTTCCAGATCTCCGGTCAGTTCTCGCCGGAAGAAGCGAACGGGTTGGCGATCCTGATCCGCTCGGGTTCGCTCGCCGCGCCTATGGACATCGTCGAAGAACGCACGATCGGCCCGAGCCTGGGTGCCGACAACATCAAGAAGGGCTTCCACTCGACTCTGTGGGGCTTCTCGGCGATCGCGGTGTTCATGCTGCTCTACTACATGGTGTTCGGCGCGATTTCGGTGACCGCTCTGGCGGCCAACTTGATGCTGCTGCTCGCACTGCTTTCGCTGCTGCAGGCAACGCTGACGCTGCCCGGCATCGCGGCGATCGCCTTCACGCTGGGCATGGCGATCGACTCGAACGTGCTGATCAACGAGCGTATTCGTGAAGAGCTGCGCAACGGCGCATCGCCTCAGGCGGCGATCACCGCGGGCTATGACCACGCGTTCAGCACGATTCTGGACTCGAACGTGACCACGCTGATCGCCGGTATCGCTCTGTTGATCTTCGGTTCCGGCCCGATCCGTGGCTTCGCGGTCGTCCACTGTCTGGGCATCATCACTTCGATGTTCAGTTCGGTTCTGGTCTCCCGGATGCTCACCAACTTCATCTACGGCCGCCGCCGCAAGCTCGAAAAGCTCGCGATCGGTCAGATCTGGAAACCCCAGGCGTGATGTGGCAGGGGGCGCGCGAGCGCCCCTCCACCTAACCCTCACGAGGCAAAAAATGGAATTCTTCCGTATCCGGAAAGACATCCCCTTCATGCGTCATGCGTTGGTCTTCAACGTCATTTCGCTGATCACCTTCATCGCCGCCGTCTTCTTCCTGGCGACCCGTGGGCTGAACTTCTCGGTCGAGTTCACCGGCGGCACGCTGATGGAAGTCAATTACGCGACGGCCCCTCAGCTCGAACCGATCCGGACCGGGCTGACGCAGGCCGGCTTCACCGACGTTCAGGTCCAGAACTTTGGCAGCGCGCGCGACGTGATGATCCGCCTGCCCAACCACGGTCAGGGCACCAGCGCGCAGATCTCGAACAAGGTCATGACTGCCCTGGCCAAGATCTCCGGCCCCAAGGCCGAACTGCGCCGCGTCGAATTCGTCGGTCCGCAGGTCGGCAAGGAACTTGCATCCGACGGTTCGCTGGCCCTGCTGCTGGTCGTCGTCGGCATCGTGATCTACCTGTCGATCCGCTTCGAATGGCGGCTCGCGGTCAGCGCGATCATCGCGAACCTGCACGACGTCGTGATCATCCTGGGCTTCTTCGCGTTCTTCCAGTGGGAATTCTCGCTGCCGGTGCTGGCTGCGGTTCTGGCCGTGCTGAGCTATTCGGTCAACGAGTCGGTCATCGTCTTCGACCGGGTCCGCGAGACTTTCCGCAACAGCCGGATGCGCGGCCTGGCCGTCCATGAAGTGATCAACCACGCGATCACCAGCACGATCTCGCGGACCATCATCACTCACGGTTCGACCGAGATGATGATCCTGTCGATGCTGATCTTCGGTGGCCAGACCCTGCACTACTTCGCACTCGCGATGACGATCGGCATCCTGTTCGGTATCTACTCGTCGGTGCTGGTCGCCTCTCCTCTGGCGATGTGGCTCGGCGTCAAGCGCGAACAGTTCATCGTCAAACCGCGCGAGAAGCAGGAAGCGGTGGTCTGAGTATCATTTTGGATCGGGTCAGAAGACCCGATCCCGGAAAGCAGAACGGCCCGGGAAACCGGGCCGTTTTCACATCCAGCTGGACTGAAGCGGTGCCGGCATCAGCGTCCGTAGGTGTCCTCAAAGCGGACGATGTCGTCCTCGCCCAGATAGGAGCCGGACTGCACCTCGATCAGCTCAAGCGGGAGCTTGCCCGGATTGGCCAGGCGGTGCGTCGTACCCAGAGGGATATAGGTCGACTGATTCTCGGAGAGCAGCATCACTTTGTCGCCGTTGGTGATCTCGGCGGTGCCGCGGACGACGACCCAGTGCTCGGCGCGGTGGTGGTGCATCTGCAGGCTCAGCTTCGCCCCCGGATTGACGACGATGCGCTTGACCTGGAAGCGCTCACCCATGTCGATCGAGTCGTACCAGCCCCAGGGCCGGAACACCTTGCGGTGCTTCGTCGCTTCGTCCCGCCCGTCGGCCTTGAGCCGGGTCACGATCTTCTTGACGTCCTGGGTGTGATCCCTGTGCGCGACCATCACTGCATCGGGCGTCTCGACGACTACGATGTCCTTGAGCCCGATGCCGGCGACGAGGCGCGATTCGGCGAGGATGAAGCTGTCCGTACAGTCTTCGAGCAGCACGTCGCCATGCGTCGCATTGCCCTCTGCGTCCTGCTCGGACACCTGCCACAGCGCATCCCAGGCGCCGACATCCGACCAGCCCGCGGCGAGCGGCACGACGACGCCGCAGCCGATCTCGGGCGAGGCGGCCAGATGCTCCATCACCGCATAGTCGATCGAGTCGGACGGGCTCTTCAGGAACGGATCCTGGGCGACGCGGATGAAGTCCCCGTCGTCCTGGGCACCCGCCGCCGCCGCGCGGCAGGCCGCGGCAATCGCCGGCTTGAAGTGTTCGATCGCGGCCAGCCAGCGGCTCGCCCGGAACGCGAAGATGCCGCTGTTCCACAGGTATTCGCCGCTGGCGACATACTGTGCAGCCCTCGCCGCGTCGGGCTTTTCGACGAAGGCGGCAAGTTCGAGCGCCGAAGAGCCTTCCCGCTTCGCTCCGGTGCGGATGTAGCCGTAGCCGGTCTCGGGCCGGTCGGGCACGATGCCGAAGGTCACGAACGAGCCCGCCTGGGCCTCTTCCGCGCCGATCGCGATCGCGGCCTGGAAGGCCTTCACGTCGCGGATCACATGATCGGCCGGCATCACCAGCAGCACCGGATCCTCGCCCTTCGCCGTCGCGGCTAGAGCCGCCAGCGTCAGCGCCGGGGCCGTGTTGCGCCCGGCGGGCTCCAGCACGATGCGGCCCTTCTGACCGATCTGCCGCAGTTGCTCGGCGATCACGAAGCGGTATTCCTCGTTCGAGACGACCAGCACCTCGGGGGCGATCTCGAGCGCGGCGCCCGCGAGCCGCGTCGCGGTCGCCTGCAGCATCGTGTCGGCGCCGGCCAGCTGCAGCAGCTGTTTCGGGTACTGCTCGCGCGAGGCAGGCCACAGGCGGGTTCCGGATCCGCCGGACAGGATGACGACTTGGATACTCATCTTTTGCCTTTTCTCGGGGGAGATAGCTCAGCTGCCTGCATAACCCTTGGGATTGGCTTGCTGCCAGCGCCAGGTGTCGGCGCACATCGCGTCGAGGCCGCGCTCGGCCTGCCAACCCAGCAGCGCGCGCGCAGTGTCCGGCGCCGCATAGCAGGCCGCGACATCGCCGGCGCGACGCGGGGCAATCCTGTAGGCTATCGGGTGGCCGCAGGCGCGCTCGAAGGCATGAACCATGTCCAGAACGCTGTAACCGGTTCCGGTCCCGAGGTTGACCGCGAACAGGCCTTCGTGCGCAGCCAGACGCTCCAGCGCACGCAGATGCCCCAGTGCCAGATCGACGACGTGGATGTAGTCGCGCACGCCGGTACCGTCAGGCGTCGGGTAATCGTCACCGAACACGTTCAGGAATTCGCGACGACCGACCGCGACCTGGGCCACGAAAGGCAGAAGATTGTTCGGAATGCCTTGCGGATCCTCGCCAATCAGGCCGCTCTCGTGCGCGCCGACCGGGTTGAAATAGCGCAGGATCGCGATCCGCCAATCCGGCGCGCTGCGGTGGAAATCGCGCAGCATGTCCTCGATGACGAGCTTGGTCCGACCATAGGGGTTGGTCGCCGACAGCGGATGATCCTCGGTCAGCGGCAGGTGCTGAGGGTCGCCGTAGACGGTCGCCGACGAGCTGAAGACCAGAGACTTGACGCCCACCTCCGTCATCGCTTCGAGCAGGCGTACGGTGCCGACGACGTTGTTGTCGTAGTAGAAGAGCGGCTTTTCGACCGATTCGCCGACCGCCTTGAGACCGGCGAAGTGGATCACTGCCTCGGCGCCACTCGCCCGCAGCGCCGCGGTCAGCGCCGCGCCGTCGCGGATGTCGCCGCGGACGAGCCTCGCCGCGCGGCCTGCGAGCCGCGCGACCCGGGCCAGAGCCTCAGGGTGGCTGTTGCTGAAATTGTCATAGACGGTCACGTCGTGCCCCGCCTTGAGCAGTTCAAGGCAGGTGTGGGAGCCGAGATAGCCGGCTCCTCCGGTCACAAAAATATTCATCGGATCAACCTCTTGAGTCGCCCCAGCGGAGCTCGCTGCGGTCATCGCCGACATAGACCGTGTCGCCGTTGCGGTCGACGCAGTACTGCGGAGACAGCACCACTTCATTGAAATTCATGCCTTCAGCGATGCGCGTGTATTCGAACACGATGCTGCGGGTCACCCGGGCTCCCGCGCGGATGTGGCAGCCGTGACCGATCCAGGCCGGCCCGACGATCGTGGCCCCAGGCTCGATCCGCGCATTCGAGCCGATATAGACCGGACCGCTGATCTTGACCTGATCCCAGGCGATCGAAGTGTTCAAACCAACCCAGACGCCCGGGCGGATTTCGCGGCCAGGCATGTCCATCTCGGCGACTTCGCCCCTCAACACGCGCTGCAGCACCGACCAGTAGTCGGTGACCCGACCGATATCGATCCAGTTGAAGAAACGCTTCTGCGCATAGAAGGGCAGCTTCTTCTCGACCAGCAGCGGGAAGAGATCGGAGCCGATGTCGAAAGTCTTGTTCGACGGGATCAGATCCAGAACCTCAGGCTCGAAGATGTAGATGCCGGTCGAGGCGAGCGTCGACTTGGCCTCCGCGGGTTTGGGCTTCTCCTGGAAGGAGAGGACCTTCCCGTCCTTGTCGGGCACGACGATGCCGTAGTTCTGCACGTCGGCGCGCGGCACATCGAGCGCGATCAGGCTCGCCAGAGCGCCCTTGCTGCGGTGCTCGTGCAGTGCCATGCCGATATCGAGATCGATCAGCGCATCGCCGCACAGCACGATCGTCGTATCGTCGAAGAAGCCGCCGAAGTCCTGGATCTTCTTCATGCCGCCGGCCGAACCGACCGACTTCGGAACGATGTCACCGTATTCGCGCCCGCCCTCGAACGAGTAACCCAGCTCGACGCCGAAACGACGCCCATCGCCGAAGTAGTTCTCGATCTTGTAGTGGTTGAACGCGACGTTGATCATGATCTCGCGCACGCCGTAGCGGGCCAGATGTTCGATCAGGTATTCCATGACCGGTTTGCCGAGAATCGGAATCATCGGCTTCGGCATGTTCTTGGTCAGCGGGCGAACCCGTGTCCCCTGCCCTGCGGCGAGGATCATTCCCTTGGCCATACGCGCACCCTCTTTTCTTTTTATCGGAAGGACTCAGTCTGCGAAAACCTTCGCTTCGGCAAGCGCCTTTCCCTGGGCATCCTTGGCCGAGATCTTCGGTTCAATTCCGTCCAGGGGCCAGGCGATCGCCAGAGCCGGATCATTCCAGCAGATGCAGTGCTCGTTCTCGGGCGCGTAGTAGTCGGTGGTCTTGTAGAGGAAGTCCGCGGTTTCGGAAAGGACCAGGAAACCGTGACCGAAGCCGGCCGGGACCCAGAGCTGGCGGTGGTTCTCACCGGTCAGTTCGACACCGACCCATTTTCCGAAATTCGGAGAGGATGCACGCAGATCGACCGCAACGTCGAAAACCGCGCCCTGGGTCGCGCGCACGAGCTTGCCCTGCGGATTCGGGTTCTGGTAATGAACGCCGCGCAGCACGCCGCGCGTGGAGCGGGACTGATTGTCCTGGACGAACTCGACGTCGAGTCCGGTCGCTTCGCGGAAAGTCTTCGCATTGAAGCTCTCCATGAAGAAACCGCGCGCATCGCCAAAAACCTTGGGTTCGAGGATCAGCACTTCGGGCAGTGCCGTTTGAATCACTTTCATCAGAACACCTTATCTTCAAGAATTCGGTTCAAATACTTCCCATAGCCGCTCTTCGCGAGCGGCTGGGCCAGCGCCTTCAGTTGCGCATCGTCGATCCACTTCTGGCGCCAGACGATCTCTTCGGGACAGCTGATCTTCAGGCCCTGGCGCAGTTCCAGGGTCTGGATGAACTGGCTCGCATCGAGCAGCGAATCGTGGGTGCCGGTATCGAGCCAGGCATTGCCACGGCCCAGAACCTGGACATCGAGCTCGCCGCGCTCCAGATAGACCCGGTTCAGGTCGGTGATCTCCAGCTCGCCGCGCTTCGAGGGCTTCAGGGCTTTCGCGAACCCGACGACCTGCTGATCGTAGAAATAGAGCCCGGTCACCGCATAACGGCTCTTGGGCTGGACGGGCTTCTCTTCGAGGCTGATCGCATGCCCCGCATCGTTGAACTCGACAACCCCGTAGCGTTCCGGATCCGTGACCGGATACGCGAAAACCGTCGCTCCGCCTTGGCTTGCATCGGCATCGCTGAGCCGCCTCTGCAGGTCGTGACCATAAAAAATGTTGTCCCCGAGGACCAGCGCGGAGGGCGAATCGCCAACGAAGTCCTCGCCGATGATGAAGGCCTGGGCCAGGCCGTCCGGACTGGGCTGAACCGCATAGCTGAGCTCGATTCCCCACTGATGGCCGTCGCCGAGCAGCTGCTGGAAGCGCGGCGTGTCCTGCGGGGTCGAGATGATCAGGATCTCGCGGATGCCGGCCAGCAGCAGCGTCGAGAGCGGATAGTAGATCATCGGTTTGTCATAGACCGGGATCAGCTGCTTGCTGATCGCGAGCGTCGCCGGGTGCAGCCGGGTGCCGGAACCTCCGGCGAGGATGATGCCTTTGCGCTGAGCCATTGCTGCTCCTTCTCTTTGCGGCTCGTAGCCGCTTGTTTTGATCTCGCGGCCGATTGCCGCCCCCTCCTACCGACTCACTTGCCCAACACCTCGGTCAGCATCCGCTCGACGCCGCACTGCCAGTCCGGCAGGCGAAGGCCGAAGGCCTGCTGCAGCTTCGCCGTCGACAGCCGGGAATTGTGCGGCCGCTTCGCCGGAGTCGGGAAATTCGCGGTCGGAACCGGCGCGATCTCGGTGACCGCCAGCACTTCGCCGGCGCGGCGCGCAAAGTCGATCACGAAGCTCGCATAGCCGTGCCAGTGCGTCTCGCCGCCGGCCACCAGGTGATAGAGACCACCCAGCTCGGGCCGGCTCAGGACCACGCGGATCGCATGGGCGGTCACGTCGGCGAGCAAGTCCGCGCCGGTCGGCGCACCAATCTGATCGTCGATGACGGTCAGGCGTACGCGCTCGCGCGCGAGCTTGAGCATCGTCTTTGCGAAATTGCCGCCGCGCGCCGCATAGACCCAGCTCGTCCGGAAGATCAGGTGCTTCGCTCCACTCGCGGCGATCAGCTGCTCGCCTTCGAGCTTGGTCGCGCCATAGACGCTGAGCGGACCGGTCGGGTCGCTCTCGCTGCGGGGGGCTTCGCCCGAACCGTCGAACACATAGTCGGTCGAGTAATGGATCAGCCAGGCGCCCAGCGCCGCGGCCTCGCGCGCCAGCACGGCAGGAGCGAGCGCATTGATCGTCCGCGCGAGCTCAGGCTCGCTCTCGGCGCGATCGACGGCCGTGTGGGCCGCGGCATTGACGATCACGTCCGGGCGCACGGTGCGAACCGTCGCGGCGAGGCCTTCGAGGTTCGTGAAATCGCCGCACAGATCCGTGCTATCGAAATCGACCGCGACCACTTCACCGAGCGGCGCGAGCGCGCGTTGCAGCTCCCAGCCGACTTGCCCACCCTTGCCCAACAACAGAATACGCATGAATTTTCCTGTTCAATCAGTCGTCGCCGCGGATCGCTCCGCCGGCATTTCAGCGGCCAGGCTGCCCCCCCTTCGGATCCGCCAGGCGAGGCAGGCGGATCGGCCCAGACGGATACCCGGCCATTCAATCCTTATGCAGGTCATCGACGCAAAGGCCACCAGAAGCATCGCCAGACCGAGTACCGTGCTGCAATAAGTGAGCAGCGAAACCTGTTGCCAGATCGGCGCCATCCGCGGATGGCGGAAGACGAGCCACAACAGCAGGCCATGGAGCAGATAAACGCTGTAGCTGATCTCGCCTAGCCACACCGCGGCACGCAAACGCAGAAGTCCGAACAATTCGTTGCCCGACGCGACAACGACAAAAAAGACACTGAGCCCCAACAGCGGCACAGTCGCAAACGGAGAATCGAAGAAGGCGATTTCGCCTCCCAGCGCCAGCAGCGCAAACACCGCGGCCACCGGCCCGCGGGCCAAGGCACGCAAGGCCGGCCGCCTCACCCACCAGGCCGCGATGATGCCGCCCACGAAGCAGAGCAGACGGCTCCAATCGGCGAAAGTCGCCGGGTTGCCCGCCCACAGCAGCAGAGCCAGCACTCCGCCCCCGAAGACCGCGGCGCCCAAGGCGCGCCAGGCTCCGGTCAGCAACGCGAGCACGGGCAGAGCGAGATAGAACATCCACTCATAGCGCAGCGACCAGACCACGCCCGCCAGCATCTGGGTACTTGCGGCGACGGCGTTCAGCTCCGGAGCTTGGATCAGCGTGAAAAGCATCCAGTGCCCGAGCTGTCCGGCCAGAACGAGAAGCGGAAGCTGAAGCCGCCCGCCGCTCAGTTCAAAACACAGAACCAGCATGGCCAGCAGCGCGAACACATAGAGCGGCAGCAGACGTGCCAGACGCGCCAGATAGAGCTCGGTCCAGGCGAGCCGGTTGCCTTTGTCGAGCACCCGTCCCCAGAAGAGAAAAGCTGTGACCATGAAGAACAGCGCCACCGAGCTGCTCCCGGCATGGGCGAGCCACCTCGACGGCGGGAGCACCCACTTCCCGTTGAGCAGGAAAAACCAGGTGATCGCCGCGTGATGACAGAAGACCGCAATGGCCAGGAAGCCCCTCAGGCCATCGAGGCTGAGCTGACGCCCCGGCAGCAGAGCCGTCTGGGCGCCCCGGGCAGCGGGCACCCAGCGCAGCACACCCTCCGCCGCGATCAGCGCGAGCGCAAAGACGCCCACCGCCATCATCAGCAGGAAGGGAACATCACTCATCCCTCAGATCGCCTTGCGGTCTTCGTAGTTCTTCGCAACCCAGTCACGGTAGGCGCCGCTCAGCACGTTCTGGACCCAGGCCTGGTTGTCCAGATACCACTGGACCGTCTTGCGGATGCCGGTTTCAAAGGTTTCGGCCGGACGCCAGCCGAGTTCGCGCTCGATCTTGCTCGCGTCGATCGCATAGCGGCGATCGTGACCCGGGCGGTCGGTCACATAGGTGATCAGCCGCGCGTATTTGCCCTCGGCGCTGGGTTTGAGTTCGTCGAGCAGCGAACAGATCGTCTGGACGATCTCGAGGTTGGGTTTCTCGTTCCAGCCGCCGACGTTGTAGACCTCGCCCGGCTTGCCCTTGGCGAGGATGGTCCGGATCGCGCTGCAGTGGTCGGTCACATAGAGCCAGTCGCGGATCTGCTGACCGTCACCGTAGATCGGCAAGGGCTTTCCGGCCAGCGCGTTCGCGATCACGAGCGGGATCAGCTTCTCGGGGAAGTGGTAAGGCCCGTAGTTGTTCGAACAGTTGCTGGTCGTGACCGGCAAACCGTAAGTGTGGAACCAGGCGCGGACCAGGTGATCGGACGAAGCCTTGCTCGCCGAGTAAGGGCTGTTCGGCTCGTAGGTGTTGGTCTCGGTGAACGGCGCATCGTTGGGCCCCAGCGAGCCATAGACCTCGTCGGTCGAGACGTGGTGGAAGCGGAAAGAGGCCTTCGCCTCGCCTTCCAGCGAAGACCAATAGCCGCGCGCCGCTTCGAGCAGAGTGAACGTGCCTTCGACGTTGGTGCGGATGAATTCGCCCGGCCCGTGGATCGAACGGTCGACGTGCGATTCGGCCGCGAAATGGACGATCGCGCGCGGCTGGTGCGTCGCGAGCAGTTGGTCGACCAACTCCCGGTCGCAGATGTCGCCCTGCACGAAAGTGTGGCGCACATCGCCGGCGAGGGATTTCAAGGTCTCGAGGTTGCCCGCATAGGTCAGCTTGTCGAGGGTGACGACCGGCTCGCCCGTCGCCTCTATCCAGTCCAGAACGAAGTTACCGCCGATGAAGCCGGCGCCGCCGGTCACGAGAATGGTCATTGAAGATTCCTGCTGATAACGGGGAAATGCCCCGGCCACGTTCACACCAAAGAGGCGTTCATGCCCCGGGCGTCATTTTCGAGGATCGCTGCGCTGAATACAACGCAGCAATCCACACTTACCGATCCGGCCTGTCAGGCCAGCTTCGCTTTGAGCCGCTCCAGACTCTCGCGCACCAGCTCCTTCGCGCGCTCGGCGCTCGCCGCCTCCGCGTAACAGCGCAGCTCGGGCGCATTGCCCGAAGGGCGGAAATGGACGATCTCATCTCCGGCCAGCGAGATGCGCAGCCCGTCGGTCTGGTCCTGACTCAGCGCCTGTCCGGCCAAGCCATCGAGCAGGCGGTCTATCGCGTCCCGGGATGCTGCGAACTCGGCGATGATCTTGCGGCTCGCCTCGGTCGGAAAGGACTGCAGCCGGTCGCTCGCGGTGAAGCGTGCCGGCAAGTCCCTGGCCAGTTCCGAGACCTTGATGCGCTGCTCGCGCGCCGCGCAGAGCAGGCACAGCATCGGCAGGATCGCATCGCGGGTGACCAGAGGCGCGAGGGTCCGGCCATTGCGGACCACTTTCGAGCCGACCAGGAAACCGCCGTTCGGCTCAAAGCCGACCACCGGCGCGACGCCCTCCGCGATCAGGCCTTCTATCCCCTCGATCACATAGGGCGAGCCGATCTTCGTCAGGGCGAGCCGGGAGAATGCGCCGCACTTCTCGACCGCGCTGTTCGAACTGACCGTTGTCACGACCCCCTGCGCGGCGAGGTAGCGCGCACACAGGATGCCGACGATGTCGCCGCGGAACCAGTCGCCCTTCTCGTCGCCGAGCAAAGGCCGGTCGCCATCGCCATCGGTCGACAGGATCGCATCGAAGTGATGCTCGGCCGCCCAGGCGTGCGCGCGCTCGATATCGACGTCGGCCACCGCTTCGGTGTCGATCGGCACGAACTCTTCGGTGCGCCCCAGCGAGATCACTTCGGCGCCCAGCCCTTTCAGGATCGCGTGAATCGCCTCGCGCGACACGCTCGAATGCTCATAGAAACCGAGCTTCATGCCAGAGAGCGCACCGGGGCCAAAGAAATCGACATAGCGTGCAACGTAAGCGTCGAAAGCTTTTGCATTCGCGGCCGGCAGCTCGACCGTCTGGCCCTCGGCCGGCACTTCGACGACTTCGGCGCTGATCACCGCCTCGTCCGTCTTCGTGATCTCGCCTTCGATGCGGTAGAACTTGATCCCGTTGCGATCGAAGGGGATGTGGCTACCGGTCACCATGATGCCGGGCAGGCCCGATTCCTGTGCATAGAAGGCCAGCGCCGGAGTCGGAATCGCACCGCAGAAATCGAAGCTGAGCCCGGCACGCTCGATCGCCGCACCGCAAGCCGCCGAGATCGCCGGACTGCTGGGCCGGTAATCCATCGCCAGCGCGATCGCAGTGTCTTTGGCCTTGACCGCGTCGAGGAATGCCGCCGTGTACGCGAAACACACTTCGCTGTTCATGTCCGCGACGAGTCCGCGCGCACCGCTCGTGCCAAAGCGAACGCCGCTGGTGGCCATCAGATCCTGAATTGAAACCTTGCCGTTTCCACTCATCTTCATTCATCCACGAATTGCCATGCCTAGGGCATCAATGGGTCAAGTATCTCACAGCCGCGCATCGGCTCTGCCCCGCTCCGTACCGTGGCCGGGGCCGGGGAGCCAGGAAGCGAGCAGACTTTCGTATTGCTCCAGCACATCCGGCCAGGTGAATGCCGCAGCAAAGCGCTCGCGGCTAGCCGTCTTCAAGGCCACCAGTTTCGCCTGATCGCCGAGCAGGGTTTCAATTGCTGAAGAAAAACCCTCGGCGCCCGCGAAATAGACCGCCGATTCGCCGGCCACCCAGCGGTTGAAGCGGTTGTCGTGCGCAATTACCGCATTACCCGCGCCAAGCGCCTCGACCAGAGACGGGTTCGTGCCACCGACCTGATGGCCGTGGACGTAGGCAAGGCTGTGAAAGCGCAAAGCCTGGACCACCGCCTTGGCGTAGATCGCGCCGACAAATACGACTTCGTCGCTCGCCGCCGCCTTGACCGCGCAATGGAACGCGTTGTCCTCCGAGTATTTTCCGAGCACGACCAACTTCACTCCGCGCTTGCGCTTCGAGAAGCCCTGCACCGCTTCCAGCACCGAATTTTCGGGTTCGGGCCGCGCGATCAGAGTCAGATATCTGCCCGGTTCCAGATCCAGAGCCCGAACCGGAGCCTCGTCAGCCGCCTCGATCCGCTCGGCGCCGTACGGAATCGTCGTGATCTTGCCGGCCCGCACCCGTGTCGCCAGATGCTTCTTGATCTCGGGGTGATCGGCAACGAGGTGATTCCCGAGCCAGCACCCGGCCCGCTCGTTGAGCCAGAACCAGGTCTTCGGAACAGGGCCCCATTTCGCCCGCGACCATTCGATCCCGTCCATGTTGATCAGGTTCGGGATGCCCTTGATGCGCAGCAGTGCGCAGAAAGCCGCGGTGTTGTAGCCGAGGGTCAGGCACAGATCTCGACTCTTCGCCGCGTGACAGGTCGCCTTCCAGTCGAAGAAGATCGTGCCGACCGGCCCTTCCTTCGCGACCGGGATATGGACACGACGCACGCCCAGCCAGTCGTCCTCCCAGATCGGGCCTGAACCGTCCTCCTGGCAATAGACCGTCACTTGCCAACCTTGCTCAAGAAGGTACAGCGACAGGTACTCGGCGAAAGTCTCGAAACCGCCGTGCGCGGCCGGAACGCCGCGGATACCCAGAATGCGCAGGCTTTTGCTCATTTCCCGGCTCCGCTGCCGAAGACCTTGCGCACTTTTTCCAGATAGGAGAAGCCATCCTTCTTGGTTGGTTCGATGTAAGAGCCTTCGCCGAATTCGTTCCAGCAGCAGATGACCCCCATCTTTCGGGTTTTTCCCGGATAGCCATCCATCACTTTTTTTGCCGCCAACAGATGGCTCTCGAATTGGTCCGGACTCGACATCGAATCGTCATGCTTTGACGCAACACCGTTCTTCCAGGGGCGGCTGTCCCACCCGGAGGACATCGGGACGATGTAGGGCAGTGAAGCCTTCTGGAGAATCCACTTCCAGTTCTGCTGATAGGCAGCATCGAACTGGGCGTAACCCTCCGCATTCGGTTTGGCCGACTCGGCGGTTCCACTGTAGCCGCGATGGTAATTGTAGGCGGACAAGGCCTTGAATCCTGCCGAAGGACCTACGCCATTGACCCAGTATTCAAGCGCAGGAGTCCCCCCGACCAGGTAAATACCGGGGAATCCCGCAGCCCGGGTCATCGCATCGGCCACATCGACGAGTTCCCGGGGACTGACCCCTATCGTCTTTGCCGCATCGGCGAAAGCATCCATCGCAAAGACGAAAACCACCGGGCGGCCGTCTATCTTCAGGAAATCCGGATCAGAAAAGTGGTTCGCGATCCAGTCGTCCACCATCGCCTTGTACTCGGGCATCTTTCCGGGAAAACGGAAATGATTGGCCCAGAGCAGCGAGTAAGACATCTGGCCTTTTATCTTGACCGCCTTGAAGGTCTTTACTGACTGATCGAGATAGGAAGCCTTGCCGTTCCAATACCAGTCGAACGCAACAAATCCTATTCCGTAGCTTCTCATCCATTCGATCTGCTTGCGCAGGACTCTTCCATCACTGTCCGAGTACCAGCCGAGAAGCGGTTCGCGCTCCGGATATTTCTTGATCGGCTCCCAGGGCAGGGGGAAATTGAGTCCCTTGGCGTGATCGGTCCACCCGGGGAAGTAATAGGTACCGATCAGGTACTGCCCCCCCAGCGCGGCTCCGGATGATGCCAGCCCTCCCAATACCAGTCCCCCGACAATGGCCCGGCGCAAACGCGAGAACAGAACACTAGCAGAACCTGCGGTAGACATTTTCAATCCCTTCGACATAGCTTGTCGCTGAAAACTTTTCCTTCTGACGCTCGCGCCCGGCCTCGCCCAGAGTGCGTCTGAGCCTGGCATCCCGTGCCAGTCGGGCAATCGCGCGGGCGAGGTCCTCGGCGCTGCCGGGAGTCACGAGCAATCCGCTCGCCCCCTCCTCAATGATGTCGAGCAGACCGCCATGTCCAGCAGCAACGACCGGAAGCCCCGCCGCCATCGCTTCGATCGCCACCATACCGAAGGGCTCGGGCTCGATCGAAGGAACAACAGCGATATCCGAGCCGAACCAGACCGGCCAGACATCCTCGATGAACGGACGAAACACGACGACATTGCCCACCCCGAGTTCTTGCGCACGCTGGCGCAGCTGCTCGGGAAGATCTTCGAGTCCGGGAGCCGCGCTGCCGACAATCACATAGCGCAAACGGGAGGCCAGATCGGTCCGCAACAGGATCCCGGCTGCCTCGATCAGAACCGACTGCCCCTTCCAGCGGTTTATCCGGCCCGCGAGCGTCACGATCAGCGTGTCCGCGTCCGCACCAACCGTCTCCCGGAAGACCTCGCTGCGCCCTCGCTCCGGCTCGGCAAGAGAGGGCAAACCATTGAAAACGACACGGGAACGCTTCTTCAGACGGGGTTGCTCCCCGAGAAGCCAGGCTTCGGTCTGCGTCGAATTGGAAATGACAAAATCGGAAAGCAGGCGAATCAGGAACGGGAAAAGACGCCTCACCAGGGAGGGGGAGCGGATGATCTCGTGGACATGCCAGACGTGTGGAACCCTTCTCAAGCGCGCCCAAAGCGCACCGGCGAGGACCGCGATCGTATTCGAATGCACAACCGAAATGGCGCGGCCGGCGACGAGCGCATCAAGCTGCCTCAATCCTCTGCGCGCCTTGCCGAGCAGCCCCAGCACACCGCGCGGCGAGAAAGCGGCCCGGCTCAGCTTGGCCACTTCGGCGACATGAACCTCGACCCCGATTCTCCGCAATTCGATCAGCAGAGGGCCGGACTCGGGCAAGACCACAATGGGATGAAACTCCTCCCTGGCGTTCAACCCTTCCGCCAGCTGGATGAGCACCCTGTCGGACCCGTAGAGTTCGGCGGACTGGTGAACGATCAGGATGTTCTTCGCTGCGCGATCGTCAATCATGCCTCACCCCGATTGAGGGCGGCCAGCTTCCGAACCTCGGGCAAGCGGTCGTCCACCTGTTTGCGCAAAACATCGCATCTGTTCAGACATCCCACAATGAACGCATGCAAGCGAACAGATTCCATCGCATCCTCCGGAGAAATGAATACATCATTCCCCAGATTGAAATGCCGGAACAAACCCTCGAATTTGCCCTGATACTGAATTCCACACACCGGAGTTGAAACGGACAACGCGCCAATCGCCAGATGCATGCGCGCACTGAGGACAAGATCGAGGCTACGACACGCGGACTTGATCTCCTGGCCGGAGAAAGGGTCGGACAGCAACAGCGCATGCCCATCTGCGTCTTGCTCCAGGCTTCTCCATACCATTTCCATGACCCGCAGGTCGGCGCAGCCAGGACGAAAATCGTGAGGAATGAGAACGACACTGACCTTCTCCCCGAGCAATCGCTTGCAGCACTTCGCCACACTGTCGGCGATCCCCTCCTCCGTGCCACAAGGCAAATGGGCCACCACCTGGGGATTGACATTCACACCGAGAAGCTTCCGGTCTTCGCGACGCTGGGATTCGGCCCACAGAGCTACCCGCCTGGCCACATCAGCACCTCCCGCTTCCTCGGCCAGGAAGGCGAGATCGGCAACCAAAACGCCAGAGCGGCCGACGATCCTTTCAAACCGTTCGAGGGAAACAGGATCCCTCAAGCAGATACGCACATCCGGAGGAAGGCAACGAAATTCACGAATCACATCGGAATGCGGTCTTTCGTTGAAGCTGAACCCCATGATGGAACAACTGACTCCCGCACGGGAAAAGGCATTGGCCAGCATGATGCGTTGGCGGCTCACCCCAGGAGAGTAATAGCCGTCCATCACATCGGCGCCGATGACGAAAAGCGATTGGCATGCAGCGGCTTCACGCCCCAGCTTCCAGCCAGCCAAAATCCCTGACCAGGCGTGCAGACAACGAAACTTCAGAAACCTGTGTTCTGAACTGCATCGCTCGTCAACCACCACTACGGCGCAGTCCCACTGGATCATGGATTTCAGGCCAAGCATCAGAACCTGATCTCCCAGAGATCCGGACAATTCCATCGTATCCCCAGGAACTATCAGGATCTTTGTTCTCGCTATCTTCCTGGCAAGACACTTTCCGCAGAATACCGAAAAGCGGATCAGGCCAAAGAACCAGCAAAGGCGCATGCGTTCGCGCAGATCAAGCATCCGGACTGCGCAAACATGGACGGGTCTGAGCAGCCGGGAAACCCGCTCGCCCACTGCGGCATGGCGGAGGGACTGGGCCAGAACGCCAGCGTTCAGCATCATCACGCCGAGCAGGAACACCAGCGTACTCAGCGCTGAGCAAAACAGCCCGAACCACGGAGCATCGGGGCCGCTTTTTCTCAGGAGCAGGAACAGGACGGCCGACAGGCCAGCCACCAGCATTACCTTGAGCGGAATACGGAGCAAGGTCTTCAACGACATCTGGGTAACTTTGAAAATGAAAAACGAAGAGACCGGAGCCACAAGCACGGCACCGGCAAGATAGCCCCAGGCAGCCCCCGGCGCCCCCAGACCGGAGTGCAGAGCAAGAGCAGCAACCCCGACAGCAACCGATGTACGCACTGCGGCAATGATCACCGCCGGGATGGATGCCCGCAGCGCAAGCAAGGTGGTTCCGAACACATACAGAAACGAGCGCAGGAGAAACGCCGCACACAGCACGGAAAGAGGATAGGCGGCCCCCTGCCAGCGGGTTCCGTACACCGCCGACAGCAGATCCGGACCCGCACAGGCCAAACCAAACAAGGCCGCAGCCGGAAATGTCGCGATGACCAGCTGCCCGAATCGGAGAGTTTCTTCCGCCTCTCCGCGCCCATTGCGCGCGACACCGGAAAATATCACGTCGAGAATCGGAGACGAAAAAACCTGAAAAGCCGTCTGGGCAATCTTGTTTGCGAAGGCAAAAAGCCCAAGCGCCTGAACCCCTGCCACGGCCCCCACCAGCATTTCGACACCGCGGGTTTCAGAGAAATCGAGCAGTTTGTTGCTGAGGTTTGCCGCGGACTGACGCAGCACCTTCGCTCCCTCCTGAAGAGAGGGAAGGCGAGCCCCGGGCCGCCATGAACAGTTTTTCCATAGCACGCCGGCACTGATCGCATAGTAAAAAACAGCCTGAACAACGAGCCCCAAAGCACCAAAACCCAGCACAACCAGAGCGATCCCGATGACCGATGACAAGCCGCTGGCCAGGAATGTGCGCTGGGCAAGGCATTTGAAGCGCAGGTCCCGTTTCAGCAGCCCGGTCGGCACCGCCGCAACGGCGATCAGCAAAGGACACAATGCCGAAACCTTCAGCAGAGGCGTCAGCGAATCCGCTTTGAAACAGAGCGCCAGGAATTCCGAGCCCAGGAAAAGTCCCGACGAAATCGCCACGCCCGCCAACAGCGCCGAAAAGAAGGCCGCATTCATCTGCGGCTCATTGAGTTTCTCGATCTGAACCACCGCCTGCGACAAGGACTGCTCGCAAACCATCTCCGTGAACATCAGCAGAGCGGCGACCAGGGAGAACAAGCCGAACTCATGAGGGCCGATGAACAGGCCGATGATCAGAAAGCTGGCTGTGGTGATGCCTCTGGCCACCCAGGCCTGAATGTAGGACCAGAGAACACCGGAAGCGAATCGGCTGTGTTCAGACATGCGCCCCACTTGCATCAGGCCCCAGCCCTTTCAGCAAATCACCGCACTTCTGCCGCCACGCTGAACGGGAAAACTCGCTTTGCGCGAGGAGCAGAGCCCCGCTCTCCAGCTTCTTTCTCGCCTCAGGAGAGCGAAGCAGGGCCGCGAGGCGTTGAATCATCTCTCCAGGAACGTCCGAAATCGCGGCATGAACCCCATCCTCAAGCTCCATTCCCTCCGCGCCGACGCTGGTAGTGACAACCGCCTTTCCATAGCTCAGCGCCTCCGCAACCTTGATCTTGACCCCGCCCCCGGACAGAAGCGGCGCGACGACGACCGTGCACTGCGCATAGAAATCCGCAAGCGAATCGACAAATCCGATGAAGCGGACATTCGCCGGAGCTGCGCGGACCAGCGCTTCAGGGGGATTCCTTCCCGCAATCAGGAACTCGAGTCCGGGAATCTCCCGGCTGAGCCCGGGAGCGATGCATTCGAGCAGAAAGCTCAGCCCCTCGACATTGGGCATATGGCCGAAGGAAGCCAGGAAGCCCACAACCGGCCGTTCGGCTCTCGCGGCGCTCTTCTCAACGTCCTGAACCAGTGGCAAACCGACCGTCACGGTTTTGAGTCCCGGGATGAATGCCGTCAGACCGAATCGGTCCTGATCGCTGAGCGTCCAGCACTGGCTGGCCTGTGGGTAATATCGACTCTCGTAATCAATCCAGTTCAACCATTGCCGCCTGGCGTACCACCGAGAGGCCCAGCCCCGAGCGGCGCGATAGCGGCGATACCACGAGACGGAGAAGGCATCCTGGACATCCTGAATGACGGGAAAACCGTGCATCTTCGGCAGGAACTGCGCCATCTGCGGGAACTGACAGATCACGAGATCGGGCTGGAGCTGCTGAAGCTGCCTTTCCAGAGCCGATGAGAAACGAGGAGAACCAAAATAGTAGGCCTGCTCCGGCCCGAACCCGAGAGAACTCAGCAATTTGGCCCTGAGCACCAGGAGCTTTCCGACCCGCAGAGGGACGGTCAGGACCCGGGAGGCGACCGACCTCATCTCCTGCTCGGCAGCACAATCGCTGTCGCTGCCCGAGCTGAAACACAGCACCGTCACTTGATGGTCTTTCGCGAGTTCGGACAGGGCATTGAAGCAAATTGTTGCGCCCCCCTGACCCGAGGTCTTTCCGTAGGGGAACGGAGAGATAAGAAGCAGTCTCATGTCAGCTCCGCTGAGATGAAAGTCGCTCGCCGGCAACTGCCCGCCCGGCAAGACCGCGCGCCGGATCACCCTGGCCCAGCAGGATATAGATGAAGGCGAAATAGATCAGCACATCCACTTCGAACACATAGGGCAAAAGCATGCACGGGGCCAGAAAACTGATCAAAAGAGGCAACTGGGACGAATGGCGATATCCACATCCGGCGAGCAGAGCGACGATCAGCACATACAGCCCGCCCATCATCAGCCCCATGTCGAAGAAGACGGCGAGGAGGCTGTTCTCGACATTGTTGACGACCCCCGAAAAGATGACAGCTTTCGGACCGACAGTGCCTCGCGGATAGCCCGCGAGCCAGTACTCGTCGAACTTTTCGACCGCATCCGTGATGCTGCGTAGATGCCCGACCATCGACGGATCCTGGAATCTGAGATTCAGGATCAACCATCGCGTCACATAACCATCGCTGATCGCATCGACGATCATCCCGGAGAGGGTAGCCAGAATCAGCAGAACTGTGACAACGGCCAGGAGCCGGAACAACCGGGAAAAGCTGATACCTCCCGACTGCAGCACGAGCAGGGGCGCACCGATAAACAGCACCAGCATGGAACTGCGTGAGAAGGTCAACACGAGTCCAAGCAGCGCCAGGATCAGCGCCAGAGCGACAGTCCTCCTATCCGCTGGAGCTTGCAACAGACAGCGGATGAATACGAAGGCATTGAGCGCGAAGAACAATCCGAGATTGTTGGGACTGGCTGCGGGCAGGCCCATTCTCATCCACCGCCCTCCGGAGATGAACCAGGCGGTCGGCAGCAGATCAGGACCAAAAAGACTCGGGCGCAACGAGGGCAAGGCCAGAAGCAGAGCGTAGAGCGCTGCGGCGGAGACAAACAACAGAGCGTTCCACCAGAGCAGGACGCGCAGCAGGACTCCGGACTCGAACGCTCGCCGCTCTTCGACCAGACCAAGCAGACCGAGATAGAAGATCATCGGCAGAAGATAGAGGCGGATGTAATACAGCCCCACCGCGACGCGATCCTCGACCATCGAAGAGATGATGTAACTGAACGAAAACGCGACCAGCAGCCCGATCAGCAGGGGCCAGATCCGCGACTCGAACAACCTGAGCCGGGAAAAGCCATAGACGCCCAGCCCCAGCAGGAGCGGATCCCGAACGACAGGAACGACATTGGGCAGGCCCACGACGCCACCTGCGTTCTTGACGAAGGCCCCCACGACGGTCAGCGCCAACACCACCAGCAAGCCGAGCAACGCGCGGGGCATCAGCGATTCCACTCCGGTCGAACGCGGCCAAGCGAAGTCAGCAGCATCAGGCCGACATCACGGTATCCTGAGGCCTTTTCCCGCCAGCTCGCCAGACCCGGGCGACGGATGCAGGCGACAAGCGCAAAGGCCAGCGCACGGATCAGGAACAGGCTTCCCAGCGCCAGGGAAAGAGCGATCACGCGAAACGCCCCATAGTGCTTCCGGACGAACAACAGGTAGGAGCAAGCGCTGCGACGAAGCGCAGCCGGGCCAACCCAGCTCTTCCCCGCCCCTTCGAAATGGGTCACCCGCGCTTGAGGTGAATACACCACGCGCAATCCGAACTGGCGGATTCTCAGGCACAGGTCCACATCTTCGCAGTACATGAAGAAACGCGTATCAAAGCCCTCAAGCCTGCGCCAGACATCGGCGCGAATCGCAAAACAGGCACCCGAGACCCATTGGCAATCGCGCTTGGCCTGCCGGTACACGGACGGGTCGGTCTCCTGCCGACGAAACAGGCTGGGCATGCGATGAAAGCGTTCCAGCCCCAGCCAGGACAGGAAGATCCTGATCGGGGTGTGATCGAAACCGATAGAGAACTGCTGGCGCCCATCACCATAGAGCAGGCGGCACCCTGCAATCCCCACAGTGGGATCGTCGAGAAGATCGATCAGACCATCGAGGCGGCTCTCGACCCGTGTGTCATTGTTGATAAAAAGGAGCTTCTCGGCGCGTGCGTGAAGCGCCCCAAGGTTATTCCCTCCAGTGAAGCCGAGATTCTCCGGGGATTCCAGATAGACGATGTCCGCGCGCTCGCGCAACCACTGCTGGCTTCCGTCGCAGGACGCATTGTCCACAACGACGATTTCAAAGCTCAGCTGTTCAAAAGCGCGCTCGATCGAGTCGATACAATCGGCAAGAAAGCCCAGACCATTGTAGTTGACCACGATGACCGAAACGCGCGGAGCGGGGTCACCGGAAACCTGCGGATCGTGTCCGGCCCCGGGCTGCGAGGCGACCGGCTTCATCGCTTGCCCCCGGCGAACATCCGGCGCTGCTCAGGCGACAGCGAATCAAAAAGGCTTTTGACGAACTCCTGCTGAACCCGATAGGCAAGATCCGGATTGCCATCTATCGAAGAGACCCGAAACAAAAGCCCATCCGGGATTTGCCCATGCAGTCCGTAAGTCAGCCGTGCGATTCCCTGTTCGACATTTCCCCGAACAACTTTCTCTCCAATGCGAACCCAGTAGGTCACAGGCTCTTTCCGGGCTCCCAGTTCGGTCTGCAACCTCATGACGGGAAGAGCTTGGCCAGCGGCGCCGAGCCAGGCCTTCTGAAGCTTGCCGATCCTGAATCCCTGAGCCGCGTAGCAGACTTCAGGCCTGTGAACCTGCAACTCCCGTGTCTGGTCGCCACCATAGGCGATCGACAGCATCACGCGGTATCCATCGGCACGAACATAGGCCCTGGTAAGCGTCTGACTGTACAGAACGGACAGCTCACGGGAAACGCTGACGCTGGGAATTGCCTCGATGCGCTGATCTAGACGCCACGCTCCAAATGAGCGGGGAATGATTTTCTCTATTGAGCCGAGGGGCTGATGATCGGCCAGATGATCGCGAGGCGTCAGACCGAATGCAAGGGCCGCGGAACACAGCATCACGAGACAGGCAAGCAGAGCCCTTTTCAGTTCAACGCTCATGGCACCCCGGACAAGTCTATTCGGCATCGGCGGATGAATTGAGCGAGGGGCGGCGCGAACAACTCAGCCTGAGCAGAGAGTCCACTCCGACGATCAGCAGCAGCGCGCTGATAAACAGCACCATGCCGGCAAAGCCGTGCAGAAACCCCTGCCCTGCCTCGTCGCCAAAGTGATAGGTAACCAGAGTCAGCACGATGACCCGGATCACGTTCGCACAGAAGCTGATCGGCACGATCAGGATCGCCAGCGCGGTGTTGCGAAAGAGGGAGCTGTGCCGGACCAGGTTCAGGTAGAGCAGGCCCAGCGATTCAAGCGTGAAGAGCGTGTGCAGCCCCGCACAGGCATCGGCAACCAGCAGCTGATAGGGGCCGATCTGCAGCATCACGCCGGTGCGCGCGATCGGGTAGTCCAGCGCAAACAGCACCTGCTCGGCGACGTGGGAGACCGCGAGCTTCATCGGTTGGGTCAAGGCATCGACGAGGGCTCCGGGCAGCGGAATCATGAAGAGCATGAAGAACAGCGCAAACCAGATCGTCCGGAGTTGCCGAACGCCACCGAACAGCAGGACAAGCCCCGCCAGAGTGGGAATCAGCGAACCGACCTCAAAGATCAGAATGTCCTGGGAGCGGCCCAGCACATAGCAGAGCGCGCCCGATGCGATCAGTGGCCAGGCGATGGCCGGGCAAGGACGAAGGGCATCCGGCTTCGAAACCTCCGGCCAGGCGCGGTAGAGCAGCCACACGGAGATACCGAGCACGATCGGGCCATGCCCCTGCTCAGACGAACTCCACAGGCCACGGAACAGATCGAAAAAGCTCGGCCCGTACATGACCAGCAAACCGCCGAGCACGATCAGCCAGGGCAGACAGGACTGGCGCGTGGGAGCGTTCGCGGCGGTGGTCATCGATGGACGGGCTCAGAAGTTGTTGAGGACGGCGCCGACGAGTTTGACGCTCGAAGCGGCAAGACTTCCCTTCAGGGCCAGCAAGGCCGGAGCGGGAGTGAAATCCTGGCGAGCCAACAGCAGGGCCGCCCCCGAACGCGCGGCTACGATGGACGAATCCGCCGATGATGCGGCTGACGGCGTATCGATGATGATCACATCGAAACTTTTGCCTGCCTCGTCCAGCAGCCTGGAAAACTGGGCCCGAGCGAGCAGTTCCTGAGGATTGGGCGGCACGGCGCCGGCCGGCAGCACCGACAAACCCACCAGGGACGGAATACGGACTATCGCTTCTGAGCCGGCCCGTCCGGACAGAAGACTGGAAAGACCTGATGAGCGCGGGTCGAGCTTGAACAGCTCGTGCTGTCGGGGACGCCTCAGGTCGGCGTCGATCAGCAGCGTCCTCTCGCCCAATTGGGAAAACACGACCGCGAGGTTCGCGGCAATGAACGAACGCCCTTCTCCCTTCTCGGCACTGACAACGGCGAGCGAGCGCGTCAGCGCATCGCCAATTCCGCGCACCATCAGCTGGCTGCGCAGCGCGCGCAACTGCTCGACGATCGCCGAGGAGGGCTTGAAGGCCGCGATCAGCTCTTCGCTGACCGATTCGTCCCCGGCGTGCAGAACGGGGTATTCGAACTGACGGTTCAGCGCGAAATCGATGTCGGCCTGTTTGAGCAGACCCAGCGCGATCGCCGCGTCTCCGAAGCGCAGTCCGTGCGCCTTCTGCTCGCGCAGGATCTTTTCCGCCCCCTCGGCGCTCAGACGACCGGCATCGATCAGGATCGCGCCGATCGCGCGATCCCGGCCCGGTGCCGCAATCGACTCGGTAACGCGCTGCGAACTGGTTTCCATAGACTTGCTTTCAAAAAGACCTTCCCCTCCGCGCGGAAAGGAAGGGGAAGGAGCCTGCCCCTCCGAGCACTCAGCGCGTCAGAATCGCGAGCACCGGCACGCCGAGTGCGTCGGTCAGATCTTCAGCGGAGCGAATCCGGCGGTTATTCATCTCCAGCACCAGCGCCGTCGCGATGCCGAGCAGGGATCCGAGGAAGACCGCGAGCACAGTGTTGAGCAGAAGCTTGGGACTCGCATGCTTGACCGGCGGTTCGGCCGCGGTCAATACGCTGACATTGGTCTGCTGGGTCTGGCTTTCCAGGCGGGTCTGGGAGAGGCGCTGACCGACCATGTCGTAGGCTTTCTGCGCATTCTCGACATCCTTCTGCAGCACAGAGATCTGATCGTGCAGCGCTTTCGACGCCAGCACGCGCTGCTTTTGGGCGTCGACCGCGGCGCGGATCTCCGCTTCGCGCTGCGAGCTCGCAACGCTGGAGCTGCCGACCGAGCTGGCGATCTGGCGCATCTCCGAACTGAGCTTGGACTTGAGCATCTCCAGCTCGCCCTGAGTGCGCAGGTACTGGGGGTGATTGACACCGAGCTGGCCGCTCATCTCCTTGAGCTTTGCTTCCTGGCGAACGACGTCGGCACGCAGAGCCTGGATCACCGGATTCGCGAGCACGTCAGCCGAAGTCTCCATGTTGCCGGCCGCCTGGCGCTGGCGCGACGACGAATCGGCTCGCTGCGCCTGAGCGATGGCGAGCTGGGTCGAGAGTTCGGTCAGCCGTGCGGTCTCGATATCGAAATGGTCATCGTTGCCGACGATGCCCTTTTCGCGCTGAAAGGCCGAAAGCTTCTGCTGGGCAGCTTCGAGCTGATTGCGCAGCTGCTGGGTTCGTGCGCCGAACCACGACGCATATTCCCTCGCCGGATCGACCTTGAGTTCAAGATCGGTCTCGATATAGGCCTTCGCGAAGGCGTTCGCGACCGTCGCCGCGAACTTGGGGTCGAGTCCGGTGTAGTTGATCGTGATCACGCTCGATTCTTTTGACGGCTTCACATCGAGCTTCTTCTGCAGAGCGTCGGCGAAGTAAGTAACCGGATTGCCTTCGCCATCGGCCTCGGTCCGCCACTGTTCAAGTGCGCCCGGATCCTTGTCCAGCCCAAGCATCCTGACGACTTTCTGGGCGACCCGATCGCTGGTGATCACGTCGACCTGGGTTGCCATATAGCCGGGCAGCATCTGGGACTGCATGAAGGCACCGTAGATCGGGTCGCTCGACTTGACATCGACGAGCACGGTCGTCGTCGCAAGGTACTGCTTGGGCAGCACCAGGCTCAGCGTCACGGCGACCACGACGACCCCCGAGAAAACCGAGAGGATAACCTTCCAGCGCGCCTTGAGAATCAGGAGGAATTGTTGAAAGCTCATCGTGCTGTTCTCAAAAGAGGCTTTCCCTGACACTGATGACATCGTCGGGGAGAATTCTGTCGTCGAGCCCGGCATCGATGACCTGGATCTTGCCGTCGCCGCCGCGACGGCTGATACGCAAGCCGCGCTGGGTTCCCTTGGGCGTCAGCCCACCACCGGTCGCGAGCGCCTGCCTGACGGTCATGTCACGCTCGACGCGAAACACTCCCGGGCGCTGGACTTCACCATAGATGTAGAACATCGGCGCCCTATGCACATAGAGCGTGTCCCCTCCCCTGAGCACGAGGTTGTCCCCCGCGTCCGCCTTCAGGAACATCGAAGCGATATCGATCTCGCGGTGCATGACCTTGCCGTCCCGAACCCCCGAGAACACGACGACATCGGAACCGGTTACCGCAATCCCGCCAGCCTGGGCCAGCATGTCGGTGAGCCGGGTATCGGCGGTTTCGAGCGGATAGCGTCCCGGATGATTGACCTGGCCCAGCACGGAGATCTGGTTGCCGCGAATCTGCTGCAGCAACAGCGACACCTGGGGCTTCACGACAAAGCCTCCGTCCTTCAGGAGCTGGGCAATCTTGCGTTCTGCGGCGGAAAGGCTCAGCCCTCCGATCGCGACATCGCCGATCAGCGGATACGAGATCACTCCGTTTTCCGAAACGCGGGTCTCCAGCGACAGATCGGGATTCTGGAAGACGGTGACCCGGACCACATCGCCCGGCCCCAGCGGGTATTCGGACAGCCTGTCGGCTGCCGACGCTCCCCCTATGAACAAAGCGAAGAGAAGGAAGATCAGGCTCTTTTTCATCGAAATCATCATTGTCTTGCGTCCATCGGACATTCGAACGGCCGGAGCATGCCCCGGCCGTGCTCCGGCTCGGCATAAGTCACGCCATCACTTCAAGCCCTTGACGCCCTTCGCAAAACCCGATTCCGCAGACCTGCGCCCCACGGCTGAAGCAGCCATAGTCGGCATCCTCTTTGCAAATTCCCCAACGTATTCGATTTTAGCCGAAGCCTTCAGGCGTTTGAGCTCGGCCTCGGCCGCCTCGGTGCGCAGCAGGTTGCCCAGGAACTGCTCGATCATTGGACGGGCTCGCGCGATATCGACCGGCTCGGAGCGGGTCGCGACCCGCAGCACGACGGCCAGAGCCTGGGGTGTGTCCAGCACCTTGATCTCGCCATCGCTCATCGCGTAGAAACGCGCCAGCGATTCGAGCGGAATCTGTTCCGCCGGCTTGACCGCGGCATTCGCGGCATGACGGATCTTCATCTCCTTGAGCCAGGCAACAAGGTCTTCAAGATTCTTGCTCTTCTCGAGTTGGGCCGAAACCTTCTCGGCAACTCCAGGCTCTTTGGCGATCAGCACTTCGCGCATGCTGTAGATGCGCCGATCCGAGAAGAGTTCGGGATGCTGTGTGTAATAGCGCTTCACCTCCTCGTCGCCCGGTTTTCCCGAAGCGCCCGGAAGACGGGCCAGATAGGCGCGGGCCAGAACTTCACGGCGGGCTTCTTCGATCGCCTGCATTACGGCAGGATCCCGGTCGAGCTTCTTTTCCCTGGCCTGCTGAACCAACAGCTCCTGATCGACCAGGCGATTCAGCACCTGGACGCTCGCTTCCTTGCCCTGATCGGCCGAGGTGATGTTCGCATTCTGCAGTGCGAAATTGATCTGATGAACCGTAATCTCGCCCGCATTGACCTTCGCGGCGAGCTGGGTGCCGCCCTCTTTGGCCTTGTTGCAGGCGCAAAGAGTCAGAGAGAGGCAAAAGCACAGGGCAAGACGAGGCACAGAAGGAAGAGGTGTTTTCATCGGAGAAGGAAAGCGGTTCGCAGGGCCGGGAACGCGGCACCCGGCACAGTGTATAGCGAGGCGGGGGCGGAGGAAACGCGCAGAACCCGCGATGCATCGAATCATCGCGGGATGGAGGATGGGAAGCTCAGTCCCGGCGCGCGCGGCGCATCGCGATCGTGCCAATCATGCCCAGACCGGCCAGCATCATCGCCCACTCTCCGGGTTCGGGAACCGCGGGGACGGTTGGCGTCACGACGACGGTCGGCGTCGTCGCGATCTTGACCGTGTAGCTCTGTGCGGTGATTGTCCCCAGCCCCGACGACGAAAGCGCCAGAGAGGAAGAGATGTTCAAAGTCGATGCGCTCGCAAAACTCGTCGAAGCCAGATCGTAGGTCTTGCTCAAGGACCAGCTGGATCCGGAGAAAAAGCTCGACTTGCTGGTCGTCTGCGTGTCGGACAGCGTGCTCAGGCCGCTCGATTTGATCGAACTCGTCAGCGTCGCTGAGGTCGTCGAGAGGATGCCCGAGTAGGTCCCCGCGGCACTGACCAGCAGGCTGCTGAAGGAATAGCCGGAATCGAGCGTGAGCTTGAACTTCTCGGACTCGGAGGCGCGGGAGAACCACCCTGCCGACAGATCGTTGAAGACGATTGAGCTGCCATCAGCCGACAGCGACAAAGCGTTGGCCGAACCGGTATAGGTAAGCGTAAAGCCATTGCCATCGAGCGTGTTGGTCTTTGCGGACACCAGGCCCGCACAGAGCAGCGCGGCAGCAAACACCGCGAACTTGATTGCAAACTTATTCAAAGGGGAAACTCCTCAAAATGATCCGGACAGTCTTCCCTGTCCCTGCCTCGCCCGCTGCTTCAGCCCTGAAGCCTTGGTCGAGGGCTCGGAAGCGAGCCTAGCAGACAAAAAACATTCCGAACACATAAAGCCTGCCAAACCGACGACATGTCACAGATTGACACATTCCGGCCGGCAAGCCCTCCCCGAAAACAGCAGGGAGGTGGTGACGGGTGCGGGAGGATACCGCAGAAGCGCACGCCGAACAATGCCAAAAGAATACCCTTTTGTCATTTTTGCAGCAAGAGACAGAATTTAACAAAAAGAGCGGATATCCACCGGCGGAGCTACGACAATCGGGCACATGCGTTCAGGCTCAGAAAAGCAGCTGCACATTGACGGTGCCCGAATGATCCAGGTAGTTGCGCAGAGCACGATTGGACTCGCGCTTGGCACCACACCAGGAGGCGGAAAGAGAAGCCCAGCGCGAGGGCGCATAGGACACAAACAGCCGCGCGGAGCGCGTCTGGTCGCGTCTGGCCTCTCCGGCCGCGCCTGCTCCGAACAGGATCTCCTGCACATTGCCGAGGTAGTCGCGCTGCGCCCACTCGAGCGCCGCACCCAAGCGCGTTTTGCTGCTCAGCTCCCAGCCCGGTTCAAACCGGAGTCCTTTGCTGACGACCGCATCGAACTCGTTGTCTCCGGCAGCCCCCATGTCCCGGTAGATCGTCGTGTTCAGCCCCAGCGAACCGCTGGCTTGCCAGATATGTACGAGGCGGAAGCTCGCTCCCGAGAAATTCCGATAATCGAGATTCTGGTTTCTGCGCCTCAGATAGCCGGCATGGCCAACCAACCGGCTCGCGCCGCTCGCTGCCCACTGCACGCGAAAATCGGCCAGCTGTTCACGATATTGCGTGTCGAACAGCGCGTTCAGACTCCGTTCCGGATAGCGCGTATGCGCAGAGTGCAGAACCACGTCAAACTGATTGCCATAAGATGTGGCATAACGAAACCCAGCTTCGAAGCTGTTGGCATCGACATCGCTTACCGCGTCGATCGCGTTGCTGTTGCGCGACTGACTCCCTCCCCCCGCCGCGATCAGATGCCAGTCGCCCGCGAAGGGCAGGTCGAAATTTCCGTTCAAGCTGTCGCGCCGAACGAGATTGCGGCGCGGAGTTCCGAGATCGGCGAAGCTCGCAAGCGTCTGCGAGCGTTTCCAGTCGATTCCGGAACGCAGTCGAAGAGGAAACTCCCCACTCCAGCCTGCGGACAAATCCTGTGTGTCATAATCGAGATAGCTGGACTTGCTGAATTTGACGCTTCCGACATTCAAGTCGGCATAGAGGCGCTGCCGGCTGAGCGTGGTTTCGGCAGAGAGGAGCGCAAAAGCGCTCGTCGCACGATCGGATCTCACCGCGTCGGGAGTCGACGAATCCGCCCGAAAAAGATTCGAATCGCTCATCCAGCTCACACCTGCGCCGAGGCGAAGCGGATCATTGTTCTCGGCCGACGCCCAGGCTGGCACGAGAATGGCAACGAGGTAGCAAGCCTTCGACAGGGGGGTTTTGCCTGTTTTTTTCATTGTTTCGCCAGAAAATGCCTGATGCCTATTCATCATGCCAGCGGCAAATCAGAATTGCACGATGAACACGCCTGACAAGACACCTTCGCTTGGACGACAAAACGCGCAGCGCATCCCGCTGAGCAATGTGGTCACGCTCGCCGGAGCCGTGGAAACCCTGCTCGACCCACTGGTCATCGTTGCGGGGCTTCTGGTCTCAAGCTTCGCCGTCGACGCGACGCTGAGCCCTGGGTACGAAGTGCTGGCATTGATCGCGTTCTCGCTGAGTTTTCCTGGCAACGCGCGGCTGAAAGACTCCGCACTGACGATCTTCGGCAAGGCCCTGAGCAACACGCTGCTGCTCGCCGGTTTCCTGCTGCTCTTCGGCTACGCCAGCGGCTATCTCGAGTACTTCCCCGAGGAACTTGTCCTCGCCTGGTTCGTATCGATGCCTTTCGCGCTGTTCGGCTGCCACATGCTCGCGCGCTGGATGATTCCCGGAGTATTGAAGCTCTGCGGCGCGGAGTCGACCGCGGTGATCTGCGGCGTCAACGACATAGGCGATCATCTCGCCAAGCTGTTCATCAAGGATCGCCACCTAGGCATCCGCTTCCTCGGCTATTTCGACGACAGGAAACGCGAGCGGCTGATTCAGCTCGGCAACAACCCGCTGCTCGGCACGATCACGAACATGGCCGAGTACGTCAAGAACCGCAACATAGACCGGATCTATCTGGCGCTGCCGATGGCCACCCAGCCGCGCATCCTGGCCCTGCTCGACGGGCTCAAAGACACGACGGCCTCGGTCTACTTCGTTCCGGACATCTTCGTAACCGACATGATTCAGGGGCGCAGCGAATCGGTGGGTGGCATCCCGGTCGTCGCGGTCTGCGACACGCCCTTCGCCGGCTTCAGTGGCATCGTCAAACGCGCCGAGGACATCGTCATCTCGGCGCTGATCCTCGCACTGATCTCGCCGATTCTGCTGGCGGTCGCGCTCGGCGTGAAGCTCAGTTCGCCCGGCCCCGTCATCTTCCGCCAGCGCCGCTACGGCCTCGACGGCAAGGAGATTCTCGTCTACAAGTTCCGTTCGATGACGGTGACCGAGGACGGCACGAAAGTCACCCAAGCCACCCGCGACGACAAGCGGATCACGCCTTTCGGCGCCTTCATCCGCCGCACTTCGCTCGACGAGCTGCCCCAGTTCATCAACGTGATCCAGGGCAGGATGAGCATTGTCGGGCCCCGCCCGCACGCGGTCGCCCACAACGAACTCTACCGCAGCCTGATCAAGGGCTACATGGTGCGCCACAAGGTCAGACCCGGCATCACGGGCTGGGCCCAGGTGAACGGCTACCGGGGAGAGACCGACACGGTCGAGAAGATGGAGATGCGGATCAACTACGACCTCGAGTACCTGCGCAACTGGTCGCTGCTGATGGATCTGAAGATCATCGCCCGCACCGTACTCGTATTCGTGAACGACAAGGCGGCTTACTGAGCCCCGCACGCAGCGAGCGATGCAGCGAAGGGATTGGCGCCGACCGGCCGTGACCGCGCTGGCGCTTTTTTCCAATTCAGCGCACGCCCCCGCGCGCAGAATGCGCCAGGTATCGGGTCGAAAGGAGCGGGCACGCTCCACCGACCTCCCCGCAAGCACATCAGGAGATTGCGATGTACGTCGTTCTGCTCACCTATACCCAGCCACTGTCCGCCATCGAAGAAGCGCTCCTCCCCCACCGCGAGTATCTGGCCAGGCACTTCGCAACTGACACCTTCCTTCTCGCCGGCCCCCAGCAGCCGCGCAAAGGCGGCGTGATCCTTGTCCGCGCGTCGAGCCGCGCCGAGGTCGAAGCGCTGATCGCCGAGGATCCCTTCCATCAGAAGGGCCTGGCCGAATATCAGATCATCGAGTTCGTCGCCCGCGCGACCAGCCCCGCTCTGGCCGCTTTCGCCGAAGGGGCTTAAATCCGACTCCACCGGCCCCCCCCTCAGGGAGAGGGCCGGCCCGCGTTGAAACTTTAGCCGCAGAGCTTGCCCAACGCGGTCGAATCGCTGACCAGAGGATTCCCCTCGCCCTGCAAGCTCAGGATCCGCGCGTTGCGCGTCTTCTCCCACGGATCGACAGGATAGGTTTTAGCCCACGCACACCAGAGCTGCTTGTCCTGGCGGCTCATCGAGAGTCCATAGCGCGAATACATGTAGAGGCTGATCCGGGCAGCCCGTCCGCGCACTTCTTCGCGCGGCTGAAAACGCTTGTTCTTGAAGTCGGGAACGCTCGCGCACTGGCCATAGACGTGTTCGGGCGTGCGCGTCCAGGCGCCATAGCTCATGTTGCTGCGATCACCGTTCACTTCGCCAACCGCCGGGACCAGATTGTTCAGATCGCCTTCCATCTGATCGAAGGCGGCATCCTTGCCGCTGCAGTTCTTGCGCCCCCCCTGCTGCCAGCACTGCTGCTGCAAGCCCAGGTGGGCGGCGGGGACGACGTGCTCCCATTCGATCCGGCTCGCCCGGTTCTCGTTCTTCCGCGCGACATAGCCGCAAGAGGCGAGATCGACATCCTTGCCCGTATAGCGGCAACCGCAATAGAAGTCCTCCTCGATGCCAGCGAAGACGCGGGGCAGGACTTTCTTCGCCGACGCAAAATCGCGGTGGCCGACACCGTTCTTGCCCCGGATCAACTGGGTGGCCGGCCCTTCGCGGTGGACCGCGGCGTGGGCAGGCGCGAGCGTAGCCCCCCCTCTTTCATCGAGACATCCACCGAGGATCAGGGCCAAAGAGAGCAGAACGATTGCGCGCACGTCGGCATCCACAACAGCAAAAACTCCAGAAGCTACTCAGATTGGCGAAATCTGACAAGACTTCTCGGAAAACATCAAAACAACAGTGCTGGCGAAGCGCTCGGGCGGTCGCGTCCGCGGCGCTGTACACTCTGACCTCGTCCTGCGCCCCCTCCCCCATGTCCGACGCCGCACCGCTCCGCCTCTTCCACCACCGCCCCTTCCTGTTTCACTGTCTCTCCCGGGTGTTCTCGACGGCCGGCTCGCAGATGCAGGCAGTCGCCGTCGCCTGGCAGGTCTATGAACTGACGCACAGCGCTTTCGCTCTGGGCATGGTCGGCCTCGCGCAGTTCCTGCCCCGGCTGCTTCTGATCACGGTGGTCGGCAATGTCGCGGATCGCTTCGACCGCAAGAAGGTCGCCTTTCTGGGCCAGGCCGTTCAGGCGCTCACTCTGGCCACTCTGGCGGTCGCGAGCTTCCACGGCCAGGTGAGCCAGGAGCTGATCTACTGTCTGGTCATCGTCGGTGGCGCGGCGCGCTCCTTCGAGACTCCGGCCATCCAGGCCATACTGCCAACCCTGGTCGGCAATGAGGCGCTGCCGCGGGCGGTCGCGCTGGGCGCTTCGGCGATGGAGGCGGCCACGATCATCTCGCCGGCCCTGGGCGGAGTGCTCTATGTGTTCGGCGCAAGCACGGTCTATGCGATCACGGCAGCGTCCTTCACGATCGCGGCGATTCTCTGCTCGGCCATCGTCCCGCTCGAGACCTGGCGCCGGGTATCGAGCGGATCGGGCTTCGCACACTTTCTCGAAGGCATCCGGTTCATCCGCAGCCGCCGCGCGGTGCTCGGCGCGATCTCGCTCGATCTGTTCGCGGTGCTGCTCGGTGGCGCGACGGCGCTGCTGCCCATCGTTGCCCACCAGCAGCTTCACACCGGTTCCTGGGGGCTGGGCCTGCTACGCTCGGCGCCGGCTGTCGGCGCACTACTCTGCTCGCTGTGGCTTGCCCACCACCCCCTACGCCGCCAGGTCGGAAGGAAGATGTTCGCGGCCGTCGCGCTGTTCGGGCTCACGACGATCGCCTTCGGACTCTCGCATTCGATCGCGCTATCGCTCGCGGCGCTGATCCTGCTCGGTGCGGCCGACATGGTCAGCGTCGTGATCCGCGCCGCCTTCGTCCAGCTGCAGACTCCGGATGCGATGCGCGGCCGGGTCGGCGCGGTCAATTCGGTGTTCATCGGTGCCTCGAACCAGCTCGGCGAGTTCGAATCGGGCCTGAGCGCGGCCGCTTTCGGAACCGTACCAGCGATCCTGATCGGCGGTCTGGGCACACTCGCCGTCGCCTATCTGTGGATGCTCGCCTTCCCCGAACTGAGGGACGCCGACACGCTGGACGGCTGATCCCGTCCCCCTCGCCCGCAGCGCGGGAGAGGGGTCGGGGGAGCGGGGTTTCAGTGGCCGCCCGCGGGTGCGCCCTTGTGCTTCGCGCCGAAGGGCGGCTTTGCGAACCAGACGAAGAAGTTCAGCGCAAGGAAGAGCCAGCCCAAAGCGTGGAGCACGTCGTTGAACGACATCTGGTAGGCCTGCTGGACGATCATCCGCTCCAGTGTCGCCGCGGCGCGACCGAGATCGCCGTGCCCGAGCAACTCAAAGGTCGAGCGGGTGGACGGATCGATCGCCGAGAAGTTGGACGCGAGCTGGGCATGGTGGATGACCGACCGGTGTCCCCACAGATAAGTCGTGATTGAAGCCGAGAAGCTGCCCCCCAGTGTGCGCAGGAAGGTCGCGAGGCCGGAGCCCGCCGCGATCTCGTTCGGCGCAAGGTCCGAGAGCAGGATGGTCAGCACCGGCATGAAGAAGAATGCGACACCTATGCCTTGCAGCAGCTGGACAAAGACGACCCGCTCAAAGTTCACGTCGGTCGAGAACCCCGAGCGCATGAAGCTCGTCGTCGACATCACGCAGAAGGCAGTCGAGGCGAGGATGCGCAGATCGAAACGGGCTGCGTTCTTGCCGACCCAGGGCGTCAGCAGAATCGGGAAGATTCCCAAGGGCGACGCGGCCAGCCCCGCCCAAAAGGCTGTGTAATGAAGCTGGGTCTGCAGCCACATCGGCACGAGCAGGCTGACGCTGAAGAACGCGCCATAGGCGAGCACCATCGCGACCGTCCCGGCCGCGAAATTGCGGTGGCGAAAGAGCCGCAGATCGACGATAGGCTCGTCATCGGTCAGCTCCCAGATCAGGAAGATCGCTATCGCGATCGCCGAGACGATGCTCAAGCATACGATCAGCGGAGACGCAAACCAGTCCTCATCGTTGCCCTTGTCGAGCACGATCTGCAAGGCGCCGACGCCAACAACCAGAGTCGCGAGGCCGACGTAGTCCATCTTCGGTTTGTCGGTCCTGACCGGACGGTGGCGCATCTGCCCCCAGACGACGAAAGCCGCGAAGAGGCCGATCGGCACATTGATGAAGAAGATCCACGGCCAAGTGTAATTGTCGGTGATCCAGCCGCCCAGAATGGGGCCGGCGATCGGCGCGACGACGGTCACCATCGACAGCAGGGCCAGAGCCTGGCCCCGTTTCTGGGGCGGGTAGATCGAGATCAGCAGCGCCTGCGTGATCGGATACATCGGTCCCGCGACGAAGCCCTGGATCGCGCGAAAGAGCACCAGCTCGTTCATCGAGTGCGCCATCCCGCACAAGAATGACGCCAGTGTGAAGAGCAGCGTCGAGACCAGGAAGAGCCTGACCTCGCCAAAACGGCGCGTCAGCCAGCCGGTCAGCGGCAGCGCGATCGCGGTGCTGACCGCGAAAGCGGTGATGACCCAGGTGCTCTGATCCGAGCTGACGCCGAGATTGCCGGCGATCGTCGGCAGGGACACGTTCGCGATCGTCGTATCCAGCACCTGCATGAAAGTCGCCAGCGACAGACCAAGCGTGCACAACGCGAGATTGGCCGGACGAAAGTCCGCGGCTTCGCTCATGACCGATTGCGCGCCAAAGCGCTCTTGTGGCCGGAATTGGCGCGCAGGATGCTGGCGATCTTCGCGTCGGCCTCGGCGAGCTGAGCGGCATAGACCGCAGTCGAGGCGACCGGCTTCGCCGCCGCGGTCTGGGCCAGCATCGAGCCCGAACGGTCATGCAGGTCGACTTCGACGCTCATCGACAAGCCGATACGCAGCGGGTGCCTGTTCAGCTCGGCCGGGTCGAGCGCGATGCGGACCGGAACCCGCTGCACGATCTTGATCCAGTTGCCGGTCGCGTTCTGGGCCGGCAGCAGCGAGAAAGCGCTGCCCGTTCCCATTGCGAGGCCGGCGACATGGCCGTGGTACTCAATGTCCTTGCCGAACAGATCGGAATGCAGCGTCACCCCCTGACCGATGCGCATCTTCTCGAGCTGGGTTTCCTTGAAGTTCGCTTCGACCCACAGCTGGTCGAGCGGCACGATCGTCATCAGAGGCGTTCCCGCCTGAACACGCTGCCCGAGCTGAACGCCACGCTGGGCGAGGAAGCCGCCCACCGGGGCCTTGATCGTGCTCCGCGAGAAGTCGAGATAGGCCTTGCGCAGCACGGCCGAGGCGGCCTTGACGTCGGGGTGGTCGGCGAGCGCGGTATCGTCGACGAGCGCGCGGCTCGTGCCGAGCTGATGGTCAGCCGCCGAGAACGCGCTCGCGGCGGCATCGACCGCCTCGCGGGCATGGGCCAGCTCTTCCTGAGGGATCGCGCCGGTCACGGCGAGGCTCTGGCGGCGTGCCAGGTCGGCGCGGGCCCGGTCGAGCGCGATCCGCTTCGCGGCGACGTCGGCGTCCAGGCTGCCGACGTTCGAATACAGCCCGCGCACCTGGCGCACCGCGCGCGCCAGAGCCGCCTCGGCCTGTTCAAGCGCAACCCGCGTCTCGGCCGGATCGAGTTCAACCAGGGTCTGGCCGGCGCGCACGCGACCGTAGTCCTCGGCGCCGATCGAGACGACCGTGCCGCCGAGCTGGGGCGTGATCTGGACCACGTTGCCGTTCGCATAGGCATCCTCGGTGGACTCGAACCAGCGCCCGTGTAGCAGATACCAGGCCGTATAGCTGGCGCCCGCGGCGACCACCGCCAGGCCCAGCACCGACAGCAGCAGACGGCGGCGCCCGATCTTGCTACCCATCACCGCGGCGACGCCGCTCTCGGAGTTCGTGTTCGTTTGCGTGCTCATTGCCATGCCTTATCGAGTCGTGGTCGCGGCGCGATCGCGGGGAAGCGCACCAGGAAGTCGGGATTCATCGTGGAAACCACCGCCCAGCGCGTGGACGAGCTGGATCGATGCATCGAGCTGCTGAGCCTGGAGCGCGGCGAGCTGCTGTTCGTTCGCGAGCAGGCTCTGCTGGGCCGTCAGCACTTCGAGATAGCTGCCCACGCCTTTGCGGAAACGCTGCTCAGAGAGCGACCAGGCTTCGCGCGAAGCGGTGAGCGCCTGCTGCTGGGCGCGCAGCTGTTCGGCATCCGAGCGCAGCGTCGTCAGCTGTTCGGCGACCTCGCCAACCGCGCGCACCAGGATCTGGTTGTACTGGGCGGTTGCCTCGTCGTAGCCCGCATCGCGCGCAGAGAGGTTCGCGCGCAAGCGACCTCCGTCGAAGACCGGCAACGAGATCGCCGGGGCGAGCTGCGCATAGCGCGAATGCAGGCTGAAGAAATCGGCGGTGTGCATCGACGCGAGGCCGATCGCCGCACCGAGATTCACGTTCGGGTAGAACTCGGCTTTCGCGACGTCGATCGCGCGGCTCGCCGCCTCGACCCGCCAGCGCGCCGCGACCAGATCGGGTCGGCGGCCCAGCAGATTGGCCGGCAGATCGGCGGGCACGGCGAGCGTGGCCGGGACGAGAGGCGCCGGAGTCGAAAGCTCGAAACCGCGATCGGGGCCTTTCCCGCTGAGCGTGGCCAGCGCGATCCGCGCCAGTTCGACCGAATGCTTCGCCTGGGCGAGCCTTTGCTCGGCGCTCGCGAGCACGGCCTCGGTCTGGCGAACCTGAGCGAGGCTGTCCAAACCGGCGTCGAAGCGCTGGCGGTTGAGCTTCAAGAGCCGCCTCGCACGTTCGCGATCGGCTTCAGCGACCTTGACCATCTCATTGCCGTGCGCAAACTGGTTGTAGGCGCGGGCGAGCTCGACCGAGAGTTCGAGCCGGGCAGCCCGGGCATCGACTTCCGCGGCGCGCAGCGAGCCCAGCGCAGCCTCCCAGGCCGCGCGCTTGCCACCCCACAGATCGAAGCTGTAGTTGAGGCTCAAGGACGCGATGCCGACCGTCGAATAGTTGTCCCCATAGGGCTGGGGCAGCACGGTATCGGGAATGCGCATGCCGTTCGTGCTGAGCTTGGCGCCGACCGTGGGCTTGCGCGCCGCGTCGGCGATGCCGACCGCAGCGGCCACGGATCTGACCCGCGCATCGGCCACGTCGAGGCCGGGGTTGTCGCGCAGCGCCTCCGCGATCAGCGCGTCGAGCTGGGCATCTCCCAGCGCTTTCCACCAGTCGGCCGCGGGCCAGGCCGCTTCCGAGACTGCGATGTCCTTCTGCGCAGCGTGGCTGGCGAGGCTTAGCGGATTGCGCCCGCCGAGCTGGGGCGCCAGCCCCTGGCTGCTGGCGCACGCGGCCAGCGCAAGCGCACTAAGGCTCAGACTTATCGATTTGAATGTCATTGCTCAGGCAAATTACTTATAGGGACGTTGATCGAGCGTGCCGCGAACCTTCTTGAGCATCTCGAACAGCTGTTGCTGCTCGGTGGCCGAGAGATCGCTCAGGGCATCGGAGCTGAGTGCCAAACCGCAGGCCTGGATCTCGCGCCAGACGGCGCGCCCGGCTTCGGTGAGCGTCACATCGACGGCGCGGCGGTCATCGGTGCGCGGCACGCGGCGCAGATAACCCTTCTCCTGGAGGCGGTCGAGCATCCGGGTCAGCGCTCCGGCATCGTGGCCGCAGCAGCGCGAGATCTCGGTCGGGGACACCAGCTCGCGCAAGGAGAGCGTGCGCAGCACACGGTACTGGCTGAAGTTGATGCCGAAGCCCCCCGCGGCCAGATCGCATTCGAGGTGGCGGATCAGGCGCAGACGCACCTGGTGCAGCAACAGACCGATGGTCTCGTTGATCTCCGAGACGGGCTCGGCATCGAGGTGGGCATGAGGAATTTTCGCGGACATGTCGCCACATTACTTGCCGCGGCAAACATTAGCCAATCACGATTGCTTATTTCGTGATAATGAGAATGAATCCCGTTCCCCTAGCCAAACCTGCCCGGAGGAAACTCAGATTCCGTGCATGACCGCAGGGATGGACAGCAGCGAGAACACGGTGGTCAGGAAAGCGCAACGCGAAGCAAGTCCCCTGTCCCCGTCATACTTCTCAGCCAGCACACCGACCAGCGTCGCGGTCGGCATCGCGACCAGAACTACGCAAACGCCGGTCAGGACGGGATCTGCCCCCCACAGCCTGAGCAGGACGAGGCACAGGATCGGCGCAACGAGCAGCTTGACGAAACTGAGGTAATAGACATCGAGACCGGCGAGCACTTCCCGCAGTTCGACGTCGGCGAGCATCGCACCGATGATGAACATCGACAGCGGCGTCGTCATCGCGCCGACGCTCTCGCAGGTCCTGAGCACCGGCGCGGGCAACTGCAACGAGAACAGGAAGATCAACATCCCGAACACGGTCGCAATCAGCGGCGGATTCCAGAAATTGCGCAGCAGGCCGCGCCAGTCACGGCGACCGGTGAAGAGCATGACTCCATAGGACCACATGAACAGGTTGACCGGAATCGTGAAGATCGACGTGTAGAACACACCGACGCCACCGAACAAACCCTGAACCACCGGATAACCAACGAAGCCGCAGTTCGAGAACACGGTCGAGAAACTCAGCATCCGCCGCTTACCGGCCTCGAAGCGGCAATAGAACAGCCGGCTCAGCAGGGCCAGGCTCAGGTGGATCGCGAACGAAGCACCGAACACGACCCCGGCGTTCCTGAACAGCGCAGCGGAGAAGTGGAAGTTGAAGGACGAGACGATCAGCAGCGGCATCGTCACGTTCATCAACAGCTCGACCAGGCCTTTGCGGACAGGATCGGTGATCAGCTGGCGCTTTCTCAGAAGCACGCCAATGGACAGCATCAGGGCCAGGACGAGGACCTGATCGAAAACCTTGGTGTTCACGAAACGATTCCAGATTGGGGGGACAAGCGCACAGCCAGGAAGCCGACGCACAGGGCATCGATGCTACGCCCGTATAACCGGGCGCATCAAGGAGGCGTCATCCCGAGCCAGGAAGAGGCCGCCTCAGGACTCGTCGAGTGCCTGTCCAATCTGGGGCAGGATTTCGAACAGGTCGCCGACCAGACCGTAATCGGCGATCTCGAAGATCGGCGCGTCCGGATCCTTGTTGATCGCGACAATGGTCCGCGACCCTTTGATCCCGGCCAGATGCTGAATTGCGCCCGAGATGCCGACCGCGACATACAGATCGGGCGCGACGATCTTGCCGGTCTGTCCAACCTGGCAATCGTTGGTCACATAGCCGGCATCGACGGCGGCACGGGTCGCACCGATCGCCGCACCGAGCTTGTCGGCGAGCGGATCGAGCAGCGTATGGAAAGACTCGGCGCTGCCCAGTCCCCGCCCTCCGGCCACGATGACTTTCGCCGAAGCGAGTTCGGGGTGGCCGTTGTCCGAGAGTTCGCGCGCGACGACGCGCGAGAGCCCCAGATCGGCACCGGCATCAACCGACTCGATCGCGGCGCACCCGCCCTGCTGCGCCGCGTGTTCGAAGGCCGACACGCGCACGCTGGCGAGGATGACCGGATCGACACTCTGCACGGTCGCCAACGCGTTGCCCGCGTAGATCGGGCGCACGAAGGTGTCGGCCGAGACGATATCGACGACGTCGGAGATCTGCGAGACGCCCAGAAGCGCCGCGGCGCGTGGCAGCACGTTCTTGCCAAAGCTCGTGGCCGGAGCGAAAACGTGGGAGCAGCCTGCGGCTTGCGCGACGAGGACGGGCGCGAGGTTCTCGGCCAGTCGGTCGGCGAGCCAGGGCGCATCGGCGAGCAGCACCTTCCCGACTCCGGCGATCCGGCTCCCCTCTTCCGCGACACTCGCACAGCCGTGTCCGGCGACCAGAAGGTGGATGGGGCCGTCGAGCCGGGATGCCGCCGCAACCGTCGCCAGCGTCGAAGCCTTGAGCTGCGCGTTGTCGTGTTCCGCCAGAACCAGGATGTTCATGGTCTTCCTCACAATACCCGGGCCGCGTTGCGCAGCCGCTCGACAAGTTCAGCGGCGCTCGACAGCCTCTCGCCCGCGCTTCGCCGGCTCGCTTCGACCACTTTGAGGGTCTTCAGGCCGACTTCGGTTGAGACGCCCAGCTCTTCCGGGCTCAGCTTCTCGAGCGGTTTTTTCCTCGCCCTCATGATGTTCGGCAAGGTGGCATAGCGCGGCTCGTTGAGCCTCAGATCGGTCGTGACGACCGCGGGCAGATTCACTTCCAGCGTCTCCAGCCCGCCGTCGATCTCGCGGGTCACGGTCACGCTGCCGTCGGCGATCCGGACCTTCGACGCGAAGCAGGCCTGAGGCCAGCCGAGCAGCGCAGCGAGCATCTGGCCGACCTGATTCGAATCGTCGTCTATGGCCTGCTTGCCCATCATCACGAGCTGGGGTTGCTCGCGCAACACGACTTCCCGGAGCAGCCGGGCGACCGCCAGAGGCTGGAGTTCGGCCTCGGTCTCGACGTGGATCGCGCGATCCATACCGATCGCCAGCGCGCTCCGCAAGGTGTCCTGGCATTTGAGCGGACCGCAGCTGACCGCGACGGTCTCGCGGGCCAGCCCGCCTTCGCGCTGACGCACCGCCTCCTCGACGGCGATCTCGTCGAAGGGATTCATCACCATCATCGCATTCGCGAGCTCTATGCCGGTCTGATCGCGCCGGATCTGGACCTTGAGCTTGTGGTCGAGTACCCGCTTGAGCGGAACCAGGATCTTCACGATGATCTCCTCAAAAGCTTCGACCCGATTATCCCCTAGCGCGGCGTTCGCGCTTGATTCAACCTGCTCCCGCCACCCTGTCCAGCGCCGGCAGAGCGGCGCGGGCATTGCTCGTCACCGCCTCAATGATCGTCGTCACCGGGAGCGAACGCAAGTCTGCCAGAACCTGAGCATAGAGCGTCAGCTCTTCGGGCAGGGACGGACCTTCCGGCCGCCAGGCGGGCGGGATGTCCGGCCCGTCGGTCTCCAGCACCAGAGCCTCGAGCGGCAGGCTCCGAGCGAGCTCGCGAATCCGCGTCGATCCCGGGTAAGTCATCGCGCCGCCGAAACCGAGCTTGAAGCCCAGAGCGATGAAGGCCTCGGCCTGCTGGCGGCTGCCATTGAAAGCGTGAGCGATTCCGCCGAGCGGCCGGAGTCGGCGCAGGTGTTTGAGCACCTGATCCTGGGCCCGCCGCAGGTGAAGCAGCACCGGAAGACCGAAGTCCTTGGCCATTTCGAGCTGGGCGACGTAGAGCGCCTCCATCCGCCCCCGGTCCAGGCCTTCGACATGGAAGTCGAGACCAATCTCACCGACCGCGACCGCACCACCGCGCTCGAGCCGGGCGCGCAGTGCGGCGAGCGCCACCTCGGGCTGATCCTGTCCAATATAGAGCGGATGGATGCCGAAAGCCGGCCGGACCTCCGGATGACGGGCGGCGAGCGCATCGAGCGCGGAAAAGTTCGCTGCCGCAACAGACGGAACGACGAAGAGTCCGACGCCGGCTGCGCGCGCGCGCGCGATCACCGCTTCGGCATTGCCGAATTCGGGCGCGTCGAGATGGACATGGGTGTCGATCAGCATCGCGCCTGTCCGCACTCAGCCCGGATCGCAGAGTTTGGGGCGGGCCGAGCCCAGCCAGGTCTGAACATCGAGCGCCAGGCGCTCGCTCGCGGCCGCGCTCGCCCGCACGCCAGCTATCGCATCGGCGCTTTGCGCCGCCTGCCGGTAGTCGAAGGCGAAGCCGTCGACGAGATCCTCGCCGCGCTCGCCGACCAGCCGGGCGATCCCGGTCAGACGGACCCGGCTCGTACCGTCCTGCGCGAACTCCTGGATCAGCTCGTCGAGCTTGACCTGCAGCTTGCAGCGCGAATCGGAACGCGCGGGCAAGCGACGCTGCAAACGCTGTTCGAGCAGCTGGACCGGCAGCGCGGCCCAGCGGTTGTCGGCAAAGCTGCGCCGCTCGGTTTCGTTGCGACCGAGCAGTCGATACTGCATCGCATTCGTCGCGAGCCAGGCCGGACCGGTCACTTCGACGCGGCGCAGCGGCACGGCGGGAGAGGCCAGCGAGGCGAGCCCGTCGGGGCCGAAGTCATGGACGGCTGGCGCGCGCACGCCACTGGGCGTCGCACAAGCGGCAAGGAGCGCGGAAACAACAAGAGCGGAAAGAAGACGAAGGCTCATGGCTTTTCTGAAGGAGCGGAATAGCCGGCCTCTCCGGGACCGGGCCGGGGCGCTTTGCGACCGAACAGGATGGACTGGGGGTTGCGCTCCAGACTGTCGATCAGATCCGACATATCGACGCTCAGACGCCTCAGTTCTGTCAGCGTCTCGCCGAGCTGAGGCATGCTCTCGCCGATCAGCCGGGTCTGCACGTCGCCGCCGACCGAATCGAGCCGGCGCGCGAGCGAATTGATGCCTGCCAGCGATGTCTTCAGAGTCTCCATCGTCTCGGGAAGATTCGCCGTGCCCTTCTCCAGATTCGCGAGCGTACGATCCAGCTTGTCAGAATCCATTCGCCCGGCCACTCGGTCGAGCTTGTCCATCAGCTCGGGCGTGCGCGCGAGTGTCGCTTCGAGGTGAGTGGATGAGCGTTCGACATTCGCGAGGATCAGGTCTATGCGCTTGCGGTTCCCGCCGTCGAGCACGCGGGAGAGCCGGTCGGCGACCCGCCGGACATGGTTCAGCGCCTCGATCGCCGATTCGGCGAGTCCCGGCGAAGCCCCGGCGAGGGCGAGTTCGGGAAGCCCTCCCGGGCCGACCGGGAGAGGCCGATGATCGCTGCCGTCGTCGTCGAGCTGAACGAAGACGAAACCGGTCAGGCCTTGCTGACCCAGACTGGCCCGGGTGGCGCGAGTCAGCGGCACATCGGAGGCGAGACGGACGCGGACCAAAATGTGCGCGGGATTGGCCGGATCGAAGTCGATGTCGGTGACACGGCCGGCCCGCACGCCGCGAAAGCGCACCGCGGCCTGCTCGTTCAGGCCCCCGACTCCGCCCTCGGTGATCAGCCTCACATCGTAGGTCTTCTCGGTCCGGCCAGAAAACCACCAGAAGGACAAGGCCGTGGCGATGCCGAGAAGCACGGTGAAGAGGCCGACGGCCAGAGCATAGGCGCGGTTTTCCATCAGCGCCCACCTCCCCGCTTCAAGGCGTGAAGACTGCGCTCGCTGCGGAAGAATCTTTCGATGAAGGGATGATCGACGTTCACGATTTCGTCCAGCTGTCCTTTGGCGAGTATACGACCGTCGGCGAGAACCGCGACGCTGGACGCGAGCGCCGCGAGCGTATCGAGATCGTGGGTCACGAACACGACCGTCAGCCCGAGCGCCCGGTGCAGGCCCAGGATCAGGCTGACGAAGCCGGCGCTGCGGTCCGGATCGAGCCCCGCGGTCGGCTCGTCGAGCAGCAGCAGCTCGGGGTCGAGCGAGAGCGCGCGCGCCAGTGCGACTCGCTTGATCATGCCGCCCGACAGCTCGGCCGGCATCCGCCAGGCGACGTCGGGTTCGAGTTCGACCATGCCCAGCTTCGCAAACACGAGGTCGCGGATCTCGGCTTCGGGAAGAAGTCTGAGCTCGCGCAGCGGGAAGGCGATGTTGTCGAACACGGATAGCGCCGAGAACAGCGCACCGTGCTGGAAGAGCACCCCCAGCCGGCGCTGTCTGCCCTGGCGCTCGGAGCGAGAGCCTTCGGTGAGCGGTTCGCCAAAGAGCTTTATCGTCCCTTCGCTGGGTTCGAGCAGGCCGGCGAGCTGGCGCAACAGCGTCGTCTTGCCGCAGCCCGAGCCGCCGACCAGGGCCAGCAGCTCGCCGCGGCCGACCGTCAGATCGACTCCGCGCATCACCCATTGTCGGCCGAATCGCCGCCCCAGACCGCGGATCTCGACCGGCGCGTTCATCCTCGCCCCAATCCGATGTTGCGGGTCGCCAGCGCGAAGACCGCGTCGAGCAGGATCACCACCGTGATCGCCGCGACGACCGACTCGGTCGTGCTGCGCGACAGGCTCTCGGTGTTGGGTTTGATCCTCAGCCCGAAATGGCAAGCCACCAGCGCGATCGTGATGCCGAAAGCGATGCCCTTGCACAGCGCGATCCACAGATTGGGCAGGGGCACGGCGCGCGGCAGGTTCGCGATGAAGAATTCGTAGTCGAGGCCCAGTTCGAAGTGCGCGGCGAGCATGCCGCCGAGGATCGCGATCGCACAGGTCCAGGCAACCAGCAGAGGCATCGCGACGCCCAGCGCCAGCACTTTCGGAAAGACTAGGCGCAGATGGCGGGGCACGCCCATCGTTGCCAGAGCGTCGATCTCCTCGGTAACCCGCATCACGCCGAGCTGGGCCGTGATCGCCGAACCCGAGCGCCCGGCGACCAGCACCGCGACGAGCACGGGCCCGAGCTCGCGGATCACGCCGATCCCGAGCACGTCGACGATGAAGGCTTCGGCGCCAAAACGCTTGAGCTGAAGCGCGAACAGATAGCTCAGCACGACTCCGATCAGGAAGGCGACCAGCGCCGTGACCGGCATCGCGCGCACTCCGGCCTTGTAAAGATTGGCCGAGATTTCGAGCATGGGCAGACGGCGGGGGCTGCGCAGCACATAGCCCAGCTCGATCACCAGTTGCCCGACCAGCGTAATGAAAGCGCGAACATGCGCAAGCGCCGCGAGCACGCCCTGGCCCAGCGCGACGAGCGGCGCAAGGCGGTCCCGGGGCGGACGGCTCGCCTCAATGACCGAGAAGCGGCCCAGCGTCGTGAAGAGCTCAGTGAAGCGGGCAGGGATCCGGACGCCGGCGGGCAGCTTTCGCCCCCAGGCACGCCACAGCAGCAGCGCGCCGAAGGTGTCGAGCGCGGCAAGCCCGTCGAGATCCCAACACTCGCGCCCGCGTTCGGCCGCAAGGCGGGCTCGCAGGGTCGCGAGCGTCTCCCCCGCCGAAGCCAGAGTCCAGCGCCCCGACAGCACGACGACCCCGTCGCGTACCGTGAGAGCTGGCTCCGCGCTCATCGCGTCATTCCTCCAGCGCCAGAGCGCCTTCGACCTTCAGCTGAAGCGAGATCGCGATGGCTTCCCACTGCGCCTCTTCCTCTTCGAGCAGGGCCGCGGTCAGCGGGCGGTCGCGCAGCGAGTCCCGGCCCACCTCGACGATGAAACCGCCCCGCTCGGCGCTCAGCACGAGCGGTACGACTTCGCCCTCGTCGCGGCTGCGGTGGAGGATCACGGCGAGGCGCAGACACAGGATCAGCAGCCAGTCGTCCTCGGCCAGCGCGAACTGCTGGCGCACCCGTTCGAGCTTGCCCCGATGGCCGAGCACGAGGCTGGCGAGCCGATTCTGCTCCTGGCGCGAGAAACCCGGCATATCGGCATTGGCGAGGATGTAGGTCGAATGCCGGTGATAGCCCGAGCGAGCGACCGACATCCCGAGTTCGTGAAGGCGGGCGGCCCAGCCCAGAAAACGCTTGCCATCCTCGTCGCCCGGCCTCGCTAGGTTGAGCAGCGCACCGGCGGTCTCGGCGACGCGCTCGGCCTGGGCCATATCGACCTGATAGCGGCGCATGAAGGATTCGACGGTCGCATCGCGCAGATCGCGGTGCGCATGCCGCCCCAGAAGATCGTGCAGTACGCCCTCGCGCAGCGCCGTCTCCGAAAAGCTGATCTCATCGAGGCTCAGCGCCGTCATGATCGCCGACAGGATCGCGAAGCCCCCGGCCAACACCGGAAGGCGATCGGAGCGGATTCCCGCCAGATCGAGCCGCGAGACGTTACCCGCGCGGATCAGCGCCTGGCGCAGCTTGTTCATGCCGGAGCGGGTGATCCCTCCCGCCGAGAAGCCATTGAGTTCCAGGATGTCGGTGATCGCCTTTGCAGTACCGCTCGACGCGAACGCGAGATCCCAGCCCAGCCTGCGATAGGAGGAGACGATCGTGTCGAGCTCACGCTGGGCAGCGAGTTCGGCTTCGCGCAAGGACTGCTTGTCGACAAAGCCGTCGGGGAAAAAGCGCAGGCTGTAGCTGACGCAGCCCATGTACAACGATTCGAGCGCGATCGGCTCAAAGCCGCGGCCGATCACGAATTCGGTCGAACCGCCGCCGATGTCGAAGACAAGCTGCTGGCCAGAGGGATCGGACAGCGCCTGAACCACGCCCAGATAGATCAGCCGCGCTTCTTCGCGACCGGCGACCACTTCGATCGGAAAGCCCAAAGCGCGCTCGGCGTGGGCGAGAAAGTCGCCGGCATTGCGCGCGACGCGCAAGGTGTTCGTCGCGACCGCGCGCACCTGTCCGGGTTCGAAGCCGCGCAGACGTTCGCCGAACTTGCGCAGCGCGACGAGGCCTCGGGCCTGCGCAACCTGGCCGAGCGAGCGCTCAGGCGAGAGCCCCGCCGCCAGACGCACGGCCTCCTTCAAGTTGTCCTGGGCGAAGATCTGATCACCTTCAACTCGGCCTATGATCAGGCGAAAGCTGTTCGAACCGAGGTCTACTGCAGCGATGAGCTCGTGCGTCATTGGGGGGGAAGGATCAAATGGGGGGCGGGAGAATTCTAGCATCGCCGCCCAGCCTCCGACGCAATCAGCCCCCTACTGTGTCTCTGTCATGTCATTGCAGCAGAAATGTCACAAAATAGCGGTTTGCCTGATCGTGGAGACTGATCGCAATGAGCCGAGGCACCTGGCAGCGCCAACACCCCGCCGAGCACTACATCAATCGCGAGCTCTCGCTGCTCGCCTTCCAGCGCCGCGTTCTGGCGCAGGCGGCGGACAGCGACATCCCGCTGCTCGAACGCCTCAAATACCTCTGCATCGTCTCCAGCAACCTCGACGAATTCTTCGAAGTGCGGGTCGCCGGAGTGCGCGAACAGATCAAGCTGGGCGGCAAGCCCGCCCATCCGGACGCGTTGTCGGCGGTCGAACTCTATCGGCGGATCTGCCGCGAAGTCCATGCCCTGATCGCCGAGCAGTACGCGCTGCTCAACGATTCGGTGCTGCCGGCGCTCGCCGCCGAAGGCATCCAGTTCCTGCGCCGCAATGTCTGGACGCCTGAACAGCGGGTCTGGATACGCGACTTCTTCTTCCGCGAGCTGATGCCTGTCTTGACCCCGATCGGCCTGGACCCCTCCCACCCCTTCCCGCGCGTACTGAACAAGAGCCTGAACTTCGCGATCGAGCTGGAGGGGCGCGACGCGTTCGGCCGCGTTTCGAACGCGGCGATCGTCCAGGCGCCACGCGTTCTGCCGCGCGTGATCCGCCTCCCCCACGAGCTGACCGGAGTCAATGACGGCTTTGTGTTCCTCTCTTCGATTCTGCACGCACACGTCGGCGAGCTCTTCGCCGGCATGACCGTACTGGGCTGCTACCAGTTCCGCGTGACCCGCAACAGCGACCTCTTCGTCGACGAGGAAGAGATCAAGGATCTGCGCGCGACGCTGCAGGGCGAGCTGCAACAGCGCAACTTCGGCGACGAGGTGCGCCTCGAAGTCGCCGACAACTGCTCCACCGCGATGGTCGACTTCCTGCTCCACCAGTTCAGCCTGACCCGCGACGAGCTCTACCAGGTTCCCGGCATCGTCAATCCGGTCCGCCTGATGCAGGTTCCGGACTGGGTGGATAGGCCCGATCTGAAGTACAAGCCCTTCCAGCCCGCGATACCGAAGAACCTCGACAAACACTTCGATCTGTTCGCCGAGATACGCAAACGCGACCTGCTGCTCCACCATCCCTTCCAGAGCTTCGAGCCGGTCATCAATCTGCTGCGCACCTCGGCCGACGACCCGCAAGTCGTCGCGATCAAGATGACGGTCTACCGGACCGGAACCGATTCGGTGCTGATGGAACACCTGCTGCGCGCGGCGCAGAAAGGCAAGGAGGTCACCGTCGTCGTCGAGCTGATGGCCCGCTTCGACGAGGAAGCGAACATCGGCTGGGCTTCCCGGCTCGAAGATGCGGGCGCCCACGTCGTCTATGGCGTCGTCGGTTACAAGACGCACGCGAAGCTTCTGCTGATCGTGCGCCGCGAAGAAGAAGGCCTGCGCCGCTATGTGCACATGGGCACCGGCAACTACCACCCGCGCACGACCCGCTTCTACACCGACTTCGGGCTGATGTCGGCGAACCCGGAGATCGGCTCCGATGTCAGCGAGGTGTTCAAGCAACTGACCGGCCTGGGCCAGGCGCGCACGCTCAAACACCTGTGGCAGTCGCCCTTCACGCTACAGCCGAACGTCGTCGAGGCGATCAACCAGGAAGCCGAGTACGCGCGCGCGGGCGGCAAGGGCCGGATCATCGCGAAGATGAACGCGCTGCTCGAACCCGAGACGATCGAAGCACTCTATGCGGCGAGTTCGGCCGGAGTCGAGATCGACCTGATCGTGCGCGGGCCCTGCGCGCTGCGCCCTGGCCTGCCCGGCATCTCGGAGAACATCCGCGTGCGCTCGATCGTCGGCCGCTTCCTCGAACACAGCCGCATCCTCTATTTCGGCGGCAATGGCGACGAGAAGCTGTATCTGTCGAGCGCCGACTGGATGGACCGGAATTTCTTCAAGCGGATCGAAGTCGCCTTCCCCGTCCTCGACCCCAAACTGCGCCGCCGCGTTCTGAAAGAAGGGCTCAAAGCCTATCTTCTCGACAACTGCCAGGCCTGGGAACTCGACGGCAGCGACGGCAAATACCACCGCAAGACGAGCCGAACGACGCGCCGCGCCGCGCAGACGATGCTGCTTGACGAACTGACTTCAGCAGTTTGACTCCGCGTCAGCGGAGCATCGTGGCAGACTGACTCAGCCCTCCCCCACCAGGGAAGGGTCAGGGAGAGGGCTCAGCGCCGCTCACCCGGGCGAGTATCCCATCCCGATCCAGGCGATAGCGGGCGAAGTCCTCGGCCAGAAAGAGCCGGCCCAGGTAATGGGCGCGGGCTTCCACCTCGATATCGGCGACCGACAGGCCTTTACCGGGCCGATCCTGATAGCGCGGGCTGAAGTGGGTCAGCAGCAGATTGGCCATGCCCTGCCGTTCGGCGAAGGAAGCGATCGAAGCCGCCGAGCTGTGCTGGATTTCAGGCCCCATCCTGGCCGCGACTTCGCTCGTATAGGTCGCCTCGTGGACCAGCACCTGGGCGCCTTCGCACAGGCCGGCAAGCAGCTCGGGGCTGTCGTTGTCGCCGCCGACGACGATGCGCCGCGTCAGATCCGGATAGACGAGATAGTCGCGACTCGCCAGAGTCCGCCCCCCGAAAACGACATCCTCTCCCGTCTTGAGCGCGCCCCACAACGGGCCGCGGGGAATGCCCTCGCGGACGAGCCTGTCGGTATCGAGGCGGATAGCCCGCTTCACTTCGCTGAAGCGATACGCGAAAGAGGGCACGCTGTGCGACAGCGGCACGGCCTCGACGGCGAACTCGTCGTCCTGCCAGCCTTCGAAGGATTCGAGCGGCAGACTCTGCAGACGGAAGGGCAGATAGAGCTCGGTCAGCGAACGGGTCGCTGCGACCCATTCGATCACGGCCGCGGGCGCGACGAGCGTCAGAGGTTCGGTGCGGCCCGACATTGCGGCGCAGGCCAGCAGCCCAGGCAAGCCGTAGCTGTGATCGCCGTGGACATGGGTGATGAAGATCGCGCGCAGGCCCATGACCGTCATCGGCAGATGCAGCAAGCGGTGCTGGGTCGCTTCGCCGCAGTCGACGAGATACCAGTTCCGGCCGGACTCGGGCTGCAAGGCCAAGGCCGTCACGTTGCGCCGCTTGGTTGGCACGCCGGCCGAAGTGCCCAGAAACACCAAATCCATTTTTTCCTCAGAGGCTCAGCCGAGCGCCGTGTCGAGCACCATCATCAGCGCGAAACCGACCATCAGGCCCAACGTAGCCGGAGTCTGATGGCCATTGCGGTGGGTCTCGGGAATGACTTCGTGCGAGACGACGAAGATCATCGCCCCGGCGGCGAGCCCCAGTCCGACCGGATAGGCGAGAGGCAGGCCGCTGGAGAGGCCTACACCGAGCAGCGCACCAACCGGTTCGAGAATACCACTGGCCACCGCGACCAGCACGGCGGCGATGGCGCGGAAACCCGCTCCGCGCAGCGCCAGCGCGACGGCCAGGCCCTCCGGAATGTCTTGCAGCGCGATCGCGGTGGTCAGCGGCAGACCGACCGCCATATTGGCCTGCGAGAAACTGACGCCGATCGCCATGCCTTCGGGCAGATTGTGCAGCGCGATCGCGAACACGAAGAGCCAGACCCGGCTGCAGCGCTCGTGACCCGGGCCGCATGGCCCGCCCTTTTCATGCTCGTGCGGGATGAACTGGTCGAGCCCCAGCATCAGCAGCACGCCCAGCGCCATGCCTGATACGACCACTGCGGAACCGAGTGACTTGCTGCCAACGATTCCCCCCGCGGCATCGAGCCCCGGCAAGAGCAAGGAAAAAGAGCTCGCGGCGAGCATCATCCCGGCCGCGAAGCCGAGCAGGCTGTCTTCGAGCTTCTGGGGGATGCCGCGCAGCGCAAGCGCGGGCAAGGCGCCCAGCGAAGTCGTCGCGAATCCTGCCAGCCCCCCCAGCGTCGCGAGCCTCAGCCCCGGTGAGGCATTGCTCCAGGACTCCAGCATGAAGCCCTGAGAGAGCAGCAGGAGCAGCGCAAGCAGGCCGCAGCCCAGGCTCGCGGACAAAAAGGGGTGACGCTGCATGTGCTGGCGCAGCAAGGCCAGCCAGCCAGTTCCAGAAACGGTTTCACTCATGAAAGGACGGGCTCTCTGTCGGGCTCTGGGCTTCCAGCCTGAGGCGCTCATTCTATCCCGGCTCCGCCCCGCACCGACGGAAGCTCAACAGGAACAGCGCCCCTTACCCGACGGGGGACGCAGCGCGAGCAGCGGCAAGCGCCCCTCGACCAGCAGAGCGACCGTCCGTTCGAGTTCGCGCTCGCTGGTCGGACAGGCCTGGATTCCCAGAGCGGCGAGCTTGTTCGCAACGCCCTGCCCCATGCTGGCGGCGATGACGGCCTCGACACCGAGCAGCGGATGCTCACCCTCTCCGGACCAGACCGACAGCATCTGTCCGGGTTCGAGCTCCAGCGAACGAGGGGAGAAACCCTGAGCCGTATCGACGATGAAAAAGTGCCGGCACTTTCCGGCATGCGCCGTCAGGCTCTGACGGTTCTGCGAGGCGAGCGCGATCAGCATCGCCGCATCAGCCGCACTGACAGTCGCCACCGCAGGAGACACTGCGACGGATCAGGAAACCCTGGTCATCGCCCTCGTCGCGGTAATCGATGACCAACCCTTCCAGATGTGGCAAATAGGCGAAGTCGGCGAGCAAGCGAACCCCCTCCTGAACGAAGGCGAGATCGCTCTCTCGAATCTCGTCGGCATATTCCAGGTTGTAGGCGGCGCAGCTCTGCCCCGCATCCTGGACGCTGACGCGTACCCCCACCCCCTTGCCACGCCGGGCGAGCGCCGCGCGAATCGCCTCGGCGGCAACAGGACTCAAACTGATGGACATCCGAAACCTCCTGTTCGGGCCGGCTGAGCGGCCCTCAAATCACTGCCCGCTCGCGAGCTTGCGCTTTGCGCAGCCGCAGCGATGGCCCTCTTGGCCGGACTCCCCGTGGCCATGACCGTGGCCCTTGCCGCCGCAGCACCGATGATCGGGATCGTCGTGCCCATGCACCCCGCAGCACCGGTGCCCGGCTGCATGTTCATGGTCTGCGCCAATGCACCCGTCGGCCTCTCCGTTTTTATGCTGATCTGATTTCATGCTTTTCCCTCCGCGTTCTGTTCCGGTTCGGCGAGCCGTTCGACGCACTCGCCCGTGACGATTCTCAATGCCTTTCCGCCCAGCAGCGCTTCGGCCACCTTGCGGTGCGCGCGGGCGATGATGTTGCCGAAAGTCTGGCGCGACACCCCCATCCTTGCCGCCGCATCGGCCTGATACAGTTCATCGAGATCCGCGAGGCGCAGCGCCTCGACCTCATCGAGTTCCAGCACGACTTCATCGAGTTCGCACAGCGGAACGCCGCGCGGCTTGAAATAGTCCGCCGAGAGTGCGCAGGCGACTTTGCGGCATTTGACCGGTCGGCCCATCAGCAGGATTTCGCAGTGCAGGGCTTGAGCCTGGGCGCCAGAGTCTGCATCGCGCCACCATCAACGACGTGCGTATAGCCGAGCTGCTCCAGCGTCGCTTTCGCGGCGGCGGAGCGGCGACCGCTGCGGCAATAGACGAGGATGGAACTCTCCTTGTTGAGCCCTTTGATCGCCGAAACCCCCTCGCCGACGCGCTCGACCGGGATGTTCAGCGCGCCTTCGATGTGTCCGGCCGCGAATTCCTCGGGCGTGCGGACGTCGACGATCGCGGCCGGCTTGACGCCGTCGAGGCTCAGGCCAGCAGCTTGGGCGCACAGCGCAGAGCAGAACAGCAGAACCGACAGCAACATTTTCATCGCAACAGCCTCTCCCGGACAGGGCGAACTCGCCCGGCTCAGATTATGGCATATGCTAACATCCGGAACCAATCCCTCCCCTTCCGCGTCCACCGCGCTGCGGCCCCCCAAGGAGATCAAGCATGGAAAACGTCGTTGTGATCGGCGCCAGCGCCAAACCTGAACGCTACTCGAACAAGGCCATCCGGATGCTCGCCGAATACGGGCACACGCCGATCCCGGTCGCGCCGCGCGAAGAAGAAATCGAAGGGCTGAAAACCTACACCCGCCTCCCGGACATCACCGCGAAAGTCGACACCGTGACGATGTACGTCGGAGCCGCCCGCCAGGACGAGCTGATCGCCGGGATCATCGGGCTCGCGCCGAAGCGGGTGATTTTCAATCCCGGCACCGAGAACCCGGATGCCTACCCGCGCCTGAACGCCGCCGGCATCGAGACGCTCGAAGCCTGCACGCTGGTGCTGCTGCGCAGCCACCAATTCTGAGCGCGCCATGACGACTCTGATCCTGCTCGCAATAGGATTGGGCGCCGGACTGCTTTCTGGAATCTTTGGCATAGGCGGTGGCGTTCTGATCGTTCCCGCCCTGGTCTATGGGCTGGGCTTCGATCAGAAGCTGGCGACGGGAACCAGCCTCGCAATCCTGCTGCCGCCGGTCGGCCTCGCCGCGGTCATCGAATACCACAAACGCGGCGATGTCGATCTACGCGCCGCGGCGCTGATCGCGGTGATGCTGATGATCGGCAGCTGGCTCGGCGCCCATGTGGTCGGCCAGATGGACACGAAAACGGTCAAGGCCTCCTTCGGCCTCTTTCTGATCGCGTTGGGCGTCTGGTTCTCGTTTGAAGCGCTGAGCGGTCGTTAGGAGCAGGCTCGGCCGTAAAATGCGGCTCACGCCGAGGGTTTGCGGCGCAAGAGCTCAAGCGGGATGTGACAGTAGCCGCCGGGGTTCTTGTCGAGGTAGTCCTGGTGATATTCCTCGGCCGTGTAGAAGCGGCCCAGAGGCTCGATCTCGGTCACGATGGGCGCCGGATACTTCGCCTGTTCGGCGTCCCGGGATTCGGTGATCACGGAGAGATCGCTGCTATCGACGTAATAGATGCCGGTCCGGTACTGGTTGCCGACATCGTGACCCTGCTGGTCCTTCAAGGTCGGATCGACGATCCGCCAGAATGCGGCGAGGAGCTCAGTGAGGCTGATCCTCGTCTCGTCGTAGTCGATTGCACAGGCTTCCGCGTGCCCGGTCGTGTGCGTGCACACCTCTTCATAGCTCGGGTTCGGCTTGTGCCCGTTCGCATAGCCGACCGTCGTCGCGATGACTCCGCCCAGATTCTTGAAATAGGCTTCGACGCCCCAGAAACAGCCCCCCGCGAACACGATCTTCCTCATCCCCTGCTCCAGTGATCCTGATCAGGACGGCATTGTAGCGTCAGTGACGCCCGCCCGAAGCCGGGGTGAGCCACCAAAACTCAGGCGCGCCTGGCCTTCTCGACTCCGTCGACATCGCCGATCAGCGTGACGGCCTTCTGCACCTGGGCGGCGCTGCGCACTTCGACCGTGAAGCGCATGAAGGCGCGCCCTCCGCGCGACATCGTGTTGACCGAGATGACGTTGAGCTTCTCGTGGGAGAGGATCTCGGAGATGTCACGCAGCAAGCCCTGGCGATCACTCGCCTCGACCGCGACATCGATCGGATAGACGTCGGACTGTGCGAGCTCGGACGTCTGGTCTCCCCACTCGGCGGCGACAACCCGCTCGGGTAGCTTGTCCGACAGGTTCTGGAAGTCGCGGCAATCGATGCGGTGGATCGACACGCCCTTGCCCCGGGTCACGAAACCCGAAATCGCATCGGGGGGCGCGGGCTTGCAACACTTGGCCAGAGTCGTCAGCAGCTGACCTACGCCGACGACGAGGATCTTGTCGTGGCCCTTCGCGCCGCGGCTGCGCCCGATATGCACTTCGGGCGCCGGCTCTTCTTCAGCCACACCTCCGTGCAGCGCGATCTGGATCTGCCGCGGGCCGACATCACCCCGCCCGACCGCGAGCAGGAAGCCATCGAGATTCTTGAAACCCAGCCGGGAGGCGAGTTCATCGAGTCCGGCGCGCGACTGGTTCTCGCGCTGCAGCTCGCGCAGCGCGATCGTCCTGCCCTGAGCGAGCGTCTCAGCCTCTTCCTGGAGCGTGAACCAGCGTCTGACCTTGGCGCGCGCGTTCGCGGTCGCGAGGTAACCCAGCTGCGGATTGAGCCAGTCGCGCGACGGGCCGCCCTGCTTCGCGGCGATGATCTCGACGACCTGACCGCTCTCGAGCGGCGTGTTCAGCGCGACCATCTGGCCGTCCACCTTGGCACCCCGACAGCGGTGGCCGAGGTCGCTGTGCACGCGGTAAGCGAAGTCGATCGCCGTCGCCCCCTGGGTCATGTCGACGACACGGCCCTGTGGCGTCGTCACATAGATCGTATCGTCGAGCGAAGCGCGCTTCGTGTGCGACTCCCACTGCGCGGAGTCGGAGATCTCTTCGCGCCATGACAGCAGCTGACGCAGCAGCGCGATCTTCTCGTCGTACTCGCCGGTGCTCTGCTGGGCACCTTCCTTGTAACGCCAGTGCGCGGCGACGCCCAGTTCGGCATGGCGGTGCATCGCATAGGTGCGGATCTGCACTTCGAGCGCCCGCTCATCCCGGGCGCGCACGGCCGTGTGCAGGCTCTGGTAATTGTTGCCCTTGGGCTTGGAGATGTAGTCGTCGTATTCGCCGGGGATCGGATGCCACAGCGTATGAACGATGCCCAGCGCCGTGTAGCAGTCGCGGATGTCGTCGACGAGCACGCGTAGCGCCCGCACGTCATAGACCTGGGAAAAATCCAGGTTCTTCGAACGCATCTTGTTGTAGATGCTGTAGATGTGCTTGGCACGGCCATAAACCTCGGCCTTGATGCCGGCCGCCGCGAGCTCGGAGCGCAGACGTTCGACCGCCTGGGTGATGAAGGCTTCGCGTTCGACCCGACGCTCGTCGAGCATCTTCGCGATGCGCCGGTAGGTATCGGGTTCCAGGAAGCGGAAGGAGAGGTCTTCGAGCTCCCACTTGAGCTGCCAGACGCCGAGCCGGTTCGCGAGCGGCGCGAACAGGGCCATGCTCTCGCGGGCGACCGCTTCGCGATCGGGATTCGGATTCTCGGTGAAGAAGCGCAGGGTCTGGGTGCGGCTCGCGAGCCGCAACATGATGACCCGGATGTCCTCGACCATCGCGAGCAACATCTTGCGCATCACCTCGGCCTGGTTCGCGAACTCCGCGCCCGGCGATTTCGCGGCCTTGTGCGAGATCACGCGCAACCCGTTGAGCCGGCGCAAGCCTTCGACGAGGCGCACGACCTGCCGTCCGAAGCGCTTTTCGATCTCCTCGAAAGGCGCGGGAAGGCAGTCCCCGACTGCAAACAGAATCGCGGCGAGCCGGGTCTCCAGATCGAGGCGCAGCGCGACCGCGATCAGACACATGCCCAGCGAGTGATTGACGATGGGCTCGCCGCTCGCGAGCAGCTTTTCGCCATAGAGCGGCAACGCGAAATCGAGGGCTTCGCCAAGCGTATCCCGGGCCGCGTCAGGCAAGCCTTCCGAGAGTTGCTCGAGCGGCGGCACGGCGCCAAGCGTGTTGGCAAGCGAATGAGTGACTTGAACCATTCCGCCATTATCACACACGGCCGGCCCCTCTACCCGGCCTGCTAGACTTGCCCCATGCGCTGCTTCTCACGCCTCTTCAAACGCCGAACCGCCCCGCCCGTCCCCGCCGAACAATGGGAGACGGTCGAAGCCCCTCTCGCCGACCTGCTCGCTCACCTGAGTCCGGCGGAAAGGGCGTCGCTGCGCACGCAGGCGCTCGACTTCCTCGCCCGCAAGCAGATCTGCGGCGCGGCCGGGCTGCAGATCACCGACGAGATCCGCCTGACGATCGCGCTCCAGGCCTGCCTGCCCATCCTGAAGCTGGATCTGGCCGCCTACGACGGCTGGGTCGAGATCATCGTCTATCCGGGGGACTTCGTGATCCCGCGCCGGCAGGTCAGTGAGGACGGCGTTCTGCACGAGTACGACGAGATCGCGCTCGGCGAAGCGTGGAAATCGGGTCCGGTCGTGCTGAGCTGGTTCGGCGAAACCGCAAACCCTCCCGGGACGAACGTCGTGATCCACGAGTTCGCACACAAGCTGGACATGATCAACGGCGAGGCCGACGGCCTGCCGCCGCTGCACGCGGGGATGTCGATCAGGGATTGGGAACGCGCGTTCAGCCTCGCCTACCGCAGCTTCTGCCGGTGCGTCGATGCGGGCGAGAATCTCGGTATCGATCCCTATGCCGCCGAGCACCCGGCCGAGTTCTTCGCGGTCCTCTCGGAGGTCTTCTTCGCATCCCCCGCCACGCTCGCGAGGCTCTATCCGGCGGTCTATCGCCAGCTCGCCCTGTTCTACCGCCAGGATCCGCTCGCCGCCCGGCCCGCCCCACCCGCCAGCCCGTTCCGCTTCTAAAAAAACGGGCTGCCGAAGCAGCCCGTTTCATTTGAAGCAAACGCTCAGGGACGCGGCTTGTCGCCGGGCCAGTCGGGCAGAGCCGGCATCTTGTCTGCCGAGGTGCGGCCGCTCAGCGCCGAGAGTTCGGCCAGACGACGGCCCGGTTCGGAGCCGACGTAGTCCCAGTTGAAGCGCCATTCCCAGCAACCGGTGATCCCCGGAGTATTCATCCGGTGGAAGCCATCGAGGCCCAGCACGTCCTGGAACTGGTAGATCGCCATCTTCGCGACCGACATCGATGCCGCACGGATCATCGTCCAGTGGATGTCGTGACCATCGGTGGCGAGATAGGTGCGGGCGAACGCGCGCTCGCGCTCGGTGCAGGTCGCCCACCAGCCGCGAATCGTGTCGTTGTCGTGGGTGCCCGTATAGACGACCGTATTCGGCACATAGTTGTGCGGCAGGAAGTTGTGATCAGGGCCCGCGGCGAACGCGAACTCGAGCACGCGCATGCCCGGCAGGCCGCAACTGTCGCGCAGTTCGACGACATCCGGCGTGATGACCCCCAGATCCTCGGCGATGATCGGCAGCTTGCCCAGCGCCTTTTCGATTGCGTCGAACAGCGGCTTGCCCGGCCCCTTGACCCACTGGCCGTGGATCGCGGTCGGTTCCGAGGCGGGGATCTCCCAGTAGCCAGCGAAGCCGCGGAAGTGGTCGATACGGATCACATCGGCCAGCGCGAGCTGACGCTTGACGCGCTCGACCCACCACGCGTACTTGTCCTTCTCCATCGCCGCCCAGTTGTAGAGCGGGTTGCCCCAGCGCTGACCGGTCGCCGAGAAGAAATCGGGCGGCACACCGGCGATCAGGGTCGGCCAGTTCTTGTCGTCGAGGTGGTACAGGTCGGGTCTGGCCCAACAGTCGGCGCTGTGGTGCGCGACGAAGATCGGCAGATCGCCGATCAGCTGGATGCCGCGCTCGTTCGCATAGGCCTTGACCGATCGCCACTGGCGGTCGAAACACCACTGAATGAACTGCCACAGCGCGATCTTCGGCGCCAGGTCCTTGCGCGCCTTGTCCAGAGCCTTCTTCTCGCGTCGCGCGATCGGCGCGTCCCAGTCCGGCCACAGCCGGCCGGCGAAGTGCTCGTCGAGCGCCATGAACAGCGCGTAATCGTCGAGCCAGCCCTTCTCCTGGGTGCAGTACGCGGCAAAAGCCGCCTTGTCGGCTGCCGAACCGTTGATCAGGAAGTTCTCGGCAGCGACTCTGAGCTTGCCCAGGCGGAAAGGCACGACCCGGCCGAAGTTGACCCGACCGTCGTCGAAGCCGACGCGCTCTTCGGGCGTGATCGGCGCGAGCCAACCACGCTGCACGAGATCTTCAAGGTCGACCAGAAGAGGATTGCCGGCAAAAGCCGAAACGCTCATGTACGGAGAGTTGGCCGGACCGATCGGCATCAGCGGCAGCACCTGCCACAGGCTCTGTCCAGCTGAAACCAGCCAGTCGACAAAATGGTAGGCACCAGGTCCCAGGTCACCGCAGCCATTGGGGCCGGGCAAGGAAGTGGGATGCAGCAGAATGCCGCTGGTGCGTCGATCAAAAACCATCTCCGTATTCCTTTCTTGTATAAAACCTTAGTTCCCGAACCGTACCGGAGCGGGTACGGCCGGAGGGGCAAACAGTGCAGCGACAGCCCGGCGCGGGACCAGATAGGTTCCCGAAAAGCCGCCAGGAGTAAAGGCATCCTGGTGGTCGGTATCGAAGACGCGCAGCCAGTTGCCGGGCGGGAGCCTGAACTCGACCGCCTCGGTGTTGCCATTGAGCAAGAGCATCAGCCGGGGGCCACGCTGGCCTGTGGTCGGCGTGAACTGCGCGGCAAAAGCGTGGTCATGTGGCGAGTTCCACTCGTCGGCACTCATGATGCCGCCGGAGGAATCGCACCAGACCATGTCGTAACTGGGACCGCGGCCTCCGTCGGGCTTGGCCCACAGCGAATTGGGCAGAGCGCCGTGGATGCCGCGCAAGCGGATCAGGTTCGCGACAAACTCGGCCAGCTCTTCGTCAGGAGCGGACCAGTCCACCCAGGAAATCTCGTTGTCCTGGCAGTAGGCGTTGTTGTTGCCGCCCTGGGTCCGGCCGATCTCGTCTCCGGCCAGCAGCATCGGCGTGCCGCGCGCGAGCAGAAGCGTAGCGAACAGAGCCCGCTTGAGCTTTCTGCGCTCGAGCAGGACCGCCGGATTGTCGGTCTGCCCTTCCTTGCCGCAGTTCGTGCTCAGGTTGTGCGAGTGACCGTCGCGGTTTTCCTCGCCATTGGCCTCGTTGTGGCGCTCGTTGTAACTGACCAGATCCTCGAGCGTGAAGCCATCGTGAGCGGTCAGGAAATTGACGCTGCACAGCGGCGCCCGGTGTGTCCCCTGAAAGATGTCGCTCGATGCGGTGATCCGGCGCGCGAACTCCCCACGCGACTGCGAGCGGTGCAGCCAAAAGGCGCGTGCAGTGTCGCGGAACTTATCGTTCCACTCCAGCCAGGCTGACGGAAACTGACCAAGCCGGTAGCCGTCATAGCCGATATCCCAGGGTTCGGCGATCCGTTTGACCGTCGAGAGCACCGGGCACTGCTCGAAAGCGACGAAGAAAGCCGCTTCCGGGTCGTAGCCGCTCGCCCTGCGCCCCAGCACCGGAGCCAGGTCGAAACGAAAACCATCGACGCCGAAGGACGTGACCCAGTAGCGCAGCGAATCGAGCACCATCTGGGTGACCCGCGGATGGGCAACATTGAGCGTATTGCCGCAGCCGGTCAGGTTCTCGCAGTGGGTCGGATCGTTCGGGTGCAGTCGGTAATAGCTCGCGTGATCCAGCCCCCGATAGCTCAGGGTCGGTCCGTTCGCGCCTGCCTCGGCGGTGTGGTTATAGACGACGTCGAGGATCACTTCGAGGCCGGCGGCGTGCAGCTTATCGACCATCTCGCGGAATTCGGACGCAGCCGAATGGGTCGTCCGCGACCAATAGCGGGGATCGACCGCGAAAAAGGCGATCGGGTTGTAATTCCAGTAGTTCGTCAGCCCCCGCGCGGTCACGAAGTATTCGGGCAGGCCCATATGCACGGGCAGCAACTCTATCGTCGTGACGCCGAGCTTCAGATAGTGCTCGATCATCGCCGGATGGCAGACGCCCAGATAGGTGCCGCGCAGCTCGTCGGGCACTTTCGGGTGCAGCATCGTCAGCCCCTTGACGTGGGCCTCATAGACGATGGTCTGCTCGGGAGGGATGCGCGGGCGCAGATCGTCGGCGGCAGGAAGATCGATCGTGATCCGCCCCTTGAGCGCCCAGTGCGCGTTGTCGACCGAGCTCAGCGACAGGTTCGCGTCCGGGTGGCCGAGATCGTAACCGAAGTGCTCGTTGCGCCAGCGGTATTCGCCGACCACTTCCCGCGCATAAGGATCAAGCAAGAGTTTGTTCGGATTGAAGCGATGGCCGCGGCCCGGCTCATAGGGGCCGCTGACCCGGTAGCCGTAGACCAGGCCAGCGCCAATCCCCGGCATATAGCCGTGCCAGACATCCCCGGTGCGGCCGGGCAGCACGAAGCGACCGAGCTCGGTGACGCCGGCCTCGTCATAGAGGCAGAGCTCGACCCGGGTCGCATTCGCGGAAAAGACCGCGAAATTGACCCCGTCACCGTCGCTGGACGCTCCGAACGGCCAAGGCCGTCCGGTCGAGATGGATTCTGGCAGCAGCATCAGGCCTCGTACTCAAGAACAATCGTTGCCAAAGGCGGCAGGGTCAGCACGATCGACTGCGCAAACCCACCCCAAGGCACAGGCTCGGAATTGAGCTGAGCCGCCCCGTTTCCGGTGTTCGATCCGCAGTAGAGTGCCGCATCGGTGTTGAGGATCTCGCGATAGTGTCCGGCACGCGGCACGCCGAGGCGATAAGCCGTGCGCGGTTCGGGCGTGAAGTTGCAGGCATTCACGATCACCGCGGAATCTTCAAGCCCGAAACGAGCGTAGGCGAGCACGGACATATCCGCGTTGTTCATGTCCAGCCACGCGAAACCTTCAGGCTCGTTATCACGCTCGTGCAGGGCCGGATGCTCCCGGTAGACCTTGTTCAGGTCGCGGACCAGGCTTTGCACGCCCTGGTGCCAGTCGACTCCGAGCAACTGCCAGTCCAGTCCCCTCTCGTGACACCACTCGCAGCCCTGAGCGAACTCGCCGCCCATGAAGAGCAGCTTCTTACCCGGGTGGGTCCACATGAAGCCGTAGTAGGCGCGCAGGTTCGCGAACTTCTGCCACGGGTCAGAGCCCGGCATCCGCGCCAGCAGCGACCCTTTGCCATGAACCACTTCGTCGTGCGACAGAGGCAGGATGAAGTTTTCATGGAAAGCGTAGATCAGACCGAAAGTCAGCTGATCCTGGTGGTAACGGCGGTGGATGGGATCGTGCTTGATGTATTCAAGCGTGTCGTGCATCCAGCCCATGTTCCACTTGAAGTGGAAGCCCAGTCCGCCCGCAAAGGTCGGACGGGACACGGCGGGCCAGGCGGTCGATTCCTCGGCGACCGTGATCGCTCCAGGGCACTGCTCACCGACGACTTCATTGAAACGCTTGATGAACGAGATCGCTTCGAGGTTCTCGCGACCGCCGAACACATTCGGAATCCATTCGCCAGCGTTGCGCGAATAGTCGCGGTAGAGCATCGAGGCGACCGCATCGACTCTCAATCCATCGACACCAAAACGCTCGATCCAGTACAGCGCATTGCCGACCAGGAAGTTGCGCACTTCGTTGCGGCCGAAGTTGTAGATCAGCGTATTCCAGTCCGGGTGATAGCCTTCGCGCGGATCGGAGTGCTCGTAGAGCGCCGTGCCGTCGAAGCCCCCCAGACCGTGGGCATCGGTCGGGAAGTGACCGGGAACCCAGTCGAGCAGGATGCCCAGACCGGCATCGTGCGCGGCCTTGACGAAGGCGGCAAAGCCTTCCGGGCTGCCGAAACGGGCGGTCGGCGCATAGAGCCCCACGGGCTGATAGCCCCAGGAACCGTCGAAGGGATGCTCGGAGATCGGCATCAGCTCGATGTGCGTAAAGCCCAGACCGGCCGCATAGGGGATCAGTTTGGCCGTCAGCTCTTCCCAGTTCAGGAAGCGATTGCCATCCTCGCCGACGCGCTGCCAGGAGCCCAGGTGGACTTCATAGATGCTGATCGGCGCACGCAGCGAGTTCGCGTCCTGTCGGTCCGCAGGCAGAGCCACCGGAGCAGGCAGGCCTGAGACGACGCTGGCCGTGTCGGGACGCAACTGGGCGGCAAAGGCGCAAGGATCGGCCTTGACCAGGATGTCGCCATTGCGGGCACGGATCTCGAATTTGTACAGAGCACCACGCTCGATACCAGGGATGAAGATCTCCCAGATTCCGCACTCGCGGCGCAGCCTCATTGGGTGACGGCGCCCGTCCCAGAGGTTGAAATCGCCGACGACCGAGACGCGGTCGGCATTCGGTGCCCAGACCGAAAAGGCCACGCCATCGACGCCTTCGATCTGGCGCAGGTGAGCCCCCAACATTTCGTAGGGGCGCAGGTGGGTGCCTTCGGCGAAGAGCCAGGCATCCGTTTCGCCGATGATCGACGGGAAACGGTAGGGATCTTCCTGGATGCTGGTCGAGCCATCCTGCCAGCGGATCGACCAGCGATACGCAAAGCGGTGCTTGCGCCGGGGAAGAATCGCTTCGAAGAAGCCCTCCGGGTTTATCGCTTCGAGTGTTGCCACCTTCTTTCCGGTCGCGGAATCGATCGCGACCACTTCCGAAGCGCCGGGTAAAAACGCCGACAACCGCAAACGGTTGTCAGCGTCCGTGTGAAGCCCCAGCACAGCGAAGGGATCGCTGTGGCGGGCTCCGAGTATTGCCGCAATTGCGTCGGCCGTCAGCATGTCACTTGGTCTTGATTTTCCAGATGCGTTGGCAATATTCGCCAATAGTGCGATCGGACGAGAACATGCCCATGCCTGCGATATTGCGTACAACCTTCGTCAGCCACTGTTCGCGGTCACGGTATGCCACATCGACCTGACGGTGGGTCTCGACGTAGGCGGCAAAATCGGCGAGCAGGAAATACTGGTCGCGAGTCAGCAGCGTATCGACGATCGGTTGGTAGCGAGTCGGTTCTTCAGGTGCAAAGTAGCCGTTTCCGATCATGTCCAGTACTGCCTTCAGATCGGCATTACCCTCATACCATGCGCGAGGATTGTAGCCTTCCTGGCTGAGCTTCTCGACCTCCTCAGTGCGCAAACCGAACACAAAAATGTTGTCCAATCCAACATTTTCCGCAATCTCGATGTTTGCGCCGTCCCAGGTGCCGACGGTCAGCGCACCATTGAGGGCAAATTTCATGTTTCCGGTGCCCGAAGCTTCGGTGCCCGCGGTCGAGATCTGTTCCGAAACGTCGGCAGCCGGGAAGATCTTTTCGGCGACCGAAACGCGGTAATCGGGGATGAACACGACCTTCAGGCGATCCTTCAGGCGCGGATCGTTATTGACGGTGCGCGCGACGTCGTGGATCAGGCGGATGATCAGCTTCGCCATCTTGTAGGCCGAAGCGGCCTTGCCGGCAAAGATATGAACGCGCGGCTGCCAGTCGGCTTCCGGATTCGCGATCATCTCGCGATAGCGCTGGATCACATGCAGCACGTTCAGAAGCTGGCGCTTGTACTCGTGAATGCGCTTGACCTGGATGTCGAACAGCGCGTTCGGATCGACCGTGATGCCCAGTTCGCGCTTGATATAGGCGGCCAGGCGTTCCTTGTTGGCCGTCTTGACCTTGGTGAGATCCGCGTGGAAAGCCTTGTCCTCGGCCGACTTGCCGAGCTGGGACAGCTTGTCGAGTTCGACGCGCCAGTTGCCCTTGACCTTCTTGTCGACCAATTTGGCCAGGCCGGGGTTGCACTGCGACAGCCAGCGGCGCGGCGTGACGCCATTGGTGACGTTGGTGAAGCGATCCGGGAAGATCTTCGCAAAATCGGAGAAGATCGTCTGAACCATCAGGTCGGAGTGCAGCTTCGCAACACCGTTGACCTTGGTCGAGGCGACGATGGACAGGTTGCCCATCCGGACACGCTTTTCTCCGTCTTCGGCGATCAGCGAGACGCGCGACAGCAGCGCCTTGTCGCCAGGGAACTTGCGTTCGACTTCGGCGAGGAAGCGGCGGTTGATCTCATAGACGATGTCGAGGTGACGGGGCAGCAGGTACTGCATGATGCCGACCGGCCAGGTTTCGATCGCTTCAGGCATCAGCGTGTGGTTGGTGTAGGAGATGATCCGCGAAACCTGGTACCAGGCGGCTTCCCATGTCAGGCCATGGTCGTCCATCAGCAGACGCATCAGTTCCGGAACCGACAGGGCCGGGTGAGTGTCGTTGAGCTGGATTGCGACCTTCTCGTGCAGGTTGTCCAACGTGCCGAACTCGCGCAGATGGCGGGCAACGATGTCCTGCAGAGAAGCGGTGACGAAGAAGTATTCCTGGCGCAGGCGAAGTTCGCGGCCTTGCGGCGTGCTGTCATCCGGGTAGAGAACCCAGGAGACGTTCTCGGCCTTGGAACGGGCTTCGGCGGCACGGAAGTAGTCACCGCGGGTGTGCGCGGCCAGATCCAGCTCTTCGAGCGCGGAAGCCTTCCACAGGCGCAGCGTCGTCACGCGCTCGGTCGAATGGCCGGGAATCACCATGTCGTAGGCGCGGGCCAGGATGCGCTCGGACGGAGTCCAGACCGGGCGGCCATTGACGTAGTCGACCCAGCCACCGTACTGCACCGGGTAGAACACGTCGCGCCGCGGGAATTCCCAGGGGTTGCCGAAGGCGAGCCAGTTGTCCGGAGTTTCAATCTGTTTGCCATCGACGATGCGCTGGCTGAACATACCGAATTCATAGCGGATGCCGTAACCGAAGGACGGGACGCCGAGCGTCGCCAGAGAGTCCAGGAAGCAGGCGGCCAGACGCCCCAGACCGCCATTGCCCAGAGCGGCATCCGGTTCGCTCTCGAGCACGTCGGCGGCTTCAGCGCCGACCTTCTTCATCTCGGTCGCGAAATCCTTGTCCAGGTTCAGCGCCGCCAGAGCATTGCTCATCGCCCGGCCGATCAGGAACTCGGCGGACAGGTAGTAGGCGCGACGCTCCTGGTTGTTCGTATCTTCCTGCTGGGTCTTGACCCAGCGTTCGGCCAGCTTGTCGCGGGCAGCCATCGAAGCGGCGCGTTGCCATTCGGCGGCGCGTGCGTTCTCGGCGCTGACGCCGACGTCGTTGCTCAGGTGGCGTTCAACAGAGGCCTGATACTGCTCGGAGGCGGTAGCCTGATCAACGGATTCGGAACCGATCTTGTTCATCAACACTCCGCGGTTGGCGAAACGGGCAAAGTTTTTCATGGTTTCTCCTACACGCCCAAGGCGCTAGTTCGAAAGTATTCCGGGACGACCGATCGGGTGAAAAGGCGAAGGGGGATCGCACAAGCTTTCATCGCAGCCCCCGGAACAGGAACGGGGTGAAAGTTACAGTCCCCCCGCTTGCTGTACTTGACGCGCATTGCTCGATAAGCGCTTTTTATTTGTCGACAGCGAAGAATCCCTTGCGCAAACAGAAAGCGGGGAGGACCGGAAATCCTCCGGCGAGATTCGCGCTTCCCCTTCGCAGAATCCGCGTCTACGCTCAGGAATCAGGGCTTCATGCCCCCATCCGCAACGCTTCCCGGAGGTAGTCAATGTCGATCACCTGGGTTCTTGTCGCCAACACCCGTTCAGCGAACCTCTATGAAAACCCCGGCCCCAACAAGGGTTTGACTCTAGTCAAAAAGATCGCCTCCGAACAGGATGACGCAGAGAAACCGCAACCGATTGGCGCGATGGATCGCAGCGACTGGCACCGGCCCGATGAATTCCAGAGGCAGAAGGCAAAAGGCTTCGCGCGCCAGCTCACCGCCGAGCTGCGCCAGGCCCGCACCGAGAAACGCTTCGCGCGCGCGATCCTGATCGCGCCTGCGGCCTTCATGGGGCTACTCAATGCCGAACTGGATCCGCCAACCGCGCAACAGATCAGCGCCCGCATGGAGAAGGACTACACTCGGCTCTCGCCCAGCGAACTGTGCGAGGAACTCGCCTCCAGCCTTTGCGTTTGATCGTCCCCGAGCCGCCACTCGCCCAAGGGCGAGTAGCGCGGCCCGGACACCACAGGGCGGGACTCGAACAGCGCGAAGCCGCTCACCGGCCAGTCCAGCGGGGCAAGCATAGGGAAGGTGCCGGGCAGTTTCGCGCGGCGCAGCAGCGTCACATGCGGCCTGAAGGGCGTGTCGTCGATCGCGAAACCTGCGCCCCCAAGCGCCGCGACCAGCCCCGCCTGAAACATGAAGAGCCCCGCGCAAGGCTCGACGCTCGACGCCCAGATCACGCTCGAGCGCGCGAAAGCGCCCAGGCAGTCGAGCCGCAGCGCAAAGCCGGGAGAACCGGCGAGCGACTCTCCCACCCGCTTCGCGGCGTCGATCCTCTCGCGCGGCAGCGCCCCGAGAAAGGCGAGAGTCAGGTGCAGATCCTCAATGCAGGTCGGCCGACCGCGCCCGGCGAACATCGCCGTCCGCTCGATCAGCGCTGCGCCAATCCCCCGCGGCAGCGCGCAAGCAAAGAAAAGCCTAGCGAGTTCAGCGCTCATCGCGAACGAGAAGCGCGATGGCCCCACTCGCGATACCTTCGCCGCGCCCGACTATCCCCGTCGGGGGGCGTGGCGAAGAAACCCGGAGCGCCATCACCGCTCTTCCCGATAGAGCAAGGCGACGGCCTCACTGGCAATCCCTTCGCCGCGCCCGACAAAACCCAGCTTCTCGGTCGTTTTGCCCTTCAGGTTGATCTGCTCGGGCAGCACGTCCAGATCCTCGGCGAGGTTCGCGATCATTCGCGGCGCATGGGGCAGGATCTTCGGCGCCTGGGCGATCACGGTCGCATCGAGGTTGCCGAGGCTCCAGCCCGCGGCGCGGACTTTTTCCATCGCGGCGCGCAACAGCACCCGGCTGTCCGCGCCGGCATAGCGCGGATCGGTATCCGGAAAGTGGCGGCCGATGTCGCCGAGCCCGGCAGCGCCGAGCAGAGCGTCGGTGATCGCGTGCAGCAGCACGTCGGCGTCCGAGTGCCCGAGCAGCCCCCGCTCGAACGGGATATCGACGCCGCCGAGAATCAGTCGCCGCCCCGGCACCAGAGCATGGACATCGAAGCCCTGCCCAACCCTGAATGGAATCATTGCGTCCCCTTTTCTCTGGCAAGCAGGATGCGCTCGGCGAGCGCCAGATCCTGCGGATAGGTCACTTTGAAATTGCTCGCGTCGCCCGGAACCAGAAAAGGCTTCAGGCCCATCGCCTCGATCGCTCCGGCTTCATCGGTCACGCCCTGCGCCTCGGCCAGAGCACGCCTGAGCAGGCCAAAGCGGAACATCTGCGGAGTCTGAGCCTGCCACAGCCCTTCGCGAGCCACGGTCGCAGCGACCCGACCTTCACCATCGGCGCGCTTCAAGGTGTCAGCGACCGGAACAGCCAGCAAGCCTCCGACCGGATCGTGCGCGAGCGTCTCAATCATCTGCATCACGCTCTGCGGCGCGATGCAGGGACGCGCCGCATCGTGGACGAGGACCCAGTCCCCGCTGCCCACCTCGCCGGCCAGGCACTCCAGCCCCGCCGCGACGCTCGCGGCCCGGCTCTCGCCTCCGCAGCGCAGCACCAGAAGACGAGGATCCTCCGGCCAGGCAAAGCTCGCCCAAAGTTCGTCGTCGGGCGCGATCACGACCGCGACCCGGGCCAGACGGGGCACGGCGAGCAGTGCGTCGAGGGTATGGGCGATCAGAGGCCGCCCCAGCAAAGGCAGGTACTGTTTGGGCGATGGGGCGCCGAAGCGGCTCCCGCTGCCCGCCGCCGGCACCAGCGCGAAAAAACCAGTCTGAAGATCGATCATCGCCGCATTCTAGCGGCCAGAGCGCGCCAACTGAACTCGCTGTCTATACTTGCGGCATCGCGGCGGCAGGCAGCCCGATCATTCAGCAAGGAGAGGCTCATGTCAGCACATCCGCGACACATGATCCGCCCACCCGCGGTGGCCGGCCTGTTCTACCCCGCAGAGGCCGACGAGCTCAGACGCCAAATCGACGGCTTTCTCGCCGCGACGGCGCAAGCAAGCCCTCCCACCCCCAAGGCCGTGATCTCTCCTCATGCCGGCTACATCTACTCGGGCCAGACCGCGGCCCACGCTTTCCGCGCCCTCTCCGTGCGCAGCAGCCCTCCGTCGCGCATCGTCGTGATCGGCCCCTGCCACCGGGTTCCGCTCGCCGGCATCGCGCTGCCGAGCGCATCGGTCTTCGCGACACCGCTGGGCGAGATCGAAATCGATCGCGAAGCGCTCGAAACCCTGGCGGAGCTGCCCGAAGTCAGCATCGATGAAGCCGCTCACGCCCAGGAGCACTCGCTCGAAGTCCAGCTCCCCTTCCTGCAGGTGCTCTTCGGCGAGCACTTCCGGCTGGTCCCGCTCGTCGTCGGCGACTCGACGACCGAAGCCGTCGCGCAGGTGCTCGAAAAGGTCTGGGGCGACGATGAAACGCTGATCGTCGTCAGCAGCGACCTGTCCCACTATCACAGCTACAAGACCGCACAGGCGATGGATACCGGCACGGTGGCCAGAATCCTCGCCCGCCTCCCGATCGAGTATGGCGACGCCTGCGGGGCTCTTCCGATCAACGCGCTGCTGGCCCAGGCCCGTCGCAAGACGCTGCGCCCACGGCTGCTGGACATGCGCAACTCCGGCGACACCTCCGGCGACAAGACGAGAGTGGTCGGCTATGCAGCCTTCGGATTCGATGAAGCCCAGCCCTGAACAAGGCAAGCTGTTGCTCGCGCTGGCCCGCGATGCGATCAACCAGGCCCTGGATCTGCCCCGCTCGGGCGCCAGCCCGACGCCCGAGTTCGCGGCGGACGGCGCCTGTTTCGTGACGCTGAGAATCCATGGCGAGCTGCGCGGCTGCATCGGCAGCCTGGAAGCTCACAGACCTCTTGCCGAGGATATCGAGGCCAATGCGCGCGCCGCGGCGCTGGGCGATCCGCGCTTCCCGCCGCTATCGCGCCGGGAATGGCGACAGACCGAAGTCGAAGTCTCGGTGCTGAGCCCGGTTCTCTGGCGCGCCTGCCCGACCGAACAGGACGCACGAGAATGGATACGCCCCGGCGAGGACGGAGTCGTGCTCGCCTCGTCCGGGCGCCGCGCGACCTATCTCCCCCAGGTCTGGGAACAGCTGCCCGAGATCGGGCGCTTCCTCGCTGAGCTCAGGCGCAAGGCGGGCCTGCCCGTCGATCACTGGCCCGCCGACATGCAGGTCGGCCGCTACAGCGTCAGCGCATTCCACGAGGAAGAAACATGACCCAGGGCGAACATCCCGGCCTGTGGTGGCACAAGCTCGAAGACGGCCGGATCCAGTGCGACCTCTGCCCTCGCGAGTGTCGGCTTCACGCCGGACAGCGCGGAGCCTGCTTCGTGCGTCAGAGCGATGGCGAGCAGATCGTGCTGACGACCTGGGGGCGCAGCTCGGGCTTCTGCCTCGATCCGATCGAGAAAAAACCGCTGAACCACTTCTATCCGGGCACCAGCGTGCTGTCCTTCGGCACGGCCGGCTGCAACCTCGCCTGCAAGTTCTGCCAGAACTGGGACATCTCGAAGTCCCGCGAGATGGACCGCCTGCTCGATCGCGCGACTCCCGAGGCGATCGCCAACGCCGCGCTCGCCCACGGCGCGAAGAGCGTGGCCTACACATATAACGACCCCGTCATCTTCGCCGAGTACGCGATCGCTACCGCCGAAGCTTGCCGCGATCGGGACATCGCATCGGTCGCAGTGACCGCCGGCTACATCCTGTCGCCGGCCCGCGAACGCTTCTTCGCCGCGATGGATGCCGCCAACGTCGATCTGAAATCCTTCAGCGAGGATTTCTACCATCGTCTGTGCGGTGGCCATCTCGCGCCGGTGCTCGACACGCTGCGCTATCTGCACCACGAGACCCGCGTCTGGCTGGAGATCACGACGCTGCTGATTCCCGGCGAGAACGACTCGCCGGCCGAACTCGACGCGATGACGGACTGGATCGCCAATGAGTTGGGAGACTCAGTCCCGCTGCACTTCACGGCCTTCCACCCCGACTACAAGATGCAGGACATCGCGCCCACCCCTCATTCGACACTGACGCGGGCCCGCGACATCGCCCAGACCCACGGCCTCAAGCACGTCTATATCGGCAACGTCCGCGACCAGGAAGGCTCGACCACCTTCTGCGCCGGGTGCGGGACCGCGCTGATCGAGCGCGACGGCTACGACATCCTCGCCTACCGGCTCGACGCGCACGGCAATTGTCCTCACTGCGGCGAGTCTCTGGCCGGGCGCTTCGGCCCAGAATGCGGTAACTTTGGTTCCCGTCGCATTCCGCTGCGCATCGCGCCTGACCGATGAGTTTCGCCTACCGCCACTCCGAGCTTCGCTTCGCATCGGGTTCCGCCTGGATCCATGCCCTGCTCTCCCATGTCCCCGATGCCCGGGCCCTGGTTCTCTTCGCCTCAACTACGGCCATCGCTTCGCGCACAAACCGGGAATTCCTCGCCGCCCGGGCGCTGCACAAACTGCGCCATGCGACGCTTCTCGTCGACCTGCTCGGCGAGCCCGAAGAGCACCGCGATCCCGATGCCCGCTTCGACGTGCCCCGGCTGACCAGCCGCCTAGCCAGCGCCGTCGATTGGGCCAGGCACCAGCCCGGGCTGGAGACCCTTCCTCTCGTCCTCGCGACGAGCGGCACCGCCGCCGGCGCGATGATCAAGCTCGCAATGCAGCTCGAGCCCCACCCTTTCGCGCTGATCTCGCGGTCGGGAAGGCTGGATCTGGCCGGAGCCCTGCCTCTTCGCCAGACCCGGATCCCGCTGCTCGCGATCTGGGGAGGCAGCACCGACGAGACCCGGACTCCGTCCGAGCTCGCGTTCGGACTGCTCGACGGGCCGAAGGAGAAACTCAACATTGCCGACGGAGGAAGCCTCTTCCTCGATTCCAAAGCACTGGGCGAGGCCGCCCAGGCCAGCTGCGACTTCATCGAGAAGTGGCGCGGCCATGCCGAGCCAGGCAATAACACGGCTCCTGCTGCGCAGGCCTGAGCCGATCTAGACTGAGAGCGGAGGTTTCCGTGATCAGCGCCACATCCCCCTTCTCGCTGAACATCCCTGGCATCGCCCGCTACGCGTCGGCAGGCAGCGCTACGTCCAGCGAAAAGACCGACAGCCCGGATGCGGCGAAGAGCGCGAACACGAGCGCGGCCGAAAAGAAGCCGGCGGCGGCGAAAGCGGCCAGCGGCGAATTCAGCGCCGACGAACTGCGCGAAATCACCACGCTGAAGAACACTGACAGCAAGGTGCGCAGCCACGAGGCCGCACATATGGCGGCGGCGGGCGGCCTCTCGCACAGCGGCGCGAGCTACGAATACACGACGGGGCCGGACGGCAAGCGTTATGCGGTCGGCGGCGAAGTCTCGATCGACACTTCCTCTGGGCGCACCCCCGAAGAGACTTTGCGCAAAGCCGAGCAGATCCGCGGTGCCGCGCTGGCGCCCGCCGATCCATCGGGACAGGATCTGCAAGTCGCCGCCCAGGCAGCGCAGATGGCGATGCGCGCCCGCGCCGAGATCGCCGCCGAGAGTTTTGCGCAAGCCAAGGCGAAGAGCGCCGACTCGGCCTACAAGAGCGCGGCGGACAACTTCGCAAGTTCGAACAAGCCCAGACTCTCGGTCGAAGCCTGAGCCTGCGGCGCGCTCGCCGGCTTGCGTATAATTCGCGCTTCCGAGCAGTGCGACGCGTCCATGTCCTCCCCCTCCCGCCCCATCCTTCCCGTCCTGGCCACTCTTCCCGCCCCGGCTCCCGGTCAGCGCCTCGCCCTTCCCAAGCTGCACGGTTCGGCCGATTCGGCGGCTCTGGCCCAGATTGCGGCCAGCCGACCGGTGCTGGCGGTCTGCGCGAGCCCGCTCGACGCGCAGAGGCTGCGCGAGGAGATCGCCTGGCTCGCCCCCGGCCTGCGCGTGCACCTGCTGCCGGACTGGGAGACCCTGCCCTACGACAACTTCTCACCCCACCAGGATCTGATCTCGGAACGGCTCGCGACGCTGTACGCGATCCTGCGCGGCGAGGCTGACATCGCGATCGTGCCGGCGGCGACCGCGCTCTACCGGCTGTGCCCGCCCGCCTATCTGGCCGCCCACACCTTCTTCATCAAACAGGGCGAAAAGCTCGACATCGAACAACTGCGCCAGCAGATGGTCATCGCGGGCTACGAGCATGTGACCCAGGTCGTGCGCCCCGGGGAGTTCTCGGTCCGCGGCGGCCTGATCGACCTCTTCCCGATGGGCTCGCCTCTGCCCTTCCGTATCGAACTCTTTGACGAGGACGTCGAGTCGCTGCGCACCTTCGATCCCGACACCCAGCGCACCGTCTATCCGGTCCAGCAGATCCGTCTGCTGCCGGCGCGTGAATTCTCGATCGACGAGCAGGGTCGCGCCGATTTCCGTACCCGCTTTCGCGAACAGATCGAAGGCGATCCGTCGCGCAGCACGATCTACAAGGACGTCTCGAACGGCATCGCTCCGGCTGGCATCGAGTACTACCTGCCGCTCTTCCACGAACAGTGCGCGACGCTCTTCGACTTCATCTCCAGCGATGTCGCGCTGGCTCTGGTCGGTGACGTCAATGGCGCGATCGAGGACTTCTGGCGCGAGACCAGGAGCCGCCACCGCCTGCTCGGCGGCGATCCGGCCCGCCCCCTCCTCGCCCCCGAAAAGCTCTTCCTGTCGGTCGAACAGTTCTTCGTCGCCGCGGGCGAGCGTTCCCGCTTCACATTCGGCGGCACCGACACCGGCCTCACCGAGCCACTGCCCGAACTCGCGGTCGAGCGACGCGCGACCGACCCGCTGTACCGGCTGCGCACTTTTGTCGCCGGCTTCACCGGACGCATCCTGATTCTCGCCGAATCGGCCGGTCGCCAGCAGACTATGCTCGACTACTTCGCCGAACACGACATCAGCGTCTCGACCAGCGCTGACCTGGCAGCCTTTCTCGCGTCCGACGCGCGCATCGCTCTGACAGCAGGGCCGCTCGCGAGCGGTTTCATCCTGAGCGCCGAGAATCTGGCCCTGCTCACCGAGACCGAGCTCTATGCGAGTCAGGCGAGGAGCCGAACCCGCCGCGACACGCGCCGCGCCGCGACGATGGAAGGCTGGCTGCGCGACCTCTCGGAACTCAAGGTCGGCGATCCGGTCGTCCATGTCTCGCACGGCATCGGCCGTTACAAGGGCCTGATCTATCTGGATCTGGGCGAGGGCGAGACCGAATTCCTGAACCTCGAATACAACGGCGGCGACAAGCTTTACGTTCCGGTCTCCCAGCTCCATGTGATCAGCCGCTATGCCGGCGCCGACCCCGAGCACGTCGACCTGAACAAGCTGGGCAGCGGCCAATGGGAAAAAGCCAAACGCCGCGCCGCCCAGCAGGTTCGCGACACCGCAGCCGAACTGCTCGCGCTCTACGCGCAGCGCGCTGCCCGCGAAGGCCACCGTTTCGATTTCAAGCAGGGCGATCTGGACGCTTTCGCCGAAGGCTTCGGTTTCGAGGAGACCCCTGACCAGTTGGCCGCGATCCAGGCCGTCGAAACCGACATGCGCTCGGGCCGACCGATGGATCGCCTGGTCTGCGGCGATGTCGGCTTCGGCAAGACCGAAGTCGCGCTGCGCGCCGCTTTCATCGCGATCGCCGACGGCAAACAGGTCGCAGTGCTGACACCGACGACGCTGCTCGCCGAGCAGCACTTCCAGACCTTCTCGGACCGCTTTGCCGACTGGCCGGTCAGGATCGCCGAACTGTCGCGTTTCCGCAGTGCGAAAGAGCAGACCGAGGCACTGAGCCAGCTCGCCGAAGGCAAACTCGACATCCTGATCGGCACGCACCGGCTGCTGCAGAAAGACGTCGAATTCAAGCGCCTTGGCCTCGTCATCATCGACGAGGAGCACCGCTTCGGCGTGCGCCAGAAGGAAGCGCTCAAAGCGCTGCGCTCGGAAGTCGACATCCTGACCCTGACCGCGACGCCGATTCCGCGCACGCTGGGCCTCGCGCTCGAAGGCTTGCGCGAGTTCTCGGTCATCGCGACCGCGCCGCAGAAGCGGCTGGCGATCAAGACTTTCGTGCAGAAGCACTCGAAGGGAATCATCCGCGAAGCGGTGCTGCGCGAGTTCAAGCGCGGCGGCCAGGTCTACTTCCTGCACAACGAAGTCGAGACGATAGAGAACGCGCGCCAGATGCTCGCCGAGCTGATCCCCGAAGCGCGGATCGTCGTCGGCCACGGCCAGTTGCCCGAGCGCGAGCTCGAACGGGTCATGCGCGACTTCACGAACCAGCGCGCGAACCTGCTGCTGTGTACGACGATCATCGAGACCGGCATCAACATCCCGACCGCGAACACGATCATCATCAACCGCGCAGACCGCTTTGGCCTCGCCCAGCTCCACCAGCTGCGCGGCCGGGTCGGACGCTCGCACCACCAGGCCTATGCGTATCTGTTGACCGACGCGAACGCGAAGCCGACTTCCCAGGCCCAGAAACGGCTCGAAGCGATCTCGATGATGGAAGAGCTCGGCTCGGGCTTCTATCTTGCAATGCAGGATCTGGAGATCCGCGGCGCCGGCGAAGTGCTCGGCGAGCATCAGAGCGGCGAGATCCAGCAAATCGGCTTCTCGCTCTACACCGAGATGCTCAAGCGTGCGGTCAAGAGCCTGCAGTCGGGCAAGGAAGCGGATCTTGCCCAGCCCCTGGACATCACGTCCGAGATCAACCTGCACGCTCCGGCGCTGTTGCCCAGCGATTACTGCAGCGACATCGGCGAGCGGCTGACCCTGTACAAGAGGATGGCCAACGGCGAATCAGCCGACGAGATGCAGGACATCCAGGAAGAGCTGATCGACCGCTTCGGCGAGTTGCCGGCCCAGACCCAGACCCTGCTCGACACGCACCGGCTCCGGATCGCCGCGAAACCTCTGGGCATCATCAAGATCGACGCATCGGAGAGCCGCGTCGATCTGACCTTCGTCCCCGAGCCACCGATCGAGCCGATCAAGATCATCCAGCTGATCCAGAAGAATCGAAATTACCGCTTGGCCGGCCAGGACAGGCTTTCGGTCACCGTCGGTTCGGAAACGACGAAGGAGCGCGTCACCCGGATTCGTGAGATCCTCCGCTTGCTCTCGGCCTGACCGCCGGGCAGCTTTCGCCCCGGCTTTGCCAAGGCGCAAGTCCCGCCCCCGGTCAAGCCTGATAGGCTTTCACCTTATTTGCGATCACCCGCCGTTACGGGACCAGACAACGATGAACCAAGCGACATCCGAAGAAAACGCTGCCGTCGAATCCGCAGTCGCCCTGCCCGCCTACATGACCGAAGTCTATGACTGGGCCTATGTGAATCCGCGCTATGTGCGCTGGCTGGACCGTAACATCGTCGTTCGCGTGCTGCTGTTCGCGAACGACCAACGCCTGATGCGCGCCTATCTGAACGAAATCTGCCCGGGATCGCGCGTCTGGCAGGTTGCCCACGTCTATGGGGATCTCGTCAAACGGGCCGCGGACAAGGTTGGCGACAAGGGGCTCTTCCAGCTCACCGATGTCACGCCCATCCAGATTGAGCATGCCGAGAAGAAACTGGCGGATCGCGCCTGGGCCAGGGTCACGCACTGCGATGCCGCACACTGGGTAGGCCAGATCTACGATCTCGTCTGCAGCTTCTTCCTGCTCCACGAAGTCCCCGAAGAAAAGAAGCGCGAAGTCGTCGACCGGATGCTCGCGTCGGTCGAGAAGGACGGCAAGGTCGTGTTTGTCGATTATCACCGCCCGCGCCCCTGGCAACCAATCGGCTGGATCCTGCGCTTCGTCAATGCCAAGCTCGAGCCCTTCGCCGAATCGACCTGGATGCACGAGATCCGCGAGTACGCGAGCCAGCCCGAACGCTTCAGCTGGGAAAAACGCACCTTCTTCGGCGGCGTCTACCAGATCGTCGTCGCAAAACCGATCGCGTCTGGCGAATGAGAGACTCAAGTCGGGCGTAGCCCGGCCGTAAACGAGCGGTGACGTCATAGTGTTTCCATCGACCCGGCCAGGCAATGCCCGAACACAACAAGTCTTTCTTTCTGAAGCCCGAACAGCTGCGCACAGGTCTTTACATCCATCTGGACCTGGCCTGGATGGATCACCCCTTCCCGTTTTCGAGCTTCCGGATCAAGACTGAGGATCAGCTCAGGCAGATCCGCAAACTTGGCCTGCGCGAAATCCGTTACTCGCCCCAGCGCAGCCACAGCGAGCCGCTCCCACCCTCTGCCGGCGGCGCAGGCGAATCCCCGGTCGATGAGCAGCCGAATCCCGACCTCGAGAGCAAGCGTCAGAGGGTTCGCAAACTGCGCCATCAGCGGCAGGCGATCAGCAAATGCGAACACGAATTCGCCGAGACTTCGCAGGAACTGAAGGCGATCAACCGCAATCTGCTCTCCCTTCCCGAGGAATCCCGTGGAAGGATGACTTCGCTGGCGGAGAAGATGGCCGACTCGCTGCTGACCCAGCGCGACATCGCCGTCAATCTGATGCCCGAGCGGATCGCCGGCGAAGACTTCTACCAGCACCCGCTCAATGTCGCGGTGCTCTCGCTGATGCTGGCGCGGGAGCTGAACGCATCGCGCGAAGCGGTCATCCAGCTGGGCGTCGGTGCGCTGCTCCACGACATCGGCAAACTCAACGTTCCCGACCGGCTGCAGCGCCTGCCGGCGCTGACGGCAGCCGAGCAGGCCCTGGTTCAGGAGCATGTCGCCTTCGGCCTCGCCGCCGGTCGCAAACTGGGCCTGGCTTCCGAGGCGCTGACCGTGATCGCCCAACACCACGAGGCAGTCGACGGTTCAGGCTATCCCCAGCACCTGTCAGGCGAGAAGATCTCCTTGCTTGCGAAGATCGTCGCGATCGCGAACACCTACGACAACCTGTGCAACCCGGCGAATCCGCTCAGGGCCCTGACGCCTCATGAGGCGCTCTCACAGATGTATGCCCAGCAGCGCAATCGTTTCGAGGCCGGCCCGCTCTCGATCTTCATCCGCTGCTTGGGCGTCTATCCGCCCGGCACCCTGGTCGTTCTCGGCGACGACGCATTCGGCATGGTGATGTCAGTCAACTCGTCCCGCCCTCTGCGCCCGGTCGTCCAGGTCTACGACCCGCGCATTCCCCACGAGGAAGCAATCCTGCTCGACCTCGAACAGGAACAGGAACTGTCGATCAGCCGAACGATGCGCCCCAGCCAGCTGCCGCGCGAAGTTTTCGACTATCTCGCCCCGCGCCGACGGGTCGCGTATTACTTCGACCTCGCTCACAGCCCGGTCCCGAATGCACAGGACACCCCGTGAGCCCCCTGTCAGCAAAAACCCTTGCCAGTCTCGTCGATCACTGCGGGCAAGCCCTGCTCGCGATCGACCCCCTAACGCTGAACATCGTCTTCGCGAATGCCGATGCCGCCCGGATGTTCGAATGCGCGCCCGAGGAACTGATCGGTTCCCCGATCTCCCGTGTCGAAACAGGGATGGCCGATCATTTCTTCTGGGAGGAAGTGCGCAACGGACGCAGCAGCGAACGCGCGCCTAGCGAAGGCTTCTACCGCGGTTTTCGCGGTGGCCGGCGCACGGTCGAGAAGAGCATCACGAAAGAGGAACTGGACGGGCGGACTCTGCTGGTCCTGCGCGCCCATGACATCTCCCGCAGCCGCATCGCCGAGGAGCTTTCCGCACACACCGCATCGCTGCTGGCCGCGACCTTCGAAGCCACGGCCGACGGGCTTCTCGTGACCGATGCGCAGGGCCGCGTCCAGAACTTCAACCGCCGCTTCGCAGCCCTTTTCGGCCTCGCGCCCGAAATCGGGGTCAGCACGAAAGATGCGGAACTCGCCGAGCAACTGCTCGCGCGGCTCGCCGAACCCGCGGACTGGCCGGAACTGCAGATAAAGCTCGCGCAGAACCCCGACCAGCAGATCCGCCAGCAGCTCGCGCTGATCGATGGTCGCCAGCTCGAGTGCGTCATCAGCCCGCAGCGCCTGAACCAGCAGACGATAGGCCACGTCTGGTGCTTTTCCGATATCACGGCCAGGGTTCGCTATGAAGCCGCGCTGCTTGCCGCGCGCGACGCGGCGGACAGCGCCAACCACGCCAAAAGCCGTTTTCTCGCGGCGATGAGCCACGAACTGAAAACACCGCTCAACGCGATCCTGGGCTTTTCGGATTTGCTGGGCCTCGACGAGCATCCCGACCAGGAGGACAGCATCCGCCTGATCCGCCAGGCGGGCGCACACCTGCTCGAACTGATCAACCAGGTTCTCGAACTCGCGCGTGCCGATGCGGGACGGATCACGCTGAACCCTGCGCCTCTTGCCGCCGACCAGTTCATCGCCGAGGCCTGTGAGATCGTCGAGCCCCTGGCCTCGCAGAAGAAGGTCCGCCTCGAGTACGCGGGCGGAGCCGCCCCCCAGGTGATCGGCGATGCGCTGAGGGTGCGCCAGGTGATGCTGAACCTGCTCTCGAATGCAATCAAGTACAACCACCCAAATGGCTGGGTCAGAATCAGTCACCGAGAGCTCGCCGAAGGCAGGGTAAAATACCTGCATATCGCGGTCGAAGATGATGGCCGGGGCATCTCGGAAGCGGATCAGGCTCGCCTGTTCGAACCTTTCGTTCGCGCGGCAGACAGCTCCGGCGATGTCGAGGGGACGGGTCTGGGTCTCGCGCTGACCCAGCGTCTTGTCCATCTGATGGATGGGCGCATAGGCGTCGAGAGCACTCTCGGTCGCGGTAGCCGTTTCTGGATCGAACTCCCGACCGTCTAGTCTTCCCCGGGCACGCCCGGAGAAGTATCTCTTTTTGCTGCAGGAAAACTCATGTCGAATCCGGTCGTCTCCTCGATCAAGGGCTGTATTGGCTCGCTGATCATCGCCGCCAACACCCTGATCCTCACCTGCGTCATGATCCCGTTCGCGCTCGCCAAGCTGGTTCTGCCTTCCGGCAGCCTGGCCCGACGCATCGTCGACCGTGTCCTCAACGCGCTGGCCGATACCTGGGTCCGCATCAACGGCCTGTGGATAGCGCTGCTGCAGAAGGTCCGCTGGGACGTCGAAGGCACGGACACGCTGCGCAAGCGCGGCTGGTATCTCGTCAGCAGCAACCACCAGAGCTGGGTGGACATCCTGGTGCTGCAGAAAATTTTCCAGGACAGGATTCCTTTCCTGAAATTTTTCCTCAAACAGGAACTGATCTATGTGCCGGTGATCGGGTTGGCCTGGTGGGCGCTCGACTTCCCGTTCATGCGCCGCGGCAAGGGCGCGAAGAGCGGACGCAGCGATCTGGCCGCAACGCGCAAGGCCTGCGAGCGCTTCAAAACCCTGCCCACCTCGGTCATGAACTTCCTTGAAGGCACGCGGCTGACCGCAGCCAAGCACAGCGCTCAACGCTCGCCGTACAAGAACCTGCTCAAGCCCAAGATTGGCGGACTCTCGATCGCCCTGGCAACGATGGGGGAGCAATTCGATTCAATGCTCGACGTGACGATCCTCTATCCGCACGGAGTGCCGACCTTCTGGGACATCCTGTCGGGCGGAGTGCATGAGGTTCGGGTTCGCGTGCGCGAGATCGCGATCCCTCGCGATCTGATCGACGGCGACTACGAGCGCGATGCCGCCTTCCGCGCCCGGGTCCAGGCCTGGGTGCATACGATGTGGCAGGAGAAGGATCTACTGCTCGAAGAGCTCAAGCGCGAAGCCAGCCAGAGCGCCGTCTGACCCCGTCCATTCCAGAATCATTCAAAGGAGGCTTCATGATCTCCCAGACAGAGAACCTCAATGTGCTCGGCTTCGACCGCATGCCCTCTCCGGCCGAAGTCAAAACCCTGGTGCCGATGACCGAAAAGGCGGCCACAACGGTCGTCGAAGGTCGCAAAACCCTGATCGACATCCTCGATCACAAGGATCCACGCCTGATGGTGATCATCGGCCCCTGTTCGATCCACGATCCGGTGGCCGGAATCGACTATGCGCGTCGACTCAAGCGCCTCGCCGATGAAGTCTCCGACACCCTCTATGTCGTGATGAGGGTGTACTTCGAAAAGCCACGGACGACGACTGGCTGGAAGGGCTTCATCAACGACCCGAGGATGGATGACTCCTTCCTGATCGCCGAAGGCATGGAGCGCGGTCGCCAGTTTCTGCGCGACGTCGCCGAGCTGGGCCTGCCGGCCGCAACTGAGGCGCTGGATCCGATCGCGCCTCAGTATTACGGAGACCTGGTCAGCTGGACAGCGATCGGCGCACGCACTTCCGAATCCCAGACCCACCGCGAGATGGCCTCAGGCCTTTCGACTCCGGTCGGCTTCAAAAACGGCACCGACGGCTCGATCGACGCGGCGGTCAACGGCATCCTGTCCGCCGCGGCCGCGCACAGCTTCCTGGGTATGAGCGACGAAGGCCAGAGCGCGATCATCCGCACCCGCGGCAATCCCTACGGCCATGTCGTGCTGCGCGGCGGCGGCGGTCGTCCGAACTACGACACGGTCTCTGTCTCGCTGGTCGAGAAGGCGCTTGCCAAAGCCGGCCTGCCGCTGAACATCATGGTCGACTGCTCGCACGCGAACTCGTGGAAAAACCCCGAGTACCAGCCGCTGGTGCTACGCGACGTCACGCACCAGATCCGCGAAGGCAACCGTTCGATCGTCGGCGTCATGATCGAGAGTTTCATCGAGGCCGGCAATCAGCCTATCCAGGACGCCGACAAGATGAAATACGGCTGCTCGGTCACCGACGGCTGCATCTCGTGGGAGACCACTGAGGCCATCCTCAGGCGTAGCCGCGAAGAGCTGCGCTCCGTCATCGCCGCACGGAGAGCCGGGTGAGCGAATACCTTATCGTCCAGGGGGTCGTTGTCGATCCCCTGGCACTCGAAGCCCTCGCCCATCTCGGACAAGCTCACGCGATCACTCGCCTGAGCGCCACGGCCTGGCGGCTTGAAGGTGCCCAGCGCGTCCCCGGCCTCGCGGAAGCGGCAGCGAACGCCGGCTTCGATCTGGGCTGGGTGCCCACCGAACGCCGACTCGACGATTTCAAGCTTTTCATCACCGACATGGACTCGACGCTGATCACGATCGAGTGCATCGATGAGATCGCCGATCTGGCCGGAGTCAAACCGCAGGTGGCCGCGATCACCGCGGCGGCGATGCGCGGCGAAATCGACTTCTCCGAATCGCTGAAGCGGCGGGTCGCGTTGCTCGAAGGTCTGGAAGCCTCGGCGCTGGAGCACGTCTTCGCTGAGCGTCTGAACCTGAACCCGGGCGCGACCGAGCTGCTCTCGCGCCTGAATGCCGAAGGCATCACGACGGTCCTGGTCTCGGGAGGTTTCACTTTCTTCACCGAGCGGCTCAGGAAGAGCCTGGGCTTCGACCATGCGGTCGCCAACGAGCTGGAAATCATCGACGGCAAGCTCACCGGCCGGGTGATCGGCGAGATCGTCGATGCCGCAAAGAAGCGCCGCACCCTCGAGGAAGTGCGTTCCGCGATCGGCGCGACCGTTGACGAGACGATCGCGGTCGGTGACGGTGCAAACGACCTGAAGATGTTCGGCGCCGCGGGCCTCTCCTTCGCCTACCATGCGAAACCCGTCGTCCGGGCCGCCGCCGACTACGCGCTGGATCACTGCGGTCTCGCCGCAATCCTGCCTCTGCTCGGGGAATGACGCAGGGCGCAGACGGTGTCGGATCAGCTTACACTCATCCGCACAGTGACGCCCCTGCGCTTTCAACGCGTTGAATTCATAGCATTTTTCTTTCAGGCATCGAGCTTGCTTAAATCTTGGCAAGATCATCTTGACCAGGAAGAAAATCATGAAGCGTCCGACCGGAAAAGCCCTCATCTCCGCGCTGAGCGGAGCACTTCTCGCGATCGGCCTGCTGCCCGCGGTCTGTCAGGCCGATGCGATCACGCTGACCGGCACAGTCAGGGATTTCAACTTCGCCGGTACGAGCTACAACGGCGTCGCCGGTCACCCCGACTTCCAGAGCAAAAGCGGTGACGACAGGGGAATCGTCCAGACCACTCTGGGCGCCGACGGCAAACCGGTCTATGCGTCGGCCAATGCGAATCCGACGATCACCAGCGCCGCCTCGTTCTACCAGTGGTATCACGACGATCCGACCGTAAACCGGACCGGAACCGTCAGCATTACGCTGAACAAGATCAGTCCGACCCTTTACCAGTACAGCAACTCCTCGTTCTTCCCGATCGACGGCGCGCTGCTTGCGCAACCCGACGGCGGGCACAACTTCGCGTTCACGACCGAGTTCCACACGAGCTTCACCTACCTCGCAGCAAACAACGACACCTTCAGCTTCACCGGCGACGACGACGTGTTCGTGTTCATCAACAAAACGCTTGCGATCGATCTGGGCGGAGTCCATGGTGCGGAGTCGGCAAGCGTGAGCCTGAACTCGCTGGGTCTCGTCGACGGCAAGGACTACTCGCTCGACGTGTTCCAGGCCGAGCGCCATACGTCCCAGTCGAACTTTGCGATCACGACGTCACTGCAGCTGAGCAATCCCGACCCGACCGTTCCCGAACCGACCAGCCTCGCGCTGCTTGCGCTGGGTCTGATCGGTCTGGCTCTGCGCCGCTGAACGCGGGCGAATTCAAACACGCCGATCCCGGAGCAGGACTCCGGGATTTTTTTGCCCACAGGAAAAGACTCGACCGACAGGGGTTACCCCTGTCCGACGGGTTGGCAAATCGACCGGCCAGGGTTAACCTGGCCCGACCAGCCGCGGTTAACGCGGCTGGTCGCTTTTTTACAATCCCGGGCACCGGGTTCTGCCTAAGCTGACGACTCCCTCTTCCACAAGGAGTTCGTCATGGCCATGCGTGCCGCTTTCATCTTCGTTGCCCCCGAAGCCGACCCCAGCCAGCACCGCGCCGAAGTTCTGACACCCGAAGTCGAGCTCGTCGTTCATGCGGTCAAGAACTACGCTGATGCCTGCACGCTCGCCAAGCAGCTCGTCGCGGACGGCATCATCGCGATCGAGCTGTGCGGCGGTTTTGGCTCAGAAGGCGTCGCGCAGGTCACGCGCGCCGTCGCAGGCCGTGCCGCGGTCGGCGTCGTGCGCTTCGATCACCACCCCGGCCTCGACCACCACAGCGGCGACGAGTACTTTCTCTGACCGATCAGGCAAACTCCTGACGCAAGGCCCGGGCCGCCGCAACCATGCTGCTCAGCGCCGCCCGGGTTTCAGGCCAAGCCCGGGTCTTCAGCCCGCAGTCCGGGTTCACCCAGATGTTGCGGGCCGGCACGACCTCCGCTGCCTTGCGGACCAGCGCCTCCACCTGGGCTTGCGCGGGAACCACCGGCGAATGGATGTCATAAACGCCGGGGCCGATCTCGTTCGGATAGCGAAAGTCGGCGAAATCCCGCAGCAGCGTCATGCCCGAGCGGCTCGCCTCCAGCGTGATCACATCCGCGTCCATCGCCGTGATCGCCTCGAGGATGTCGCCGAACTCCGCATAGCACATATGGGTGTGGATCTGGGTCGAGTCCGCGACGCCGCTGACCGACAGGCGGAATGTGCGCGTCGCCCAAGCGAGGTAATCGCGCCAGTGCGCCCGGCGCAGAGGCAGACCTTCGCGCAGAGCAGGTTCGTCGATCTGGATCATGCCCAAGCCGGCGGCCTCCAGATCGCCGACTTCGTCGCGGATCGCCAACGCGATCTGCTGCGCGCAGAGCGAGCGCGGCACATCGTCGCGAACAAAAGACCACTGCAGGATCGTCACGGGGCCGGTCAGCATCCCTTTCACCGGCCGTGCCGTCAGGCTCTGCGCGTAGCGGCTCCATTCGACCGTCATCGCTCTGGGGCGTTCGACATCGCCGAACAGGATGGGCGGCTTCACGCAGCGCGAACCATAGGACTGAACCCAGCCGTTGGCCGTGAAGGCGAAGCCTTCGAGCTGCCCGCCGAAGTATTCGACCATGTCGTTGCGCTCGGCCTCGCCATGGACCAGCACATCGAGTCCCAGCGCTTCCTGTTCCCTGACCGCACTCGCAATCTCGTTGCGGATCGCCGAGCGGTAGTCGCCATCGCTGAGCGCACCCCGCCGGAGTGCGGCGCGCGTGGCACGGATGCTCTCGGTCTGCGGGAAGGAGCCGATCGTCGTGGTCGGGAACAGCGGAAGATTGAAGCGCTCGCGCTGCAGGCGCTGGCGCACGGAAAATGGGCTGGCACGTCGATAGTCGTCCGGCGCGAGCGCGTTGATGCGCGCGGCAACGGCCTTCTTGCTGACCCGGGAGCTTAGCGCACGGCGCGCCCGAACCTCCCGCGCCTCATCGAATGCCGGCAAAACCTTCGCTGCGGCCTCCCCTCCGGACAGCGCGGATCTGAGCAGTTCGAGCTCAGTGAGCTTCTCGACGGCACCCGCGACCCAGGGGCGCAGCTCAGCGTCCAATGCCTCATCATCGGCCAGGGTCAGCGGCACATGCAGCAAGGAACAGGACGGCGCGAGCCACAGCGTGCCGCCGCGCCGCTCGCGCAGAGCACTCAGCCGATCGAGCGCGGCATCCAGATCGCAGCGCCAGATGTTGCGTCCGTCCAGAATGCCCAGCGACAGTTCGCGGTGTTCGGGAAGCCACTGCAACACGCTCTGCAGATCCTCGTCCCCGCGCACGAGGTCGAGGTGCAGCGCGGCAACCGGAAGACGGCAGGCGAGATGTGCGTTCTCGGCCAGCGGTGAAAAGTAAGTCGCCAGCAGCACCGGGAGGCCGGGCACCTGCAGCCGGTGATAGGCGGGCTCGAACGCATGTCGCCAGGCATCCGGCAGGTCCAGGCCCAGGATGGGCTCGTCGAGCTGGACCCAGGCGACACCTCTGGCCTTGAGCTGACCGAGCAACTGTCGATAGACGGGCAGCAGCGAATCGAGAAGATCGAGCCGCTCGAAGCCCTCCTCGAGCGATTTGCCCAGATAGAGAAAGCTCAAGGGTCCGAGCAGGACGGTCTTGACCGGATGGCCCAGAGCCAGCGCCTCGTCGACTTCGCCGAGCAGGCGCTCGGCGGCGAGCCGGAAAGCGGTCTGCGGACCGAACTCGGGGACCAGATAGTGGTAATTGGTATCGAACCACTTGCTCATCTCCAGCGCGCCCCGCCCGCTCGCCGAACAAGCGCCGTGCCCGGTACCGATTTCCCTGGCCACGCCGCGCGCCATCGTGAAAGTGCGCACGAGGCCGGAATCCGCATCCGAGAATCCGAAGCGCGAGGGTTCGCAACCGAAGAGCTGGATGTGATTGGCAACGTGATCGTAGAAGGCGAAGTCGCCGACGCAGACACAGTCGAGCCCGGCTTCGCGCTGCAAAGCCCAGTGCCGCGCGCGCAGTGCGCGACCGCACTCTTCGAGCGCCCCGGCGTCGATCTGACCGCGCCAGTAGGCTTCCAGCGCGCGCTTGAGTTCGCGCTGCGCACCGATGCGGGGAAACCCGAGAACATGAGTTCTTATCATGATGATTCGCTTTGTGTTGAATATCTTTTGCGATCATCGCGGTCTTCGACGTATTATTCAAACGATAATTTCTTTGATTCATCGAGAATTTCATTCATGCAATCGCTGCTCGAACTGCGCCACCTGAAGACACTGATCGCGTTGCGCGACACCGGAAACCTGTCGCGGGCCGCGCAAAACCTCAAGCTGACCCAGTCCGCTCTGTCGCATCAGATCAAGGCATTGGAAGAGCAGTACGGAGGCGAGCTGTTCGCGCGAAAGTCCAACCCGCTCGTGTTCAGCGCCGCCGGGCAGCGCCTGCTCAAACTCGCAGCGGAGGTGCTGCCCCGGATAGAGGAAGCCGAGCGCGATCTCTCCCGCCTCGTCAGCGGACGGGCCGGCGATCTGCGCATCGCCGTCGAATGCCACACCTGTTTTGACTGGCTGATGCCGGCGATGGATGAATTCCGCTCCGCGTGGCCGGAGGTCGAGCTCGACATCGTGTCGGGCTTTCAGGCCGACCCGGTGGGCCTGCTCCAGCAGGGGCGGGCCGAAGTCGCGATCGTCTCGGAGCCGCCGGAGGATGAGGCAGGCGTGACGACCTGGCCGCTCTTCGCGTTCGAGATGGTCGCGCTGCTACCCAAGGGCCACCCACTGAGCGCCAAGCCCTGGCTCGCCGCGGAAGACTTCGCGGATCAGACCCTGATCACCTATCCGGTTCCCGACGAGATGCTCGATCTGGTTCGTCAGGTCCTGCGCCCGGCCGGCATCGCGCCGCGACGCCGGACCAGCGAACTGACCGTCGCAATGCTGCAGCTCGTCGCGAGCGGTCGCGGCATCGCCGCGCTACCGCTGTGGGCGGTCAAGAATTATCTGGATCGCGGCTATGTCGCGAGGCAGCGAATCGGCGAATCAGGCCTCACCGCCCGCCTCTATGCCGTCTCTCCTGCCGCACTGAAGGACAGGGCCTACCTCGCCGACTTCGTCCGCCTGATGCGGCAGAATTCGCTGCGGGATCTGCCGGGCATTTCGCTGATCTGAAATGCCCGGCACAGCACCCTGTCAAGCCTTGGCAAGCGTCAGGCTCAGGTTGTTGTCGGCCGGACTCGGGTCGGCCCACAGCCCCTGGATCAGCCCCCCCATCATCTTCGTGTTCGCATCCGTGCTCGCGACCATCGCCGCAAGAGTCGCCTGGGTCGTCGCATCGGTCAGCTTTTCGTCGCCGGCATAGTGGGCGACCAGGGCCGGCACGATCAGCGGCAACAGCGCGGTGACCTGAGCCGAGGGCAGATTGTAGGGAGCGTTGGTCAGCATGTAGGTGACGAGCGTGTTGAGCCCGCTCGTCAGGTAATCCTTGGCCCAGGTCTGGAAATCGCTCGGGTGCGAGCCGGTCTTCGTGACAACCGAGGTGCTGATCGTCAGCGTCGCAGTCGAGCGATCCAGGCTCACGAAGCGATAGGGGCTGGGCGCGGTCACCGTCGAGCCGGTCTCGACGTCATAGATCGTCTTCCCGCTATAGGTCTTGCCGACCACGTCGTTGGCGTGGAAGTGGCCGGTGAACATCACGCCCAGACCGTTTGCGGCAAGCATCGCGGCGATCGCCTCGCGCTTATTGACCAGATATTCGGAGAACAGCGACGACTGTCCCGTGAAGTGCTCGACCAAACCGTGGTGCATCATGCCGATCACGATCTTGCCGCGCGATTTCGCTTCCTGCAGCCGCGCTTCGATCCAGCCCAGGCTCAGGTCGCTGATCGCCCCCGCGGTGACCGGCTCGCCCAGGCTCAGGTTGTTCGCGTACTGGCACGAGTCGATCGCGAAGAGCCAGACGCCTTCGGCGGGTTCGGCGATGTAGCTGAGCGAATTCGGATCCGAGTAGAGCGCGCTGCCATAGCCGCAGTTCGCATAGATGGAGCGGAAATCGTCCGGCGTGACCTGGGTTGCAGCCGTCGAGGGCGTCGTTCGGTAGTCGCGCGCGTGCGGATTGTTGATGTCGTGGTTGCCCGGAATCACATAGACCTTCTTGCCCAGCGCGGCGAGCCGCTTGGCCAGTGCTTCGTGCCCTGAGCGCTCGCCATCCTTGGTCAGATCGCCCGAGATCAACAGGAAGTCGAGATTCTGGCTCTTGATGTCGGCGAGCGCCGCATCGAAGATCTCGACGCTCTCCTTGATCATCTTGCGATCCTGCAGCAGATACGCGTCCAGCTCGGCGCTGTCGCCCAGCGCCGCGGTGTCGAAGAAGTGGGTATCGCTGAGCACCGCGAACTTGACCGGACTCTTGCTGCTGTCACCGGAGGAATCGCCACCGCAGGCGGCCAGCCCCGTGGGCAAACCGATGACCGTCGCACCGACCAGGGTGCGCTTGAAAAAAGTCCGGCGGGACAGCGAAGGCTGCGGTTTTTCGGTTGGGCGGGACGACATCGCGATTCCTCTCAGGGCAAAAGAGGAATCTCATCAGCTCCGCTTTATCCTTCGATGTCGCTGCCGTGACAATTAGGTGACGATCGGCTTTCGGCCAACGCCTTCAGGCGCCGGTACAGGGTTCGTTCGCTGATGCCCAACGCCTGAGCCAGCTTCTTGCGCGAGCCCCTGTGCCCTTCTAGCTGGCCCGCCAGGTCGGGCTCATCGGCAAAAGCCCGCGCGACGGGCCCGACACCACAGACCTCGGCCGGCAGGTGCTCGACGCCAATCACTTCGCCGTCCGAGATCAGGCTGGCCCGTTCGAGCAGATTGCGCAGCTCGCGGACATTGCCGGGGAAGGCATAAGCGGAGAGCTCCTTCATCGCCGCGGCGGAGAGCTGGAGGCTGCGCCCGGGAGCGACCCGCGCGAGCAGCGCCGCGACGAGCGCCGGCAGATCGTCCAGGCGTTCGCGCAGCGCCGGCACTTCGATCGGAAAGATGTTGAGCCGGTAGTAGAGGTCGGCACGAAAGCTCCCCGCTGCGACCATCTCGCGCAGCGAGCGGTGAGTCGCCGAGATCACGCGGATGTCCGCCCGCCTCGGCTCGCTGGAGCCGACCCGCCGGTAGGCGCTGGTCTCGAGCAGACGGAGCAGCTTGACCTGCATCGCGAGCGGAATCTCGCCGACTTCGTCGAGGAAGAGCGTGCCGCCGTTGGCCGCTTCGACGAGCCCGACCCGGGCCGCGACAGCGCCGGTGAAAGCTCCGCGCTCGTGGCCGAAGAGTTCGCTCTCGAACAGATTCTCAGGAATCCCCGAGCAATCGACGGCAACGAAAGGCCTTTTGGCACGCCGGCTCATCTGATGGATCGCCTGGGCCACCAGCTCCTTGCCGGTCCCCGATTCGCCTTCGAGCAGCACGACCGCATCGGCCTTCGCGACGCGCGACGCCAGATCCATCATCTGCCCGAAACGCTTTGAAGCGCCGATCAGCTGCCTCGCGCCGGAGCGCTCCGCGACCGGCTGCAGCTCCAGCTTCTCGACGAAATAGCGGATCTCCCCGCCGCCGTCGCGGATCGGCGTCAGCTCGATGTTCCGGTACTCGTCACCATTCGCAGTGTGGCGCAGGTGCAGAACACGTTCGCGCCGCCCCGAGGCGAGGCAGCGCCCAAGCGGACAGGCTTCCCCCGAGCGATCACAGGGCTGGGTGTGCTGGCAGGAAACCTGAAAACAGTTGCGACCGATGACCCCTTCTCCGTTCGCGATCTGCTTGCGGTAAGCGCTATTCGCTCCGATGATTCGATAGTCTGCATCGAGGATGATGTGCGGCTCGGGCGCAGCGTCGAGCATGGAGAGCAACTCGGCAAGAGGATGGGAGATAGTCGTGACGAAAGACTTGGCGACAGGCATAACCGAACTGTGCCACAGTCTGCCAAAGGCTGCCAGAATGGCAGTCTGTGGCAGACCTTCCGCCCCTCGGCCGATAACCGTTGCTCTGGAAATCATTGTTTTTGCAGCAATTTGTCGGAATCATGAAATCTGGCCCGGATCTTGAATGGGAACGACGAAACCACGCTTTCATCAATGACAGCAATGCGTAAACCTGGCCTCGGAAAAGAACTGGCAGTCGTGGTCGCCATCAAGCTGGTGGTGATCGCTCTGCTCTGGTGGGGATTCGTCCGCGATCAGCGGGTCGAAGTCCGCGCCGAAGACATCGCAGCGAGCCCAAGCGACGCGCAGCTCCACACCAATCGGGAGAACAAAACTCATGCTCAGTGAGCACCTGGTCGACCTGTCGCGGCTGCAGTTCGCCGCCACCGCGATGTACCACTTCCTCTTCGTCCCGCTGACGATAGGGATGACCTGGATTCTGGTCATCATGGAGAGCGTCTATGTGATGACCGGCAAGGTCATCTACAAGGACATGACCCGTTTCTGGGGCAAGCTCTTCGGCATCAACTTCGCGCTGGGCGTGACGACCGGCATCACGCTCGAATTCCAGTTCGGCACCAACTGGGCCTACTACTCGCACTATGTCGGCGACATCTTCGGCGCACCGCTGGCGATCGAAGGGCTGATGGCCTTCTTCCTCGAATCGACCTTCATCGGCCTGTTCTTCTTCGGCTGGGACCGCCTGCCCCGCCGCCAGCACCTGCTCGCGACGATCCTGATGGCGATCGGCACCAACCTGTCGGCGCTGTGGATCCTGATCGCGAACGGCTGGATGCAGAACCCGGTCGGCGCGACCTTCAACTACGACACGATGCGGATGGAGATGAGCAACTTCATGACCATCCTCTTCAACCCCGACGCGCAGGCCAAGTTCGTCCATACGGTTTCGGCCGGCTATGTGACCGGCGCGGCCTTCGTGCTGGCGATCTCGAGCTGGTATTTGCTGAGAAACCGCGACGTCGAATTCGCGCGCAAGAGTTTCCGGATCGCGGCCGCATTCGGTTTCGCGTCGGTCTGCTCGGTGATCGTGCTCGGCGACGAGTCGGGCTATACGGTCGGCGAAGCGCAGCAAACCAAGATGGCCGCGATCGAGGCGATCTGGCACACCGAACCGGCTCCGGCCAGCCTGAAGATCGCCGCGATCATCAACGAAGAGGAGATGCGCAACGACTGGGAGATCTCGGTCCCCTGGGTGATGGGACTGATCGGCACCCGCTCGGTCACCAAGACCCTGCCCGGCATCCACGAGATCCTCGCCAAGAACCGCGCACGCGTCGTCTCGGGCATCGAGGCGGTGCGCGGACTCGAAGCCTACCGCCACAACCGCCAGGACAAGGAAGCGCTCGCGAAGCTCAAAGCGCACGAAGCCGATCTGGGTTTCGGTTTCCTGCTCCGCCGCTACGTCAAGTCGATGGATGAAGTGACGCCCGAGATCATCGACAAGGCAACCCGCGACACGATTCCGCGCGTAACCCCACTCTTCTGGGCCTTCCGCTTCATGGTGGGCCTGGGCTTTGGCATGCTGGCGCTGTTCGGCCTCGCGCTGTGGTTCTCGGTCAAGGGAACATTCGCCAAGCACCGCTGGCTGCTGCGCTCGGCCTTGCTCTTCCTGCCCGCCCCGTGGCTCGCCTGTGAGCTGGGCTGGTTCGTCGCAGAGTACGGCCGTCAGCCCTGGACGATCTACGGCGTGCTGCCGACCCACATGTCAGCCTCGACGCTGAGCGTCGGCTCGCTGTACGGGTCGCTCGCCGGCTTCGTCGGCTTCTACACCGTGCTGCTGATCGTCGAGATGTTCCTGATGGTCCGCTTTGCCAAGCTCGGTCCGGGTAGCCTCGGCACCGGCCGTTACGCCAATGAAATCCAGCACGCCTAAACGGATCGAGGATTGACATGCTTGATTACGAAACCCTGAAAGTCATCTGGTGGGTGCTGATCGGCGTACTGCTGATCGGCTTCGCGGTCATGGACGGCCATGACATGGGAGTCGGCACTCTGCTGCCCTTCGTCGGCCGCAGCGACGTCGAACGCCGAGTCATCATCAACACGGTCGGCCCGCACTGGGACGGCAACCAAGTCTGGTTCATCACCGCCGGCGGAGCGATCTTCGCGGCCTTCCCGCTGATCTACGCGACCGCCTTCTCCGGCTTTTACTGGGCAATGCTCGCGGTGCTGTGGGCGCTGTTCTTCCGTCCGGTCGGCTTCGACTACCGCAGCAAGATCGACGATCCGCGCTGGCGCCAGACCTGGGACTGGGGTTTGTTTGTCGGCGGCTTCGTGCCCCCGCTGATCTTCGGCGTCGCGTTCGGCAACGTGCTCCAGGGCGTTCCGTTCAGCTTCGACGAGGGGATGGTCTCGACCTATACGGGCAGCTTCTGGGCTCTGCTGAACCCCTTCGCGCTGCTCTGCGGCGTCGTGTCCAGCGCGATGATCACAGCCCACGGCGGCATCTACCTGGCCCACCGAACCGAAGGGGAAGTCCAGAGCCGTGCGAGCCGCAGCGCTCAGGTCGCGCTGATCGTGATGCTGCTCTGCTTTGCCGTGGCCGGAGTCTGGGTCGCAACCGGCATCGAGGGCTACAAGATCACGTCGGCCGTGGCGCCGGGCGGCCCTGCCGATCCGCTCGCCAAGGAAGTCGTCCGCGCCGCCGGAGCCTGGCTCGCCAATTACCAGCAGTGGCCGATCGCGATCGCGGTTCCGGTCGTCGGCTTCGCCGGCGCGCTGCTCGCGCTGTTCGCGCTGCGCTTGGGCTGGACCCTGTCCGCCTTCATCGCCTCGGCGCTGGGAATGGCCGGAGTGATCGGCACGGCGGGCGTCTCGATGTTCCCGTTCGTGATGCCCTCGTCCAGCGATCCGCGCTCCAGCCTGACGGTCTGGGACAGCGTGTCAAGCTATATGACTCTGGCCATCATGCTCGTCGTCGTCGTGATCTTCATCCCGCTGATCGTCTTCTACACCGGCTGGGCCTACCGCGTGATGCGCGGCAAGGTCACCGCGGACTTCATCGGCAAGAACAAGCACAGCGCTTACTGAGATCATTCTGAACAGCCCGGTCGCGCCACCTGCGCCCGGGCGACAAGGAGAAAACATGTGGTATTTCGCCTGGGTATTGGGAATCGGCTTTGCGGTCCTGCTCGGAATCCTGAATGCGATGTGGGGTGAGCATGAACAAGCGCGTGAGGACTCCATGCGCGAAGAAACCGATGGCGTCCAATACTGAGACCGGCCGGCCCGGCATCGCTTTGCTGCCACTCGCGGTCGCGCTCGCGATCATGATCGCACTGAGCTTCTATCCACCGCTGGTGGTCGGCCGCAACGGCCATGCCGACCACCCTGGCCTGATGCTGCTGTGCTGGGCGATGTCGGCGGGCTTCACCCGCGGAGTCGGGCTGGTTCCGAAAAACAGGATCGCCCGTCTGCTGCTGTCGGGTTGGGCGACGCTGCTGGCGCTGGCTCTGGGCATCATGCGCCTGGCTCAGGTCTTCTGAGATGTACTTTCGTCAGATCCAGGATCCCGCAACCGCCTCGCTGTGCTATCTACTGGCCGATCGGGCGAGCGGCGAGGCGGTCGCGATCGATCCCCTGCCCAGCCACGCGCTGCTGCTGCTCGCGATCCTGCAGGAGCAGGCGCTCACGCTGCGCCACCTGCTGCGTACCCACGTCCACCCCGGCCGTCAGTACGAGAGCCCTCTGCTGGGCCTGCCCGGCCTTGTCGTCGGTCAGGGCGAGGCGGCGCTGTGCGCGCCCGCGGACCGGCATTTCGTGGACGGTGACGAAGTCGGATTCGGCACGGAAGCGGTCCGTATCCTCGCGACGCCCGGCCACACGCCGGGCTGCGTCAGCTATCTGTGGCGTGATCGGCTCTTCTGCGGCGACGTGATGGAGATCAACGGCTGCGGTCAGCCGGTCGACGAGACCGATCCGGGCGCGATGTATGACAGCGTGACCGGGCACATCTTCACGCTGCCCGACGAAACCCTGCTCTTCCCCGCTCACGACTACCGGGGCCGGACCGTCTCGACCGTCGCCGAGGAGAGGAGGATGAACACATCCTTCTCGGGCCTGAGCCGCGAGGCCTTCGTGACTGACATGCGCAACAGGGCGCGCGACTGACGGCTGTTCATATCGAAAAACGCATCCCCGCTATCGCATCCACGCGGGGCTTTGCCGGCCTGGGCCGGCTTGCCGCGTGTAGACTGACGCATCGCCATTGCGTCCCGGTCACTGACGGTCACGATGCCCCTGCACGCCCACGCCAGACTGAGCGGTCCCGCCCTGATCCTCGTCGCTGCGGCAAGCTTCGGGCTGATGCCGCTCTTCTCGGCCGCACCCTACCGCGACGGAATCAGCCCGCCAGAGCTCTTGAGCCTGCGCTTCACGCTGGCCTCCCCGCTGCTCTGGGCCTTCGTGCTCTGGGCCTTCGTGCTCTGGCGCAAGCTCGAACTGCCGCGCGGGCGCACGCTGCTGACCCTGATCGCAATGGGGATGTTCGGCTACTCGGGCGTCGCGCTGTGCTATTTCTGGGCCCTGACGCTCGCGCCGGGCGTCGTCGTCTCGCTGTTGCTCTACCTCTACCCGGCTTTCGTCGTAATCCTGTGCTGGCCGCTGCTCGGTGAGCGCCCCTCTGTCCGCCGGCTGCTCGCGCTGACTCTGGCGCTGACCGGCTGCGCACTAACGATCGGCTACGCGGGCGGCGCAAAGCCGCTGGGGCTTGTTTTAGGCATCGCCTCCGGGATTATCTACGCGCTCTACACGATCGCCGGACGCACTCTGCCGGCCACAGTGCCCGCCCTTACCCAAGCCGCCGTCGTCAGCTCGGCCAGCGCCCTGAGCATGCTGGTGCTGACCCTGCCCAGCGGCCCCAGCCTGCCGCACAGCCCACAAGCCTGGGCGGGCGCACTGGGCCTCGCTCTGGTCTCGTCCGTGATCGGCATCAGCGCCTATCTTGCCGGCCTGCGCCGTCTCGGTCCGGCCCGCGCCGCCGTGCTCTCGACCTTCGAGCCCGTCGTGACGGCGCTGGTCGGCGCGGCTGTGCTCGCGGAGCCCTTGGGTCGGGGAACGCTCGCCGGAGGCGCGCTGATCCTTGCTGCCTGTACCCTCGTGCTGAAGAGCTGAAACCCGGGCGCGGGAATCTTTTCGCCCTCCCACGGTCTGCCTGCTATGCAGAATACCGGCACCAAAAGTTTCGATTCAGCGGCGGTCAAGGCCAGTTTGCTCTCGCTTCAGGAAGCGCTCTGCGCTGAACTGGGCGCGCTGGACGGCAAGCCCTTCCTGACCGACCGCTGGCAGCGCCCCGAGGGGGGAGGCGGAATCACCCGGCTGATCGAGGAAGGCGATCTCTTCGAGCGCGGCGGATGCAATTTCTCACACGTCGAAGGCGCCTCGCTCCCCGCTTCGGCGAGCGCGCACCGCCCCGAGCTCGCCGGCGCCCCCTACGAGGCGATGGGGGTCTCGCTGGTGCTTCACCCGCGCAATCCCCACGTGCCGACAGTGCATATGAATGTGCGCTTCTTCGTCGCGAGGCCGCACGGAAGCGAGCCCGTCTGGTGGTTCGGCGGTGGCATGGATCTGACTCCGTACTACGCCGATGCGGAGGATGCGCGCCATTTCCACCGCGTCTGCCGCGACGCGCTCTCGCCTTTCGGCGACGAGTTCCATCCCCGCTTCAAGCTCTGGTGCGACCGCTACTTCTTCATCAAGCACCGCAACGAAGCGCGCGGAGTCGGCGGGATCTTCTTTGACGATCTGGGTGCAACGGCAGAGATCGGTTTCGAGAAAGCCTTTGCGCTGACCCGCTCGGTCGGCGAACACTTCCTTCCCGCCTACCGCCCCATTGTCGAGCGTCGCCGCGCCACTCCCTATGGCGAGCGCGAACGCGACTTCCAGGCCTGGCGGCGCGGCCGCTACGTCGAGTTCAACCTCGTCTGCGACCGCGGCACGCTGTTCGGTCTGCACTCCGGAGGAAGAGTCGAGTCGATCCTGATGTCGCTGCCACCACTCGCGAAGTGGCGCTATGACTGGCAGGCCGAGCCGGGTAGTCCCGAAGCCGCGCTCGACGAATTTCTGATCGCGCGCGACTGGCTCGCCGGACCAGCCTAGAAAAAAAGCCGCCGGGCTTACGCCGGGCGGCTTTTCAGTGCGAAGCGGAGCGTTCAGTTCGCCGAAGCGAGCTTGGTTCCCGCCTTCATCGCAACATGCAGACGCTGCTTCTCAGCGATCACGCGGCTGGCGTAAGCGGTGGCCGGATCGGTTGCCGCTCCGGCGTACTGCTGGAGACCGGCGACCAGCGAACCATTGCGGCTGATCGACTCCTTCAGGACCTTCGCGCCAACCCGGATGTTCTCGGCCGGGTCGAGCAGAGGATGATGACCGACCTGAGGGTCGATCTTGTCCTTGTGGTAACGGGGCACGACCTGCATCAGCCCCTGGGCACCGAAAGCGCTCTCGGCGAAAGGATTGAAGCCGGACTCGACGCCGACCACCGCGATGATCAGCAGAGGGTCGAGATCAACGCTCTCCCCCGCGGTCTTGGCGGCCAGAACCAGAGGTTCGACCGCGGCACGCGAGACGTGATAACGGCGCGCCAGATAGCGGGTCACCCTGACCATATCGGACGACAGCTTTGGCGGCAGGGGCTTGGACTCGGGCTCGGGCGAAGCTTCTTCTTCGGCCTCCGCAACCTGGGCCGTTTCGGCCAGATCACCCGGAGTCAGTTGATCCACGCTGGGAACGGAGGCTTCGGCGCGTCCGAACAGCGAAGGGACATTGACACCCGTCCAGCCGTGGTCGGCAACGCGAAACCCGATGAGGACGGTAACGATCAAACCAGCGACAACGAGGCCACCGTGGGCAAACTGCAACAAAAAAGCGCCGACATACCGGGCGGCAACGGACAAACGGGATGAGTTGAACATCAGCTCTCCTTCTCAGGCTCTTGCGGCGGACTCCAGAGGATTCCACCGACGAACGAAACCGACGACCTCGAAACGACAAGGGCGGTCTTCGCAGCGCGGCATTGCCACGCAGAGTGGTCAAAGGTCGAAACGACGCGCCGGTTGGGGGATGCGGCGCGACAGCTCAGGGCGCAAAACTACATGTTGTCGGTGCATCCACTGCGGTGGAGAACCGATGCGCGACTAGGAAATGGGTGCATCGGCATCACGGGCCGACCACCAAGCGTGGCTGCACTTTATTGATTTGACGCGATTTTGTCAAATCGGCGAGCGAGGGAACCGTATATGATATGTGACATTGTTGCCACACTGCAATACATCGGCCCACAAAAAGACACCGAAAACCCGCTCCCCGCCTCACTGTCCGAGGATTCATCGCCTCCCCGGCAGCCCAGCCCGACGCGCCAGCACCCATAATCCGGGAAAACCAGCAGACCCCAGCCTTCCGCCCCCTGATGGAGAGGCGACAAAACCCGAGCCCGCGAGCACGAAGATAAGCGAGTTTCCCGGCCGGGAACATCGAAAAATGCTCACTTGGGCGCGGATCAAGCCCTCATTCGCGCAGCACTGACAAATCTTCGACAAGCTTCGCCCAGTCGAAGTGGGGGCCTGGATCGGTCTTGCGGCCGGGAGCGACATCGCTGTGTCCGACGACATCGGCGAGCGGGTGGCACCGGGCCAGCGAAGTGATCAGCGCTGCGAGTACGCGGTACTGAACCGCTTCGAAGGGCTGAGCATCGCTACCTTCGAGTTCGATGCCGAGCGAAAAATCATTGCAGCGGCTCTTGCCGGCAAATGAGGACACGCCGGCGTGCCAGGCCCGCTCCAGGCACGGTACGAACTGCAGCACTTCGCCGCCGCGCCTGACCAGCAGATGGGAGGAGACGCGCAGCGCATGAATCCCCTCGTAGTAGGGGTGTTCCAGCGGATCGAGGGTGTTGGTGAAGAGCTGCTCGATTCCCGGACCGCCGAACTGTTCGGGCGGCAAGCTGATCGCATGGACGACAAGCAGATCGATGACCGAGCCCTCGGGACGGGAATCGAAATTCGGCGAAGGCACCCGGCGCACTCCGGACAGCCAGCCTTGCGCATCGCTCCGATACAGCTCCGGCGCGGCGCCCAGACTGACCGCCTGCCCGCGCACCTTCACACGCTCAGTCATTCATTGATCCCCAGCCGTTCGAGCCGGTAGCGCAGCGAGCGGAAAGTCACGCCGAGCAGCCGCGCCGCCGCGGTGCGGTTGCCGTGCGTCTTCTCGATTGCATCGAGGATCGCGGCCTTCTCGACACGGTCGAGGTAGTCCTGAAGTGACTCGCTCTGTCTGAGCACTCCGTCCACCGCGCCTGACTCCTCGCCCTCATCGGGTTCGATGTGCAGATCCTCGACTTCTATCCGGCCGTCCGAATGCAGGGCCAACGCCCTCTCGAGGATGTTCTCGAGCTCGCGGACATTTCCCGGGAAGGAATAGGCGGACAGCGCCGCAAGCGCATCGGGTTGAACCCCGGGCACGGGCAGGCCGCTGTCGCTGGCGAGGCGTCTGAGCAGCGTATCGACGAGACCGGGGATGTCCTCGCGGCGTTCGCGCAAGGACGGCATATGCAGTTCGATCACGTTGAGACGATAGAAAAGGTCCTGCCGAAAGCGCCCCTGATCAACCAGTTCCTTCAGGTTGCGGTGCGTCGCACTGATGATGCGCAGATCGACCGCCTGCTCGGCGGTGTCGCCGAGCCGGCGCACACGCTTTTCCTGGATCGCGCGCAACAGCTTGACCTGCATCGTCAGAGGCAGGTCACCGACTTCGTCGAGGAAGAGCGTGCCACCGTTCGCGGCCTGGAAGAAGCCATCCCGGTCGGCATCGGCCCCGGTAAACGCCCCTTTGCGGTAGCCGAAGAACTCGCTCTCCATCAGGTTTTCGGGAATCGCGCCGCAGTTGACGGCTACAAAAGGCCCCGCTGCCCGCGGGCCCAGTTCGTGGATCTGCCGAGCCCCCCTTTCCTTGCCGCTACCCGACTCGCCACTGATATGAATCGGCGCCTGGCTGCGCGAGAGACGCTCGATCATCGACCTGACCTGGAGCATCGCCGGCGACTCTCCGGTCAGCGCACTCGCGGCAAGCGGCCGGGCGCCGGCCTCAGCCTTGGGCAGTTCGAAGACCGATTTGACCAGCGCGCGGATCTGTTCGAGCGAGACCGGTTTGGACAGGTAATCGAATGCGCCGGCCTTGAGCACCTGAACCGCGTTCTCCATGCTGCCGAAAGCGGTGATCACGGCGACCGGCAGATAGGGATGCTTTTCGGCGATCTCGCGAACGAGTTCGATGCCTTCGCCATCGGGAAGGCGCATATCGGTCAGGCAGAGCTTGAAATGGCCGCGTTCGAGCAAGGCGCGCGCTTCGGCCAGAGTACCCGCCGACTCGCTTCTCAGCCCCATCCTGAGCAGAGTCAGCTCAAGCAACTCCCGAATATCCTCCTCGTCGTCGACGACCAGAACGGCGGCATCAGCAGAAGTGCGGCGTTCATTCGTGGCGCAGATCATTCGCTCCCTCGGCGGTAAGACAGAAACAGGCGCCGGACTCCGACTCGCAGAGTTCCAGCAGGGCATCGTTCGCACTGGCGAGTTCCCGGGCGATGTAGAGCCCCAGGCCGGTACCGCGCGAATCGGTTGTAAAGAAAGGTTCGAAGATCCGGCTTCTCATCGCGAGCGACACTCCGGGGCCATCGTCCTGAATTTTCAGTTCAATCCGCCCTTCCGGCAGCCCGCGGGCGTCAATCCGTATCGCCCCCGGAGCGCCACTGCAGAAGCGACGCGCATTGCCGACCAGATTCCAGAGCAACTGCTGAAGATGGATACGGTCGAACTGGATCTTCAAACCGGCCAGGCCATGATAGGCGACCACCCCGGGCGTCAAACCCTCGTAGGTTTCGCTATCGACGAGAAAGCCCGCGATAAAGCTGTCCAGCGTGATCGTTTCCGGAGTGCAGCGGTCGCGCCTGCCGAGTTCGAGCACATCGCGGACCATCCGCTCGATCCGCCGGGTGTTGTCCTGAATGATCCGGGTCAGCCTGGCCTGGACATCAGCGCGCTTCTCCTCAGCCATCAGTTCGCTTGCGTGGCTGATCGCCGCAAGGGGATTGCGAATCTCGTGGGCAATGCTGCCGGTGAGCCTTCCCAGCGCAGCAAGCTTGATCTGCTGGGCTTCACGCTCCAGCCGTTCGAGGTCTTCGAGATAGACGACCGTGTCCTCCCCCGGACCAATCTTCAAGCTGCGCAACCTGACCGCTTGACCGCTCTGCGTGAGCCTCAGGATGCGCTGGCCTTCGCGAACCGCCCCGTCGAGTTCGGGCGCCAGCGCCGCGAGAGGCATTCCGGCTTCAGGCTTGTCGCCGAGCAGGATCGCCGCCTTCGGATTGATCTGCAGGATGAGCCCAGCACTGTCCAGAACCAGAACCCCATCGTTCAGATCCGCAATCACTTTTTCATTGACCCGAGTCTGGCGCAGCAGAGCATTGCCACGCAGATGCGCAAGCTTCTCGTTGGCCAGCGCCCGGGTCGCCAAAAGCCGCGCGACCAGAGCGATCGCAAAAAAACCGACGCAGATCAGGCCGACCGCGGTGAAGTCCGCGACCGGATCGACCTGAAGCTTCAGCGCGCCAAGGATCTGCACGACCAGCACCGTCAGCGACGCAAGCGAAGCATAGAAGAAGACCAGCCGGCCTTCGCCGAGCAGCCCTCCCGCCGCGACGACGACCATCACCATATAGGGAATGCCGCTACGGTGCCCCCCGCCGACATACATCAGTGCGCCCAGAGCGAGCAGATCGACAACGATGTGCAGGTTCAGGATCCAGACGAAGCGCAGCCGCCCCATGCGCAGAAAATAGAGCAGCGCGACCGCGGCCGAGAAGTAGAAGCCGAGAATCAGACCCCAGGCGCCTCCGCCCTCATCGGCGCTGATGAAGACCCGCCCCATGAAGGCCAGACCGCTCGCGGCGATCAGCCGATAGAGGCTGTAGTAGCGCAGTGATTCCCAGCGCGACTCGGCCGGCTGCCAGTCCTGTCCAGGATTGAGCGTCATCGCGGGGATCTGTCGCGTGGCCCTGCGCGTCGGTGCGCCGGGCTGCAATAGAAGTGTTCGCCGTCGCGCTCCGCTTCGCTCTCGGGGACATGAAGCCCGCAATGCGCGCATTCGCGCATCGTCTCGGGTAGGGCGCGCGGCGCGGGCTGGCCTTGGTGACGACGGCGCAAACCGCCCTCGACAGTGCGGCGCAGAGTCCAGACTGCGAACAGCCCCAGCAGGAAGAGAAGGAGATAACGCACAGCGATCAGCCCGGGGAAATCCAGCGAGGAAGTCTAACACCGCCGCGGTGTCTGGCCGTCCCACGCGAAAAATCGCGAAGACAGCTTCGAGATTTGCAGCAAATTCAGCTGCAAAGATTTACGCTGGACAAAGAGCGCCGCTCGCGCACTCCTGCCCTCGCAGGGATGCGCTCAAGTCGCCGCTCAAATGTCCGTTGACTTGACTGATGTATCCATTGAGCCGCTGGACGTCTGGGTCGAAATTCGAAAGAAGGGGACAAACCGTGACAGCCGATACGATCGCTGACGACGAACTGGTCTTCGCGCCCGAAGCCACCGGAGAGGCCGCTGAGGACGAAAAGGGATGGCGCGTTCTGATCGTAGACGACGACATGGACGTGCACTCGGCCACCAAGCTCGCGCTCAAGAGCACGCGGATTCTCGATCGACCGCTCGAGTTCCTTCACACCTACAGCGCCGCCGAAACCCAGGAGCTGCTGACCCGCGAAAAGGACATCGCGGTGATCCTGCTCGACGTCGTGATGGAGAGCGAGGATGCGGGTCTGCAACTGGTGCGCACAATCCGCGAAGACTTGAAGCTCTCCGAACTGCGCATCGTGCTGCGCACGGGCCAGCCCGGCTACGCGCCCGAGATACAGGCGATCCGCAACTACGACATCAACGACTACAAGACCAAGTCTGAGCTGACCCACACCCGGCTCTACACGACGCTGACCGTCGCGATCCGCTCCTATGAGCAGATCCGCGCGATCAACGCGAGCCGCCGCGGTCTGGAGATGATCGTCCGCGCCTCCGGCGAGCTGATGGAACAGCGGGGTTTGAAGAATTTCGCCTCAGGAGTCATCACCCAGATCGCTGCGCTGCTCGACCTGCCCCCCGAAGGCCTGATCTGTGCCCGCGAAACCGAGACGGGCGAGGCGGGAATGCAGGTGATCGCGGCCGCAGGCAAGTACAGCGAGCAGATCAACCACCCCCTCGCCGAAATCGCCGACCCCGAGGTGAGGGGAGCGATCGAACAGGCACTGGGCAGCGGCGAGAGCTGCTACGCGGCGCACTCGACAACGCTGCTGCTCGAAGGCCACGGCCGACGAATCGCCATCTACCTGGAGAACCAGCGCAAGATTGAAAGTTTCGATCGTCACCTGCTCGAAGTGTTCTGCGCGAACATCACGATCGGATTCGAAAACACCACGCTCTACTCGAAACTGCACAACCTCGCCTATTTCGATCCGCTAACCGGGCTTCCAAACCGGCTGCGCTTCCTGCACGAACTGGACGAACGCGTGATCTCCGGCCACAAGACCGACGCGATCGCGGCGCTGATCGATATCGACGGTTTCGCCGAGACCAATGACGCGCTGGGTCACCAGTTCGGCGATCATCTGCTCAAGGCCGTCTCCGACAGGCTGACGGCGCGGCTGCCGGACTGCATCATCGCGCGCATATCCGGCGATACTTTCGGTGTGCTCGGCGATGCGGACAAGCTCACTCCGGTCGCACTGTCGCTGCTCTTCCACGATCCCTTCCACGTCGATGAACATGAACTCGTGATCACGACGACCCAGGGCTTCCTGAAGCTCGAAGATATAGAGGGCAGCGGCGGCGACGCATTGAAGAGCACCAGCATCGCGTTGAAGCGGGCGAAACAGAGCCACCGCGGCGAATACAGCTACTTCACCCGCGAGATGGACATCGAGATCCGCGAGCGGGTCAAGCTCCTGCACGCGCTGCGCATGGCTTTCGACAATGAACGTCTGTTCCTGATGTATCAACCCCAGGTCGAACTCGCCACGGGCCGGCCGGTCGGCGTCGAGACGCTGATCCGCTGGCGCACCGACGATGGCCGCTTCGTCCCGCCCGAGCGCTTCATCCCGCTCGCCGAGCATTCCGGCCTGATCGTTGGAATTGGCCTCTGGGTGCTGAGGATGGCCTGCCACGAGCAACGCCGGCTCGAGCGAGCGGGCTTTGCGCTGCGCGTCGCGATCAACGTCTCGGTCGCCCAGTTCCGCCACCCGGAATTCATCGATACGGTACGCCAGGCGCTCGAGGACAGCGGCGCGTCGCCCAGCCTGATCGAGCTGGAAATCACCGAATCGATGGCGATGGAGGATTCCGATTTTGTCAGCGCCCAGTTGCACCGGCTGACGTCTCTGGGCGTCACGATGGCGATCGACGATTTCGGAACCGGCTTCTCGTCTCTGGCCTATCTGCAAAAGCTCCCGGTCCACCGGCTCAAGATCGACAAGAGCTTCGTCCACGACATATGCACCGACCCGCGCGGTCGCCAGATCCCCGAGACGGTGATCGAGCTCGGCCGCAGGCTGGGCCTGACCGTGATCGCCGAAGGGATAGAAGATCAGAATCAGGCCCAGGCTCTGGTCGAACTGGGCTGCGAGGAGGCCCAGGGCTTCCTCTTCGGGCGACCGATGGAGACGCGCCATCTCTACGCATGGCTGGAGAGCAAACCCAACCACGTAGTGTTTGCAGGCAGGTGAGCCTGAGCTGATCAGACCAGAGACCTCTCTGCCCTGAGCTGGATCCGGACAATGGAGTACGCTGAACGATGCCGCTTGCCACGCTCGACGTCGGCCTCGCCTGGAAGTTCCTCGCCGCCCTGCTGATCGGGGCGCTGGTCGGCATCGAACGCGAAAAGCACAAGAGCGCTTCGCGCGAGATCACTTTCGGGGGCATGCGCACCTTCATGCTCTTCGCCGAGGCCGGAGCCGTTTCGGCCTGGCTGGGGCAGTTGCTCGCGATGCCATGGATCTTCGTCGCCACCGTCATCGCTGTCGCGGCGCTGGTCGGAACCGCCTATACGCTGGAGCACAGCGCGGACCCGAAATCGCTGGGCCTGACGACCGAGGTCGCAGCGATCAATGTCTGCCTGCTCGGCGGAGCCGTCATGCACGACCAGATGGCGATTGCGGTCGCGCTGGCGATCCTGAACACGGCCGTTCTCGCTTTCAAGCAGCCCTTGCACGGCATCGTCGCGAAACTGGGCACCGAGGACATCTATGCGGGCCTGAAACTCTTGATCGCAAGCTTCATCGTGCTGCCGCTTCTGCCCGACCACGCGATCGACCCGCTGGGTACGCTGAACCCATACAAGCTCTGGCTGCTTGTCGTGCTGATCTCGATGCTGTCGCTGACCGGCTATGTCGCGACCCGCTGGCTGGGCACGGCCCACGGCACCGCGATCACCGGCCTCTCCGGAGGAATCGTCTCCTCGACCGCGGTGAGCCTGTCCTTCGCCCGCGAGAGCCGCGAGCGCCCCGACGAAGCGACCGCCGATGCGCTCGCCTCGGGAATCCTGATTGCCTGGACCATCATGTATCTGCGCGTGCTGCTGATGGTCGTGCTGACCAACCCGGCGATGCTGGTCCCTCTGCTAGCGCCTTTTCTCGCGATGTTCGCGGTCAACGGCCTCGCCGCCGGCTTCTTCTATCTGCGCAGCGTGCGCAGCGGAGCACCGGGCGCCGAGCCGGCCGGCGCGGTGGCCTTGAAGAACCCGTTCAGCCTGATCGCTGCAACCAAGTTCGGCCTGCTTTTCGCAGTCGTGCTGGTCGCGGTCGAGCTGACCCGGCGCAGCTTCCACGGCGGAGGCCTGATCGTGGTCTCGGCTCTGGCCGGCCTGACCGACGTCGATGCGATCACGCTGTCGATGACCCGCCTTGGCCAGGATCACAGCCAGATCGCGATCGCGCTGACCGCGATCGTCGCCGGAACGCTGGCCAACACTGTCACCAAATGCGGCATGGCGGTCGTGCTGGGCAGCGCCGCGCTGCGCCGCCGCGTGCTGCCGACGAGCGCCGCAGTGCTCGCAATCGGCATCCTCGCGACGGTTCTAGCCGTTTAGGAGCGCTTCGCCTTCGCTGCGCCCAGCTCGCCCTTGCGGTCGAAAGGCAGGCGGCCAAAGTCACGCGTGATCACTTCGCCGCGCAAGCGGTAACCAAGCTTGCCGCCGAGGAGATTGGGCAGCTCTTTGAGCACGCCGGCCAGCGACACGCTGGTCTCGACCGGGATCCGGACTTCGGCGAGCCGGGGCAGAACGATGGTCTTGTTGCTCAGGCCGTGGATCAGCTCGCGGTCACCGACCTCGACGCGAAAGCTCATCCCGTCTACGGTGATGTCGCGCGTGTTCGGATTGCTCACTTTCAGCGTCAGCTTCAGGTGCTGCTCCAGCAGCGTCGTCGGGCCGAGCTCAACGCCGACCAGACTGACATCGGGTTTCTCCAGAGTCAGCGCCATCAGCGCGCAGCCCGGAATCAGACACAGCGCGGCCAGAGCGGCCAGAATCCTGATTCGGCTCATCACGCGCGTCCCGACAGCGTTTCGAGCAGGCGCAGGATAGAGATCGAATCGTCGTCCCCCATCCCAGAGCCGACCGTCGCATTGAGCATCTGCGAAGTCGCCGCGCTGTTCGGAAGCGCAAGTCCCATCTTGTGCGCTTCGTCGAGTACGATGCGTAGATCCTTCTGGTGCATCCACGACTTGAAGCCGGCCTTGAAGTTGCGATCCAGCATCCGCTGCCCGTGGTTCTCGAGGATGCGGCTCGATGCGAAACCACCCAGCAGCGCTTCGCGGACCTTGGCCGGATCGACACCCGAGGAGCGTGCGAAGTGCATCGCTTCGGCGACCATCGCGACACCGACCCCGGTCAGAATCTGGTTGCAGGCTTTCGCGACCTGTCCGGCGCCGCTCTCGCCGATGCGTGCAATTGTCGTCCCCATGCAGGCAAGGATTGGCCGGGCACATTCGAAAGCAGCCTCGACCCCACCGACCATGATCGTCAGCGAACCCGCTATCGCCCCGACTTCACCGCCCGAGACCGGCGCATCCAGCATCGTGACACCGCGCTCGGCCATCCGCGCCGCGATGCTGCGCACCGACGACGGCGCGATCGTGCTCATATCGATATAGATGAGGTCGGTTCTCCCTGCCGCTTCAGCGCCCTCGGCGACGCCGCCCACGCCGAGCGCGACCTGCTCAACGTCGGGAGAATCGGCGACCATGCTGATCACGATGTCGCAGTCGCGCGCCAGCTCCGCGCCCCCCGAAGCCGGTTTCGCTCCGGCCGCAAGCAATGGCTGCATCGACTCCAAGCGCCTGGCCCAGACATGGAGCTGATGCCCTCCTTTGAGCAGATTGAGCGCCATCGGGCGCCCCATGATTCCCAAACCGATAAAACCGACTTTCATTGATTGACTCCAGCGATGCCGCGAACGCAAAGTCGCAGCGTTTGTCACACTCGCACCGAACTTCACAGGAAAGAGACGATGAGCTACGCCCCGATCATCAAGGAAATCGGCCGCGGCGCCAAGGGCGCGCGCGCGATGACCCAGGAACAGGCGGAGGCCCTTTTCGGCGATATCCTCGATGGGAAAGTTCCCGAACTCGAACTGGGAGCGATCCTGCTGTCGTTGAGGATCAAGGGCGAAGACGTGGACGAACTCGCGGGCTTTCAGAGGGCGCTCGCCGCGCGCACCCCCCAGCTGCGCGTGCCCGATGGCCCGCGCTGCGTGCTGTTGCCCACATACAACGGTGCGCGCCGTCAGGCGAACCTGATGCCCCTGGTCGCGCAGCTTCTCGCGCGCGAAGGCATTCCGGTACTGATCCATGGTTTCCATGACTTCGCCGACCGACTGGACCCTTTCGGACTGCTCGCCGAACTCGGACTCACGCCAGAGCAAACCCGCGAAGACGCCGAACGCGCGCTCGGCCGCGAGCGCATCGCCTGTCTGCACCTCGCCACGCTGAGCCCGCAACTCGCCGCACTGCTCGCGCTGCGCCCCCGGCTGGGCGTGCGCAATGTCGGCCATACGCTGGTCAAACTGCTCGATTCCTGCCGCGGTCGCAGCGTCCGGGTTCTGCCGATGACCCACCCGGAAACGATGGAGCGCACCGCATCACTGCTCGGGCGCGAACAGGCCTGGGCGCTGCTGATGCGCGGCAGTGAAGGCGAAGCTTATGCCCTGCCCCGCCGTCGCCCCCGCTTGCTCGGATTTTTCAATGGCGAGGCGCGTGAGCTCTTCCCCGCCGAGGACGGCGATCCGGCACGCGAAGTGCGTGAAGCGGTGTCGAACCCGGCCAACGCCGCGCTGATCCGCGCGATGCTCGCCGGCGATGAGCCCATCCCCCAGCCCATCCTGGACCAGATTAGCGCGCTGAGCACGCTGGCCCGCGCCTGAACCCGGCCCAGGTCCAGGCCAAACAGTCACTCTGCTGCGCCATTGCGGTGCAGCAATGCTAGCAGCCCGGAGCGCGCGCCAATCTGGTGCGTGACCGCCGTGTGCGGTTTCGCTCAAAGACCGCAGCATCAAGCGCATCGCCCGTGGCATGCCGCTTGCTAATCCCAGAGCAAATATTCCGCGGCCTCACTTCCGAGAGCACAACAAAGGCAAGGTGATCAATCGCCTGCCGTGAATTCAAATCAACCCCTTTACGGAGGTTTTATCGATGGACGTCACCACCGCGCTTGCCAAAATCGGGCGCGGGCCGGCCGCGTGCGAAGATCTCGAATGCGACGAAGCCCATCAGCTCCTGTCCTCTGTGCTGCAGGGAAAGGCTACGCCACTCCAGCTCGGAGCCCTGATGGTCGCGCTGCGCTGGAAAGGCTGCAGCAGCGATGAGATGACAGGCTTCGCCCGCGCCCTGACCGCAGTCACGCGCCGCCTCGCATTGCCGAACAGCCCGCGCAAACTCGCGATCATTCCCAGCTATTCGGCCCACCATCGTCAGGTCAACCTGATGCCCGCGCTCGCCTTGAGGCTGGCGCGTGCCGGCGTCCCGGTTCTCGTGCATGGCGGACTGGGCGACTCGACGCCCGCGCCCAGCTTCGCCGTTTTCGAAGCGCTCGGCTTTGAAGCCGCACGTTCGATCAGCGAGGCCCAGGAAGCGCTGACGATGCGCAAACTCGCACTGCTACCGACCCAGTTGCTCTCCCCCGAGCTCGACCGCCTGCTCGCATTGCGGACCGAACTGGGCGCACGCAACCTGGGTCACCAGCTCGCACGCCTGCTCGATCCGGCGCCCGGCCACAGCCTGCGCCTGATCTGCTCCAGCGACACCGGAATGCTCGAAAATCTCGCCCAGGTACTCGCCGCGACTTGCTCCGAGGCGATACTGATGCGGGCGACCGATGGCGAGCCCTATGCGAATCCGGAGCGACGGCCGCGGATCAGCTGGTTTTCAGGCGGAGAGGGTCGCGTGCTCTATGAGGAGGACAGCTTTCCAGCCTCCCCTCAGCAGACTCCCACCCCGGCCGATCCGGTCGCAGTTGCCGCGTATATCGACGACATGCTGGACGGTCGGAAGCCGACTCCTGTCCCGCTCGCCAACCAGCTTGCCGCCTGCTTCGTCGCCAGCGGCTACGCGAGCGACCTGGACCACGCAAAGGCGATGGTCGCGGTCGGCTACGGCCGGCACTCGTGATGGCCCAAGCCCGCAGATCCTGCCCTTCACCGTTGATAAAATGACTTTCCGAACTGATTCAGGACTACCGATGCCCCGTTTGAAGCTTACCGCCGCAGCGCTTTTCGCCGCGTTCACCTTCATCACTCCCTGCGTTCATGCGGCCACGCCCAGCGAAGCGCCCGCCTACGATGAAAAAGCGGATGCGAATGCCGAACTCGCCCACGCGCTTGCGAAGGCCAAGGCATCCAGAAGGCAGGTTCTCGTGATCTTCGGTGCGAACTGGTGCCCGGATTGCCGTGCGCTGGCACGCCAGATGGCAAACGATAAAGTGGCCAAAAAGCTCTCCCGCCGCTTCGTCTTGACCAAGGTCGAGATCGGCAACTGGGACCACAACATGGACATCGTCAATCGCTACGGAAACCCGACCAAGAAGGGCATTCCCGCAGTCGCAGTGCTCGACTCCAGGGGCCAGCTGCTCAAGGCGACAGCCGCCGGCGAGCTGGCCTCGGCCCGATCAATGGGCGAGGCCGAGGTTCTCGCCGTATTCGACACGCTCGCCGCCCACTGATACGGGCTCACCCCACTCATTTTTGCAGGCCCCTCGCCCGCGTGCGGGAGAAGTTTGGGTCCGGTCGGCTTTGCAGAGCCGACCGGCTCAGGCGGCGCCAAGCATTGCGTTGCGCATTCCCGGCTTTGTAAACGAGAACACCCCCTGCGCCATTTGAGGCGAGGGGGTGTTGGAATGGGTAGCCTGACGCTGACCTACTTTCTCACGCAAGAAGCGCAATATCATCGGCGCGGCTTCGTTTCACTGTCCTGTTCGGGATGGGAAGGAGTGGGACCAAAGCGCTATGGGCGTCAGGCTGAAACTGGAAAGGCATGAATTAGGTTGCGATTGTCGCACATTAAAGCTTGCGTCGCACCTTGATTACTCAAGGTTATAGGATCAAGCCGCACGGGCAATTAGTACTGGTTAGCTTAACGCATTACTGCGCTTCCACACCCAGCCTATCAACGTGGTGGTCTTCCACGACCCTTTAGCGGGATCAAGTCCCGAGGGAAGTCTCATCTTGAGGCGAGTTTCCCGCTTAGATGCTTTCAGCGGTTATCTCTTCCGGATTTAGCTACCCGGCAATGCCACTGGCGTGACAACCGGTACACCAGAGATCCGTCCACTCCGGTCCTCTCGTACTAGGAGCAGGCCCCCTCAAACTTCCAGCGCCCACGGCAGATAGGGACCAAACTGTCTCACGACGTTTTAAACCCAGCTCACGTACCACTTTAAATGGCGAACAGCCATACCCTTGGGACCGGCTACAGCCCCAGGATGTGATGAGCCGACATCGAGGTGCCAAACTCCGCCGTCGATGTGAACTCTTGGGCGGAATCAGCCTGTTATCCCCAGAGTACCTTTTATCCGTTGAGCGATGGCCCTTCCATACAGAACCACCGGATCACTATGACCTGCTTTCGCACCTGCTCGACTTGTGGGTCTCGCAGTCAAGCCTCCTTTTGCCATTGCACTATCAGTACGATTTCCGACCGTACCTAGGAGACCTTCGTACTCCTCCGTTACTCTTTGGGAGGAGACCGCCCCAGTCAAACTGCCTACCATGCACGGTCCCCGATCTGGATTCACAGACCAAGGTTAGAACCTCAACGACACCAGGGTGGTATTTCAAGGACGGCTCCTCCAGAACTAGCGTCCTGGTCTCAAAGCCTCCCACCTATCCTACACAGGTCCCGTCAAAGTCCAATGCAAAGCTACAGTAAAGGTTCATGGGGTCTTTCCGTCTAGCCGCGGGGAGATTGCATCTTCACAAACATTTCAACTTCGCTGAGTCTCAGGAGGAGACAGTGTGGCCATCGTTACGCCATTCGTGCAGGTCGGAACTTACCCGACAAGGAATTTCGCTACCTTAGGACCGTTATAGTTACGGCCGCCGTTTACCGGGGCTTCGATCAAGAGCTTGCACCCCATCACTTAACCTTCCGGCACCGGGCAGGCGTCACACCCTATACGTCCACTTTCGTGTTTGCAGAGTGCTGTGTTTTTATTAAACAGTCGCAGCCACCGATTCTCTGCGGCCTCTTCGCCCTTCGGATGTTCTCCTACAAGCTAATGAGGCATACCTTCTCCCGAAGTTACGGTATAAATTTGCCGAGTTCCTTCTCCTGAGTTCTCTCAAGCGCCTTGGTATTTTCAACCTGCCCACCTGTGTCGGTTTGCGGTACGGTCACTCTTTAACTGAAGCTTAGAGGCTTTTCCTGGGAGCTTGGTATTAGCCACTTCGCGAACAAGTTCGCTCGTTATCACCCCTCAGCTAAGCCGCGCGGATTTGCCTACGCAGCACGCCTACAGGCTTGAACCGGGACATCCAACACCCGGCTGACCTAACCTTCTCCGTCCCCCCATCGCATTAAAGAGCGGTACAGGAATATTGACCTGTTTCCCATCGACTACGCATTTCTGCCTCGCCTTAGGGGCCGACTCACCCTACGCCGATGAACGTTGCGTAGGAAACCTTGGGCTTTCGGCGAACGGGCTTTTCACCCGTTTTATCGCTACTCATGTCAGCATTCGCACTTCTGATATCTCCAGCAGACCTCTCGATCCACCTTCGCAGACTTACAGAACGCTCCCCTACCATGTGTCATAGACACATCCGCAGCTTCGGCTCGTGGCTTGAGCCCCGTTACATCTTCCGCGCAGGACGACTCGACTAGTGAGCTATTACGCTTTCTTTAAAGGGTGGCTGCTTCTAAGCCAACCTCCTAGCTGTCTATGCCTTCCCACTTCGTTTTCCACTTAGCCACGCATTTGGGGCCTTAGCTGGCGGTCTGGGTTGTTTCCCTCTTGACCCAGGACGTTAGCACCCCAGGTCTGTCTCCCATGCTCGCACTTCTCGGTATTCGGAGTTTGCTATCGCGAGGTAGGTCGCAATGACCCCCTCAACGATTACAGTGCTCTACCCCCGAGAGTGATACATGAGGCGCTACCTAAATAGCTTTCGGGGAGAACCAGCTATCTCCGGATTTGTTTAGCCTTTCACCCCTATCCACAGCTCATCCCCTAATTTTTCAACATTAGTGGGTTCGGACCTCCAGCTGGTGTTACCCAACCTTCATCCTGGCCATGGATAGATCATCCGGTTTCGGGTCTACGCCCTGCAACTATGTCGCCCTATTCAGACTCGCTTTCGCTACGCCTCCCCTATTCGGTTAAGCTTGCTACAGAACGTAAGTCGCTGACCCATTATACAAAAGGTACGCAGTCACCCCACAAGGAGGCTCCCACTGTTTGTATGCATGCGGTTTCAGGATCTATTTCACTCCCCTCCCGGGGTTCTTTTCGCCTTTCCCTCACGGTACTTGTTCACTATCGGTCGATTACGAGTATTTAGCCTTGGAGGATGGTCCCCCCATATTCAGACAAGGTTTCTCGTGCCCCGCCCTACTTGTCGTGCGCTTAGTACCATCGATGTGTTTTCGCGTACGGGGCTATCACCCTTTATTGCCGGACTTTCCAGACCGTTCCACTAACACTTCGATTATCACGCACAGGCTCATCCCAATTCGCTCGCCACTACTATGGGAATCTCGGTTG